>CAYPYW010000005.1:0-97852 GCA_964415365.1 uncultured Actinomycetota bacterium | reverse complement strand
TATTAATGAGGCAACGTATTAGCTTTCCTTTAGATTTTTATATGAGGCAACAGGCATAATTTAATCTGATTGGCTATTTTGCCTCATCTTTACATATAGAAAGACGCTATGTTTCTATAGAAATAATTTTAATATCACCAGAATCAATTACCTTTGTTTTATTTCCTGAACAATAGATACACTTGAAGGTTAGATTCTCCGACTGAAAACTTCTACCACAGGTGTTGCACTTTACCTTTATTTTACTCTTTTTAAATTTAAGAGTGGCATCTTTTAAAACCTTATTATTTTTTGTCAGAAAATCATAATAGAATTCCATAGATTGAGGTTCTACATGTGCCAGTGGACTTACTTCAAAATTTACTTTCTTAACTTTTTTTATATTATGTTTTTTTATTAAATCATTTAATATTTCAACGGCAGAACAAGCTAAAGAATATTCATGCATAATCAATTTTTAATTATTATTTTCCTAAAGTACCTTTTACCTCTCTGAATCACTTTCTTATCAATATCGTTTAAATCAAACTCCAGATTTGGATCACTGATTTTCCTATCATCAATTTTTATTCCCCCCTGAGCAGTTAGTCTCCTGGCCTCACTATTTGATTTAACCAGACCGGAATCCACCAACAATTGTATCAGGCCCACCTTTTTACCTTTTATATCACCTGAGTTTATGATATATTTCTCGATTTTCTCCGGAACTTTCTTTTTCTTGAAGATTAAATCAAAATTTTCTTCTGCTTTTGAAGCATGCTTTTCTGAGTACAGATTTTCTACTATTATTCTTGCCAGTCTTCTCTTGGCTATAGATGGATTTAATTTGTTCTTCTTTATATTGTTTTCAATCTCTTTAATTTCTCTACTATCCAATGTGGTCAACAGCTTGAAGTAATCTATCATAATATTGTCAGGGATAGACATTACCTTACCGAAAATCTCCTGCGGCGTCTCATATACTCCTATATAATTCCCAAGGCTTTTACTCATTTTTTCAACGCCATCGGTACCCACTAAAATGGGCATGGTAATAGCAATTTGAGGTCTCTGGGAGAATTCTTTTTGTAACTCCCTTCCCATCAGCAGGTTAAATCTCTGGTCAGTTCCCCCGAGTTCAATATCAGCTTCTACTGCAAACGAATCATATGCCTGCATTATTGGATAGAGAAATTCCATAATTGCTATAGGTGTGTTGCTTTTATATCTCTTTTTAAAATCATCTCTCTCCAGCATTCTGGCGACTGTAAACCTTGAGGTTAAATTTAAAATATCATCAAATCTTAGGTTTTGCAGCCACTTGGAATTTTTAACCACTTCAGTTTTTTCAGGTATAAGAATTTTAAATGCCTGTTCCATATAAGTTCTGGCATTTTTTTCTATGGTGTCAGCAGATAATTTGGGTCTTAAAGTAGATCTGCCTGAGGGATCCCCTATTCTTACTGTATAATCTCCTATTATTAGAATAGCTTTATGTCCTAAATTCTGGAATTGGCGAAGTTTATTCAAAACAACAGTGTGCCCCAGATGGATATCTGGAGCGGTTGGATCCAATCCCAGTTTAACCTTTAAAGGCTTATTTTCTTTTATGGATTTTTCAATCATGGATTCTAATTCTTCCCTGATTAATATATCCTCGGTTCCCAATGTAATTATACTTAGTTGTCTTTGTAGATTTTCTTCCATTTCCTGCTTTCTATTGAAAATTTTACGATTAAGATTAAAGTAAATATTAACATAATAGCTAGATATATGTCTATTTAAAGTGGCTTAAAAACTTGACATAACATTTATCTCAGATTGTGTAACCAGTAACTGTATTGTTATTTAATCAATTTTTATATAAAATTTCCTAAGTTATAATCCAGTAGTATTTGAAAGTGAATTATTAGAAATGTGTCCCAGGCGTAAAAAACTAAGCGGGTGTCTAAAACTTTTTGTACTTACAACTGTAGCAATTATCTCATTTGTAATACTTGCTGGTATAGTATTGGTTTTATATTACGTTAATACTTTACCCACTCTTGAGGAGCTTACACCATCGCCAATTGCCCAGACTTCCAAAGTCTATGCTCTGGATGGTAGTTTAATCACTGAGTTTCACGCCGAGGAAAACAGAGAAATAATTTCTTTCAATGAAATGTCCCCTTACATCAGGGACGCCATCGTGGCTATTGAAGACAAAAGATTTTTTGAACATCAGGGGGTAGATTACAGAAGAATCATAGGAGCGTTTATAGCAGATATTAAATCCGGGGAGTTGGCTCAGGGTGCCAGCACCATAACCCAGCAGTATGTAAAAAATATATATTTTAATCCCGAAAAAATATTTCGTAGAAAAATCAATGAAGCCCTTATAGCAATCCAGCTTGAGAGACATTACACCAAAGACAAGATCCTGGAAATGTATCTTAACACCATAAATTTTGGTTCCGGCGCATACGGAATTGAGAAAGCTTCTGAAATATATTTTGGTATAAATGCTGGTGAACTGGATTTGCCACAGGCTGCTCTCCTGGCCGGTCTTGTAAGAGCTCCGGAAATATATTCACCATTCAATGATATGGAAAAAGCAAAACTGAGAAGAGATCTGGTGCTACAGCTTATGTATGAACAGGAATTAATCGACACTACCGAATATCTTGATGCTCTGGCTGCACCGATAATATTAAACGAAAGTTCAATAGCTGATGTGGGGCAATATAGCAGTAGAATTGCTCCATACTTTATAGATTATGTAAAATTGAATCTATATAATCAAGAATTCACTGATTACGACGTATTCAAGGGGGGACTCCGGATCTACACAACCCTTGATATCGATTTGCAGGAAAAAGCCGAAGATGCGTTTAAGAAAGTTTTCCCCGAGGATATAGGACCTTCTTATTCACTGGTTAGTACCGACCCCGAAAATGGATATATTTATGCTATGGTTGGTGGGAAGGATTACAATATCAGTAAATTTAATATTGCTGTACAGGGAAAAAGACAACCAGGTTCCGTATTCAAAGTCCCTGTTCTTATGGAATCAATAAGGCAGAATATTTCCCCCAATAATACCTTCAATCCCAACGGTCCTATTACCATTGACATGGAAGAGGGCCCGGATTGGGAGATCGATAATTATGGCGGGCAGAAATTTGATACTGACGAGATGTCAGTTATAGACGGTACAATTAATTCCGTGAATGTGGTTTATGCTCAATTAATGATGGAGATCGGAGCTAAAAATGTGGAAAATCTATGTAATGAAATGGAAATTTATGATATCGGAAGTAACCCGGCAATTGCCCTTGGCGGATTGGAAACAGGCATAACTCCTCTTGACGTAAGCAAGATCTTCTCTACTCTTGCTTCAGGTGGGTTTTACCGCCAGCCTGTATGTATCTTAAAAATAACCGATCCTGAAGGAAATATATTATATGAATATGACGCTGACAAAAACGAAGCAAATCACAGAGTTCTGGAAAAGCCGGTGGCATATTATGTCACCCAGATTCTAGAAAAAGTTATAGAAAGCGGCACTGGTAAAGGTGCAAATATAGGAAGACCTGCTGCTGGTAAAACCGGTACAACCAGTGATTCTAAAGATGCCTGGTTCGCCGGTTATACTCCGGATCTGGTCACCATTGTGTGGATGGGTTATCCCGATTCAAATCAGCCCATGGAACCAATAAATGGCAGAGTGGTTGTAGGCGGAACTTATCCTGCAGACATATGGAGGGAATTTATGATTTCAGCTCTGGAAGATGTACCGGTATCTGATTTTGATAAACCCGATGAAGAACTTGTAGATGTTAAAGTTTGCGCCGAATCCAATCTCCTTGCTACATTCTGGTGCCCGGAAGAATCTATTAAATGGCATATATATGTCAAGGGTAAAGAACCCCATGAGATATGCAACATACACAATAAGATAGAGGTCCCAGATGTTGTGGGATCAAATATAGAAGAAGCAAGAGCATTATTTGAAAGTTTATATTTCGTGGTTAATGAGATTTATGATTTTGATGAAGTATACAACCAGGATACTATTTTTAAACAGGACCCGGAAGCAGGTACTATACTGGAGTCACTTGAAGGTGAAAAATTAAGCATTAATTTATATGTCAGTAAAGGAAAAAAGACTTTCAATATGCCCGACCTTACAGGAATGGATCTGGGTAGCGCAGAACAGACTTTGGAGAACCTTGAACTTGTTATTGATGGCGTAATATATGAATTCAGTAGCACTCAGCCATTTGGCAATATAACCAACCAGAGCCCTGCTCCGGGTTCCACGGTTTCAAAATCTACCAGTGTAGTTCTATATGTAAGCAAAGGTGAAAATCCACAGTCTTCGGTACCCGATGTTCTTGGAATGACAGAAGAAGAAGCTCTGACAGCACTGGAGAATTCCGGTTTTAAAAATATTACCGTTACTCAGGAAGAAAGCGAAGAAGAAAAAGATCTGGTTTTCTCCCAGACTCCCGTAAGCGGGGCTCTTTACGATAAATTACTTGATGTTAACATCAAAATAAGTAAAGGTATAAAAGTACCAAATGTTATAGATATGACCAGAGAGGATGCCGTAATTGAACTTGAGAATCTGGGATTTGTAGTAGAAATACTTCCGGACTCTGCCTCTACAGGGAATGTTATAAGCCAGGTACCTGCAGCCGATGAATATCTGAACTATGGTTCTACAGTTACTATAGAAATAGAGGAGGAAGATGAATAATAATAATAAAAAGAAGAAATCATATAGCCTTATATTTTACAATAGGTAAATTATTTTTTATTCCACTCCGCGAATTAAATGCCCTTTTGAGTAATTTTTGAAAAGGTTGTCATTCTCAAGTCTCGAAATAAAAAATTTATACTTACTGGCACCCTCTCTTTGGATTGTTTCTATTGCTTCTCTGTAGTTTCCAATTATTCTGCTGAATTTTTTTTCATCATAAAATCTGCTATCCAGGATAATGTTATTGATGCCGCTTGCTTTTATTTTATCAAGATCAAACAATGTGCAAATATTTCTTGAATTAAAGATCAACATATTGCCATTATACTCTGAATCAGTTGGGAACCGGTAACCCTTGATATCTTCTATATAAAATCTGTTCCCACCGGATTTACCGGTTAGAAATTTCATTTTATATCTGGAACTCATAACCTGAAAGTAACCATGCCCGAAAATGGAAAATTCCAGCTTACCCTTACGTAAATTTGCTGTATTTGATAATATTTTTGATATTTCTTCAAGATTAAGTTCAGGAGAAAATTCTATCCCTTTAAGAGCGGTACCTTCTCCCATAAGATCATTGAAAAAAGCCAATGACAGGCTGTTAAACAAGTTGAAACTAAAACTCAGATAAAGGTTAACATCCTGGCTGCTCTTACTACTCATTTCCTTTAACAATTCCAGTACTGCCGGATTGGATATTTTATAATTTTTTAATCCGCAGCCCGCAAGTTTCAAGATATTTTTTTTCACTGCTACGAAATCGCTATCATATATGATGGAAGGAGTACCAATGGATATTTTTATATCTTTTATCTTATTATATTTTTTCAGTGATTCAATCACGCCGTTTTTAATACCACTGCTGTTTACCAACTCTTTAAAGTCGGTATAAATTATATGGTTCACCCCATTCTTGATAGCAGACTCGATATGCTTACAATCGTATATATAAGCAGACAGGGTTAATTTGTTTTCAGCTTTTTTTATACCGGCCTGGTTATAGTTTGCTAAAAACTTACCCAGGTAATTTCTTATTTCATCTTCACCTACTCTGCCATACTGATTTTTTATTCCGGGTAACCTGGCGGTACTCTCTTTATTAAAATTATATTTAAATAAAGCTCTGGCTTCTTCGTCCACTTTCCTATCAAAATATTTAAATACCCTATCCTTTTCCAGAATGCTGCTTATCTTATTTATTTTAATTTTATAATTGTATTTTTTGTCCTTTTTATCTACCAATTCAAAATTTTTGACGTTTATCTTACTGTTTCCTTTTTTAGTCCAGATTTCAATAGTATCATCCTTGTTTATTTCCCACCTGCTCTTGATGTAGATAAATCTTATTTTTTTCTTGCTACTACCCTCATGATCTGTCCTGTAAACCCTGCCTAAAAAATTACCTATGCTCCCTGACTTTTTCAGTGATATTATATCTGCCGGATATTTCTGTTTTGCGTATCCGGTTCCCATTTCTCTTGAGAATATCTGGGTGAGCTTGTAAAAATCGTACTTCTCAATCTTGTAATTCGAAGGATTACTGTAATAAAGATCTATATATTTTCTGTAAATTTTGGTGACCATGCCTACATATTCCGGGGATTTCATTCTCCCCTCTACTTTCAGTGCATTTACTCCTGCCGCCGCCATTTCAGGTATGATATCCAGCAAACATAAATCGCTCTTGCTTAATATATAGCTTCCATCTGCAATAATATAGTGAGGTTCCCCGGTATTTCTTTCAAGAAATCTATATTTCATCCTGCAGGGCTGAGTACACCTTCCCCTGTTGCCGCTCCTGCCGCCTATAAATGAACTAAAATAACAGCTGCCGGAGTAAGAATAACACTGAGAACCATGACCAAACACCTCTACTTCCATCAACTTTTCCCTGCATAGATCCTTTACCTCGTCAAGGGTCATTTCTCTTGCAAGTATTACCTTCTTAAATCCAAGATGTTTCAATAACCTTAATGAGTAAACATTATGAATATTCAGTTGGGTACTGGCATGAATCGGCACAGATTTAAAGAGGTCTTTCAATATTTTATATATGCCATAGTCCTGAATAATGATTCCATCAGAACATATATTGATATATTGGTTTAAAAAATTTACTACTTCTTTTATTTCGCTGTCTTTTATCAGCGTATTTAAAGTCAGATATAATTTTACACCACGGCTGTGAGCAAGACCTACTGCTTTCTTTAGCTGACCCATGTCAAAATTTTCGGCATAAGCTCTTGCACCAAATTTTTTGTATCCAAGATAAACAGAATCAGCGCCAGCATTAACCGCAGCTACTAATTGATCCCAACCTCCTGCCGGTGCCGTCAGTTCTATTTTTCTTATAGTTTTATTCATTCCTGAAATTAAGAGATGGGCAGTCAGGTATTTATATACTCCATGATTTTTTTAAACTCGGGGACTCTCAGGGTCAGGCTCTTTAATTTATGCTCAGAGTCCTTTATTTTTTTCTTCCCGGATTCAATATTCGAAATAACCTGACCTTTTTCCGTACCACAGCTTACTTTTTTATTGGACACACAAGATTCAATATCTGCATATTTATAAACATCACTTTCAAAATAAGGTGAATAACTTTTGAGCTCCCCCAGCTTTATTTCCGCAAACGATATTTTTTTATCAATACAGGACCTTACGATTTTTCCTACAACATTATGTGCCTTCCTGAAGCTCTCACCTTTCTTGACAAGATAATCAGCTATATCGGTAGCTTCCAGGAAACCGTCTTTCAAAGTGCATTTAATTTCTGCAGGATTAAATTTTATCTTCTTCAGTAATTTAGAAAATATCTCAATGCTGGAAGCAGTTTCCAGGTAAGCACTTGATAATATCTTTTTATCTTCCTGTAAGTCCCTGTTATAGGTTGAAGGCAGACCTTTTAACAGAATCATTAATTGAAGGAGATTTCCCATAACCAGAGAACTTTTGCCCCTTATAAGTTCCAGAACGTCAGGATTCTTTTTTTGCGGCATTATGCTACTCCCGGTACAGAAAGTATCGTCTATTTCAACAAATGAAAATTCATTGCTGTTATATATAATAAGATCTTCACAAAACCTGCTTAAATGCATCATTGTTTTGCTACAAGAGTATATAAAGTCTATAATAAAGTCCCTGCTTCCTACCGTATCCATGCTGTTGGAATCAAGGTATTTAAATTCAAGAAGTTTTTTTAGTAATTTTCTATCCACCTTATATCCGCTACCGGCACAGGCTGCAGCTCCCAGCGGCAGATAATCAACAGTCTCAAAATTGGAAAAAAAACTTTCGGTGTCCCTTTCAAATTTTTGGAAATAAGACATCAAATAATGAGAGAGCAAAACCGGCTGAGCCTTCTGCATATGAGTATATGCAGGAATAATTATATCTATTGCTTTTTGAGCAACTTTTATAATATTTTCCTGCAGGATTATGATTTTACTTAAGGTATCTATCACAGCATCTTTTAAAAATAGCCTTTCATCCAGTACTACCTGGTCGTTCCTGCTTCTTCCGGTATGAATTTTCATAGCAGTGTTCCCTACTGCCTTATTCAGTTCATTTTCAATCAGACTATGGATATCTTCATGCAGATCTATATCAATATTACCTTCTTCTATATTTTTCTTTACCTTCTCAAGCCCATGAAAAATCTCTTTAAGCTCCTTTTCTGTAATAATTCCAATTTTGTAAAGTCCTGTTACATGAGCCGCAGTTCCTGTAATATCATACAGGTAAAGGTTCTTATCTATATCTACGGAGGATGTAAACTTCTCCACTGCTTCATCTACATTTTTATCCAGTCTGCCCTTCCATATTTTATTTTCCATTGATTCTTCCTTTTTTCCCTAATATTTCATATGGATAACCCCATAATTTAATAAAACTTTCCGAGTGCGCAGGATCGAATTTATCACTCTTGTCGTAGGTAGCAAGATTTATATCATATAATGAATGAATAGACTTTCTCCCCACAATTTTAAAATTCTTGTTTTCAAGTTTAATTCTTACAGTACCGGTCACAAAATTCTGGCTTTGTTCTACAAATGCGCACAGGCATTCCCGCAGCGGAGTAAACCATAACCCATAATAAACCAACTCTGCTAATTTTTCCTCCAAAATATATTTATAATGGATAAGTTCCCTGTCAAGTACCAGTGATTCCAGTTGTCTGTGAGCCTCTATCAATATCTCTGCTGCCGGTGATTCATAAATTTCCCTTGATTTTATCCCAACCAGCCTGTTTTCTACCATATCAATTCTTCCTATTCCATAGGAACCTGCTGTTTTATTTAATTCCCCTATAATGCTAACCGGCGAGGCATTTTTATCATTTAAAGAAACAGGTATTCCATTCTGAAATCCTATCTGCATGTATTCGGATTCACTGCTGCTTCTGGTTATCTTTGTCCACTTATAAATATCATCAGGCGGCTCATTCCATGGATCTTCAAGAATACCACATTCAATGCTTCTACCCCACAGGTTCTCATCTATACTATAAGGGCTCTTTTTAGTTACATCAACTTTAATATTACATTTTTTTGCATATTCAATTGCTTCTTCCCTCGATATATTCCACTCCCTCTGCGGCGCAATAATCTTCAAATCCGGAGCAAGGCTTCTGATTCCCACGTCAAAACGTACCTGATCATTCCCTTTTGCAGTGCAACCGTGAGCAACAGCTTTTGCTCCCTCTTTTCTGGCTACATCTACTAATTTTTTTACTATTAGCGGCCTGGCAAGTGCCGTGGCAAGCGGGTATTTTTTTTCATACTTCAGGTTAGCTTTTATTGATGGGAAAATGAAATCATCTATAAATTCATCTTTCGCATCAATTATCACAGATTTTACGGCACCTATATCCAGCGCTCTCTGATAGGCTCCCTTCAAATCATCCGGCTGGCCACAATCCACAAGAGCGGCAATTACATCCATATGATATTTATCTTTAATCCAGTTTATGGAAATCGATGTATCAAGACCCCCTGAATAGGCTAATACTACTTTTTCACTCATTTTTTTAATCCTTTCATTTATTATTTTAGCCAAATGAATTCATATCGCCTTTATTATTCTTAAAATTGATCCTGTATTAGCTCATGTATTTTTTTTGCATTATCAGAGCTGTCTGTAACACAAATTATGGTATCATCACCTGCAACTGTTCCGAGGATTTCCACAAAGTTCATACCATCTATTACTGCTGCCGTTCCCTGTGCTTCTCCAGGAAAAGTTCTTACAACAATTATGTTTTCTGCCCTTTTTACTGATACAACACTTTCCTTTAATCTTGATTTAAATTTAACAGGATCAATAATTTTTCCTTCGGATGTCCCGCTTTCAATAGAATAATATTCCTCTCCCAGGTAATTTCTAATCTTTACCAGTCTCAACTGGCTAAGATCTCTTGAAACAGTTGATTGTGTTACACTATAACCTCTTTTTTTAAGCACACTTAGCAATTCTTCCTGAGAAGATATTTTTTCACTGTTAATTATTTCTTTTATCGCTCTTAATCTTTCAGTTCTTCTCATTTTACTATCTTACCTCTAAATTTTAATTTAATTAAAATTTTTACTGCAGGAAATTTAATTCGCATATAAGTAAGCAAGTAGTCCTTTCTGAGCATGTATGCGATTTTCTGCTTGTTGCAGGACAATTGAATTCTTACTGTCCAGAACTTCGGATGTGATTTCCTGACCCCTGTGAGCAGGCAGGCAATGCATTACCTTCGCTTCTTTTTTTGCATGCTCCAGCAGCCCGGAATTAACCTGATAGTTCTCAAGTTCTTTTATTTTCTGATCATCCATCTCATCACCCATACTCAACCATACATCGGTATAAACAACATCAGCATCACTTACTGCAGCAGCCGGTTCATGAATTACATTAATTCGACTGCCCTCCTTCTGATTTTTTGCATATTCAAGTATTTCTTCAGGAGGCGAATACTTTTCAGGACATCCTATAGTTATATCAATCCCCAGCTTCGAAAATCCAACAATCAGGCTGTTTGTTACATTGTTGCTATCCCCGATATAAGTAAATTTCAGTCCTTTACCCAGCAGGCCCAATTCTTTTAAGGTTAATATATCAGCCAGTACCTGACACGGATGATATGTATCGGTAAGCCCGTTTATTACCGTTATTGTTCCGCATTTCGCAAAAGTCTCTACAGTCTCCTGTTTGAATGTTCTTATAATCACGCCGTCGACATACAGGGAAAATATTTTTGCTGTGTCCTTATAGGTCTCGCCACGGCTTAAATGCAGGCTTTTAGAATCCAAAATTAACACTCTTCCTCCCAGCTGGTTTATTCCAGCTTCAAAAGATAACCTGGTTCTCGTGGAATGCTTGTCAAACAACATGGCTATATTTTTACTTTCCAATGCCTTGCCGTATTTATTTTTATCCTTTTTAATTTCTTCTGACAGCTTTAGAATATATTCAATTTCATCCCTGGAATAATCCTTTAATGTTAAAAAATCCCTTTTCATCTCATATCTCCTTTATTTTCGAATCCAGCCATTTTATAAGTATATCTATGTTCCTTCTGGTTATTACCAGTGTTGGCAGAAACCTTAATGTGCTGCTTGATACTTTATTAATAACCAGTTTATCTTTGAGGGCATCCATTACCAGTCTTTCAGCAACTGGCTCATTAAATTCCATTCCAATCATAAGGCCCATTCCTCTTATTTCCTTTACTACCGAATATTTCTCTTTAACTTTCATCAATTTTTTTATGAAATACTGGCCCAGTTTTCCGGACCTTTCAACCAGTTTGTTTTCGTTAATATAATCAAGTACTGCCAGTCCTGCAGCACAAGAAGCAGCATTACCTCCAAAAGTTGAACCATGTGTTCCGGGTCCAAAACTGGCACTTATTTTATCCGTGGAAATAATTGCTCCTATAGGCATTCCTCCACCAAGGCTCTTTGCAACTACCAGGATATCAGGATAAATACCATAATTCTGGTAGGCAAACATGCTCCCGGTTCTGCCGAATCCCGTCTGTATTTCGTCCAGAATAAGCAATATGTTTTTTTCACTGCATATATCCCTTAAGTTTTTCATAAATTCCTTACCTGCAGGATAAACTCCGCCCTCACCCTGAACCGGTTCCAGCATAATAGCACATGTATTTTCGCCTATTAAAGCTTTTACCGAATCCATATCATTTAATTCGGCATACTTAAATCCTGCAAGCAGCGGCTCGAATAACTTTTGCTTTTCTGATCGCGCGGTAGCGGCAAGTGCTCCCAGTGTTCTTCCATGAAATGCCTTTTTGAATGTGATTATTTCGTACCGGGAAGAACTATAGTTATCAGTGGAATACTTCCTTGCCAGTTTTATTGCTCCCTCAATAGATTCAGTACCGCTGTTAGCAAAGAACACTTTCTCTCCAAATCCAGTAATTTCACACAGCCTTTTTGCCAGCATTACCTGGGGTTGACTGTAATAAACATTAGAGGGCTGTATGATTTTCCCAATCTGTTTCTTCAACGCACTTACCACAAATTTATTACTGTGTCCTACATTCAGACACCCATAACCCGCTATAAAGTCAAGGTATTTGCTGCCTTCCGTATCCCACAGGTATTGCATTTTAGCCTTTACAAATGCTACAGGAAGTCTACTGTATGTGGACATTAGATATTTATTTCCCATGTCAAATATTTCTATATTTTTATCCATTGTCACTCTACCTCCCTGCTGGTTATCATTGTCCCTATACCTTTGTCTGTAAATATTTCTACAAGTATGGAGTGTTTCTTAGTGCCGTTCAGTATATGAGTCCTCTCTGCCCCATTCTCCAATGCATCCATACATGCCTTCACCTTGGGAATCATCCCGGAACTTATCTTGCCTGATTCTATAAGCTCCATGCACTGGCCCAAAGTCAGCTTTGATATTAATTTATTCCCTTCACTACTTTTCTCCATAATCCCATCTACATCGGTAAGCAGAATCATTTTCTTGGCATTGAGTGAAATTGTTATATCGGCTGCACAGGTATCAGCATTTATATTATATATATTGCTCTTATCATCCACTCCCAGAGTTGCTATAACCGGTACATAACCGCTATGCAGGATATTGTTTAGAAATTCGGAATTAATACTATCAATCTCACCCACGAATCCTAAATCTATATTCTTTCCATCTTTTTTATACTCTTTTTTATGGCATTTTATAAAACCGGCATCATTTCCCGATATCCCTATGGCTGCATTTCCATGTTTATTAAGAAAAGACACTATTTTCGTATTTATATTCCCAATCAGAACCATTTTTACGATCTCTATGGAATCTTTGCCGGTAACCCTCAGGCCATCTACAAATTCAGGTTTTATTCCTTTTTCTATTGCCAGTTCATTAATCTGCTTGCCACCGCCGTGTATCAGAACTACTTTTATTCCCACATATTTCATAAGAATTAAATCATCCAGAACACTCTGTATGATACTGTCATCTTCTATCATGCTGCCACCAATTTTTACCACCACTATTTTGTCAAAATACTCCTTTATATATGGTAGTGACTCCAACAGCACCTTGACTTTATTCATATATAATTCCACTGTTTCCTTTCCTTTATCTTCTTTCAAATACGTCATTTTTGTTTATTTCTCCTGTAATTCCTATTGATAATAACACCTGTAATCATGTCCTGTACAAGGCATTAATTTTTACATAATCAAATGATAAATCTGTGGTTAAAACACTGAATTCCTCGTTACCATAATTCAAATCCACCTTAAATTTTACTTCTTTTTCTTTCATAAGTTTATCAGCATAAGTACTTTCAAATTCAGCTCCCATGCCATTTTTTACGATCAAAACATCACTTATATATATATCAACCTTTTCCGGATTAAAATCACAATTAACCGAGCCAAGTGCTGAATTTATCCTTCCCCAGTTCAGGTCCTGCCCAAACATGGCAGTCTTAAATAAATTAGAGTTTGCAACTCCCATAGCCAGTTTCTTTGCATCAACCTTACTCTTTGCATTTACCACCTTTATTTCAATCAACTTAGTTGCCCCTTCACCATCCAGGACTATTTTCCTGGCCAGATCCTTCATTACATAAGAAAAAGCACTTTTGAACTCCTTATAATACTTACTCTCTTCATTTTCTAAATACACACCGCTTTCAGAATTAGCCATAACTATTATCATATCATTTGTACTCTGGCATCCATCAATAGTTATACTGTTAAAGCTGCCTTCTGCTTCCTCTAAAAGTATCCTGTCCAGAAGTTTTTTTGGTATCTTAACATTGGTAGTTATAAAGGAGAGCAATGTAGCCATATGGGGCTCTACCATCCCGGAACCTTTAGCAATGCCGCCTATTACTATATCTTTACCACCTTCAATCTTAATACTTACCGCTATCTCCTTGGCAATCAGATCAGTTGTAAGTATGGCTTCTGCGGCACTATGTCCCCCGGTAATGCTTAATTTAGCCGAACATTGTTTTATACCTTCCTCTATCTTATCCATAGGCAATTGCTTTCCAATCACTCCCGTTGATGAAACAAGTATATTTTCCTTATCAATTCCCAGGTACTGGCCTGCAACCTCAATAGTTTTTATTGCATCTCCATATCCCGGTTGTCCTGTGCAGGCATTGGCAATACCGCTGTTTACAACAATGGCTTTTATATTTCCATTTTTTTTGAGCTGATCTTTTGTAACTACAACCGGTGCCGCCAGGAATTTATTGGTAGTAAAGACCCCGCTGCAGGTACTGCCTTCAGGAGTATATATTATGCAGATATCCTGTTTCCCTGACCCCTTCAGACCACAACGACAGGCAGAAGCATAAAAACCCGGAACACTGGTTATAGTCCCGCCATCTATAATACTAAAATCGGCATTATTTTTACTGTAGCTACTGTCCACCTTAAAACCCCTTCTTTTCATCTAAATATTGGTTATGAAAATATTCCATTAAAATTTAATCCTTCTTTCTCATCAAAACCCATCATTATATTCATATTTTGAACCGCCTGTCCTGCAGCACCTTTAAGGAGATTATCAATTACGCTGAATATCTTCAGTGTACCGGTCCTTCCGTCGAGATTAAAACCTATAAGACACATATTAGTCCCTACCACATCTCTAAGCTGCGGCATTTCAGTACCCGTAAATTTAACAAAGGGAAGATTCCCGTAGAATTTTTCAAATAAATCATATATTTTTTCCTCTACATCACTTTCTTCTACTGCTCCACCAATCTTACAATATATGGAGGTGAATATACCCCTGTTTACCGGAAGAAGGTGAGGGGTAAAGCTTATTTTAAATTTCTTCCCGGAAATACTTTCAATTTCCTGCTCTATCTCCCCTGTATGCCTGTGTCCCACAGCGGAATATGCATAGAAGTTATTATCAATGCTAGTAAAAAGATATTCATCCACCAGCTTTCTTCCGGCACCGCTGATTCCTGATTTGGAATCAATGTATATATCAGTTATATTAACCCCGCTTTTTACAACCGGAGCAAGCCCCAGAAGAATAGAAGTGGGATAGCATCCTGGATTGGCCACATACTTACTTTCCTTTATCTTTTCCTTATTTACTTCCGGAAGACCGTACACAAAATCAGAGAGCTTGTCTTTCATTATGTGTTCGGCTCCATACCAGTACTTATAATCATCGGGATTTTTTAACCTGAAATCTGATCCAACATCTATAACTTTAAAATCATAATCACTGAATATCCCTTTCAGATACTTCATTGATTTAAGCGGAGGAAGGCACAGGAAAATAACATCGATATTCCCTAAATCATTTTCTTTAGCTTCCTCTATAAAAACAAGTTTAGTACCTCCCTTATCGACATATGATGGAAAAACCTCGCTTACAGCTAAATTTTTATAGGTCCTGGAAGTTACAAAACTAATATCAACATATTTATGTCTGCTCAATACTTTAATCAGTTCCAGCCCTGTAAATCCGGATCCCCCTACAATTCCCACTTTAATTATATTTTTCATACTCATACCTTCCAGTTTTTATACCTCTGGTTTTGATTGCATATTATACATAATAATTAAATATTATGCAATATATTTTTAAATTATCTTTTAATTATAATTTCAGGGCAGGAATTAAATGATTTTTTTAAGACAACACTTCATTGCAAAAAAAAATAGAGTCAAATAATTTAAAATATTGTATAGCAATTAACTGCCAACACAATTATTAAATTACTGACTCTATTGAATACTATTTATGTTTCAGATTACTACTTCCATATTATTTATAATATTACTGTAAGCACTCTCTTCCACTCCTGAATCTCCTCTATCTTCAAACTCTTGAAACTGCTCTCCATTCGGAGGGGACCCATTGGAAGGAAATCCTCCTCCAGATCTTCCCAGAAACAAAGTTCCCAGACTTGATACACCGGTTATGACTACCAGTACAGTTAAAATTATTGCCAGTATCTTTGTCCACCTTAACTTTTTAATCCCGAATACAACCCACAACGCTATGGCAATAACCAGCAAGCCTATAGCTACATAGGGCAAATACCCGAGTAATCTGAATATAATAGAAAAACCGCCGGGTCTTACCATTTGCTGCACAACATTCTCCCTTTTTTAAATAATGATTCACAATTATATAACTTAAAAATGGAGAAAAACTGGAGAAAAGAGATTCCTGTTCTTAAATAAATAATGGCAATAATACTTTAAATGTTACTTCTTTCTTTTCCTTATTATAGTCTACCTTTATTTTACCTCTATGATTTTCTACAATCCTTTTACTTATGGAAAGTCCCAGACCAAAACCTCTTACCCCAGTTACAGTAGAAGTTTTGTAGAACCGGTCAAAAATATAGGGGAGCTCTTCTTCTTTCATGATAGCACTTGTGTTGGTAATACCAAAAATTAATAGCTTGCCGCTTTTATCGTTGACAAGACTTATTATTAATTCTCTTCCAGGAATGCTGTATTTTATAGCGTTGTCAATAAGATTAAATAAAAGCTGTTCAAGCTGTATATTATTTCCCAGAACTTCAAATTTACCACTGAAGTTTATTTTAAGTTTGAGTTCCTTTGAGTCAATTTGATTCTCAAATAATTTCAGCATTTTATCTAAAATTTTCTTCATATCAACAGTAATAAACCCTGCACGATTTCCATTTTCGTCAAGGTTGGATAAAACAAGTAGCTCTTCAGTAATCTTGGATAATCTCATAACTTCACTATTAATCAGTTCTATAGTCTTCTTATAATCTTCTTTAGTAACACGTTTTTTCTGCTTCAATACATCTATTTTTGTTTTTATTATTGTAAGAGGAGTATTTATTTCATGAGAGGCATTATGGATAAATTGCTTTTGCTTTTTAAATGATGCCTCAATTTTATCCAGCATACTGTCAAATACCTGGGCCATGTTTGAAATAGCATCTTTTCCTTTAAGATTTAATCTCAGATGTAGCCTTTTTTCATCAATTTCTTTTACGTTTCTGGTTATGAAACCAATCTGGCCCAGCATCTTCCTCAAAACTAAAAAACCGCCAGATACTGCTATGATTATAATTGCCAGGACACCCCCTGTTATTGTAAAAAATATTCTCATGAATAATCCTGGCGGTAATACGGTCAATTTTGGTGGTGCCCCAAATGGTTCGGACTTATTTAACTCTCTCAGACGCTCAATTATTACATCATCAACTCCAGGGTGTTCGCTCAGAGCGACTGTGTACCTTTCACCTCTCAGATTATAATTATAAACAAAGAAAATCAGAAATCCATAAAGTATAAAAGAAATAAGTATAATAACTCCAAACCATATCAGTATTTTGCTCTTGAGCGTTAATTTCAATTAACTCACCTTCCGGATTTTAATTATTTATTCGTCTTTCTATCCAGGATTCTATATCCCGAACCATACACAGTCTCAATAAGCTTACCTGATTTACCTAACTTTCTTCTTAAATTTTTAATATGAGTATCCACTATATTAGTAAATATATCCACATTTCTGTCCCAGGCATGCTCGAGTATTTGATTTCTGCTGATTAGCTGCCCTTCATATCTTAAAAGATACTCTAAAATCATAAATTCTTTTTTGGTAAGCTTTATTTCTTTTTCCCCTATAAACACTTGCTCCCTGTCCAGATCCATCTTTAAATCGGAGATGCCCAGTATATTTTCCTTATTTTTTGAAGTTCTCCTCAGAAGTGCTCTTATTCTGGCAAGAAGCTCAGAAAATTCAAATGGTTTGGTAAGGTAATCATCAGCACCACAATTTAAACCTTCCACTATATTCTCTATCTGCTTTTTAGCAGTGAGCATCAGTATAAAACTGCCTCTCTTTTCTGTTCTTATCCTACGGCATAAATCCTCTCCTGCCATGTCAGGGAGCATTAGATCCAGTATTATAATATCATAATCATAATCTTCGATCAGATGGTATCCATCCTGGGCGTTATATGCAACATCTACCGTAAACCTGTGCTGCTCCAGGCCTTCTCTTAGATTATCGGCTACTATTTTCTCATCTTCTATTATTAATATTTTCATTTTAAAAAACTCTTATTTTTTATAATTATTTTATACGTTAAAAGGTTAAAAATAAATCCAGATCAGATTATTCGTGTCTTAACGAATCAATAGGATTAAGTTTTGCCGCACGCATAGCCGGAAAAATACCAAAAACCAGACCTATTATTGTAGAAAAAGACAAAGCCAGAATTACGGGAGAAGCAGTGATCAGTGAACTCAAATCGGTAAAAGTGCTCAAAACTTTAGTTATAAGGCCTGCCAATCCTATTCCTACAATGCCGCCTGATAAGCTCAACACTATACTCTCAGTAAGGAATTGCACCAGTATGTCTCTGTTCTTGGCACCTATTGCCTTTCTTATTCCGATTTCTCTGGTTCTTTCGGTCACAGATACAAACATAATATTCATGATACCAATACCTCCTACTAAAAGCGAAATACCAGCAATACTGGACAGCAGGATAACCATAGTATCAGTAACTGTACTTGCCATTTCCAGGAGCTGAGTGGAACTGCTTATTTCAAAATCACTACTTTCTCCAGCTAAAATATGGTGCTGAGTTCTCAATATAGATTTTGCTTCCTCTGTAGCTTCGTCCATAACTTCTTCACTCTTAACCTCTGCCAGAATTTGATTAACAGTATCAGTACCATATAATTTATTTTGAGCAGTTGTAACAGGAATGTAAACAGAACTATCCGGACTCATACCAAAAGTATATCCAACCGACTCCAGGATTCCTATTACTATAAATTTCTTTCCATTTATTTTTACCTCCTCACCTATAGGATTGGTTTTCCCAAAATAATCGGTTACCACATTATATCCAAGAACAGCTACATTTGATGAATTAGAAACATCACCACCAGTAAAGAAGTTACCCTTTTCCAATTCATAGCCTGCATAATCCAGATAATCCTCTGAAGTTGCAGTTACATTAACACTTCCGCTCCAGCTTAAATAAGAAAAAGTGACATTTCCTCCCGATAAAACGGGAACTACTTCATTCAGCAAACTCGCTTTCTCTTCAAGAGCTTCGGCATCTTCCAGATATAAATCTCCTGCTACTATATCTTCATCCTCTTCCTCGCTTTCAAATCCACCAATAAAGCCACCTCCCTGCTGCCCTCCATCCGGTGACTCGCTCCTGACTTCTACACTACTTGACCGACTTGTATTGGATCCAGCTGTAGCTACCTCTCTATTACCCGTAAATGCCTGTTCTCTACCTGGAGTAATGGTAATGACGTTGGTACCCATGCTCTGTATGTTTTCAGTTATGGAAGCTTCAGCACCCGCACCTATTGACATAACTGCAACTACAGAACCTACCCCAATTATAATTCCAAGCATTGTCAGAAATGCTCTTAGCTTATTTAAAGCCAGAGACTTAAAAGCAATTTTTATATTCTCAAATATCCTTCTCATATCAAGGCATTCTCCACTATACCGTTTATTTTATCTTCCAGTTTTGGCATACTCTCCAGCTTTTTTTGTGCATCTACTGGATTTTCTATAATTTCTCCCCCGGTTATAATACCATCTTTTAAATAAATTATTCTCCTGGCATGTCTTGCCAGATCTATTTCATGAGTTACAAAGAGAATAGTTATACCCTTCCTGTTAAGGTTCTGGAAAATAGCCATTATCTCCTCGCCGGTTCTGGAATCCAGATTACCGGTTGGCTCATCCGCAAGTATTACAGCAGGATTATTAACCAGGGCTCTGGCAATTGCCACTCTCTGTCTCTGGCCTCCTGACAGTTCGTTAGGTCTGTGCCTTACCCACTCAGTCAGCCCAACAGAATCTATTACCTCGCCTATCAAATCCTTCCTGTGTACCAGTATCTTCCCTTTTGAATAGATTAAGGGAAGTTCAACATTTCCTGTGATATTAATTCTGGATAGCAAATTAAAAGTTTGAAATACAAACCCGATTTTTTTATTTCTAATCTCCGCCAGCTGATTATCACTTAATTTAGAAACATCCTCATCCTCCAATGTATATGATCCTGAAGTAGGAGTGTCCAGGCAGCCCAGTATGTTCATAAGAGTAGATTTTCCCGATCCTGAAGGCCCCATTATAGCCAGGAATTCACCCTGGTTAACTTCAAGGTCAATCCCACTTAAAGCCTTTACTCTTATACTGCCAATTTTATATACCTTGATAACATCTTTAACACTTATAATTTTTTTATCCATTCTTATCTATCTTTCTGTACTATTTATTATATTCTAGAAGTTACAATTACATCTCCATCTTTCAGTCCGGAAATTATTTCTATATAAGAGTAATCATTTATGCCAGTAGTAACCTCTACTTTCTTTACTGCTTGTGTAATATTTTCGGAGTCTATCTGTTCCGATGTTAAAAGATCTACATAACTTTTCCCGTTTTCAGTATATACCGCCTGAATAGGTACATATAAAACATCCTCAGCCTTTCCAACCACGATATCAACATCAGCTGAAAGTCCGTAGTACATCTGGGTGTCTTCAGTACCGCTAAATTTAACTATAATTCCGAAAGAAACTATATTACCCTCTTCTTCAGCAACAGATACGATTTTTTCCACTTCTCCCGAAAACTGACTGTCCGGATAGGCATCCAGAGTAATATATGCTTCATTGCCTGCCGAAACCTTTGTGATGTCAGTCTCACCTACGGTTGCGTTCACCAAAAAGCTATCGCTGATTATTGATATTGTATTACCACCACTTTGGTTACCCACCTCGAAATCAGATGAAACAACAGTTCCATTATAAGGAGCATATAATATATAATCATCAAGCCCTTCTTTAACTTCCTCATAATCCATTTGAGCAAGTTCTAATTGTATCTCTGCCTGACTTATACTATTTAAAGTCGATCTGATCTGTGACTCTGCTGACTGGAGACTCGATAAATTGCTCCAGTAAGTAGAGGACTGACTAAGAAGTGATTGATTGTAAGAAGATTCTGCTTGAGATGCAGAAGACTCACCTGATATTTCTGCGGATTCAAGTTGCTCTTCTGCCGATTCGACATTTGACTTATATTGATCTAGCTGCTCGGAAGTAGTAGCAGGATCCTTCTTGGCCCTTGACAGAGCTTCTTTTGCTTCTTTTAATGCACTCTCGGCACTCTCGTATGAGAGTTCTGCACTTTTATTAGCACTTTCCAGTGAGTTAAGTGCGCTTTTTGCAGACTCCTCTGCTTTTTCGGTATTAAGATCCGTCAGTTGGACCGAAATATGATTTGCATCCAGAGCGTCCTGATAATTTGACTTCGCTGCTTTTAGAGAAATTTCCGAAAGCTCCAGATCTTTTTCAATTCTCTCCAGCTGAAGCATACCTTCTGAATTATCGATTTCCACCAGTGTATCCCCTTCTTTAAAAGTATCTCCTTTTTCCAGGGCAGAAAGTATCTCTCCCGAAGCTGTGGTTGTATATGTATTCAGAGCCTCAGAATCTACCGCTCCTGTGGTTGAAATAAGCTGGTAAATATCACCTCTCTGAACCTCAAATGTTTCAATACCCTCATCAGCCACATTATTTGCTGAGCCAGAAAAAGGACCCATTCCCATACAGGAAAAGGAAATAACTGAAATTAAAAGGAGAACAAACACAGAAGCTATCAAAAAAATAATTTTCCTTTTATTTTTAAACATTTCCCCTCTCTTTTTTAATTTTTGGGGAAATTATATTAAAAAAAAATGTAGAAATTCTGGAGTAAGTATTTTGTATATTTTTTTTAAAAACTCTTCATTAAATCTCCAGAAAATCTTCATTATCCTTTGCTAAAATAAAAAAGCAGATGCCGGAAAAGTAGCATACGGACCCTAAAGAAGTTACAGCTATTGAAACTAACTTCATTTAGGATTTTAAAGGAGGTGATCACCCGACCTTAAAACAAAACTAAAAAGCAATGCAGCGTCAAAAACGGGTAAGAAGTTTTTCTTACCCGTTTGATTTTTAAATTCCTAAAGTTTTCTCCAGGTTTTTTAAGTTTTATAAAAGTAAAACTATTATATTTCTATCCTGTACCCGTCATAAGCCATAGTTACATCAACCTTTTCCTCTGCATATTCCTGCAGTTTTTTTGCCAGTTCCTCCTTATCCATTGTTACTATCTGCTTTCCGCAATGGGTTACAATCAAGCGGCTTATATCGTACTTCTTACACCACCCTATTATAGTCTTAATTCTGGTATGACCGAATAACTTCCCTTCTCTGTATCTCGCCATATTTATATTAAGACTGGAACCATCGGCTATCAACACATCAATACTCTTCAGCACCACTCCCTTATCTTCTTCAAAATCCAGGATATCAGGGGCATAAATTATAGTTCTATCTCCTTTAATTTTATATCCTACCGCAGGACACCTCAGAGAATGAATTACTTTATATGCAGTAACCTGCAGGTCTTTAAGCCTGTACTCTCTACTACTCTCAATAATTCTGTAATTCAAAGGCTTATATTTACCGTAATCAAGAGCAACTTTTGTAAGGTAAACCGGAATGTTTATCCTGTTCTCTTCCTCAACTGTCCATATATAATGGTCAGGGTGGGCATGTGTTATCAAAATAAAGTTAAAATCGGCTATACTTTTTATTAATTGTGGGTTATATTTTGTTCCAAAGTCAACCAGTGTGCTGGTTTTTTTATATTTAATAACAAGAGATGAATGATATTGATGTATGCTGCTGCTTTCCTCAATTTCACCTCTTGTACCTGGAAATTCCACTATCATTTACTGTCTATTCTCTAATCTTTGCATTAAATTTCTTGCCTAAATTTTCCAGTATCCTGTTTACTATTATCTCTACTTCTGTATCCTTTAAGGTCCTGCTGTTATCTCTAAAACTTAAAGAATATGCCATACTTTTTTTATTCTTATCTATCTGCTCCCCTCTATATATATCAAAAAGCTTTACCTTTTTAAGCAACTCGGTTCCACTTTCCTTTATTTCATCAATAATTTCTTTATTTTTTATTTTATCATCAACCACGATTGCAAGGTCAATGCCTATAGAGGGAAATACCGGTATAGACTTATACTCTATTATTTCCTTTATATTATTTATAAATTCATCCATATCCAATTCCATATAATACACTTTCTGATCTATTTCGGTTTCTTCTATTATTAATGGATGGATCATCCCGATTATTCCCATATTTTTACCATCAATACTTATGTTCCCACTGATTCCAGGGTGAAAAAACCCATACTTTCCTTCTTCTATCTTAAGACTGCCGTAAGGATAGTATTTACCGCATATAAATTCCAGAATGCCTTTCAAATCATAAAAATCAAAAGCTCTCTCCCTTTCATTCCATCCCTTTTGTAATACTTTTCCGGTTAAAATAACTCCGAGCATATTCACCTCAAAAGGTAGTTTACCGGAACTTTTTTTCCTAAAGATTTTTGATATCTCAAATATTCCGATATCCTTTATATTATGATTGATATTATCTTTAACATTTTTCATAAGTGCCGTAAGAAGTGTTGTCCTTAACAGCTTGAAATCTTCATTAATAGGATTTAATATCTCCACACTATCTTTATATTCTTCTTCCAGGTTTAATTTAAGTCTCTCAAGTGTTTCAGTGTTAGTGAAAGAATAATTTATGACTTCGTTCAGCCCAATATCACAGAGGGCCTGTCTGATATCTCTAATTACCTTCTGATATGGACTATATTTTCCACGTCTGTCACTGGCTGCAGTAGGAATAGAATCCAGTTTATCGTATCCGTAAATTCTTGCCACTTCTTCAATAAGATCGATCTCCCTTTCAAGGTCTTCATACCTAAAGGAAGGGATGGTCACTTCTATAATATTATCTTTTACTCTGTTATTAATCTTTAAACCTGTAAAAATGTCAGATATCAGTTTCTTATCTATGTCCTTCCCCAGAATCTGACCGACTCTACCTATTCTTAAGTTAATTTTTCTTTCCCGGTCTGCTTCCCTGTAATTATCATATATGCATCCTTCTGCTCTAAAACCTGCCACTTTCTTTAATAAATCTTCAAATCTTTTAATTGCAAATACGGTAAGTATCGGGTCAATTTTCTTCTCAAACCTGTTTGAAGCTTCCGACCTGAGTCCAATCTTTTTAGAGGTTCTCATTATAGATGGCCCATAGAAATTAGCTGACTCCAGCAGCACGTTTTTTGTATCCTGATTAATTTCCGTATCTTTTCCTCCCATTATGCCAGCAATAGCTACTGCTTTTTCCTCGTCTGCTATTACCAGTGCGTCTTCACCCAGGATTCTTACAGAGTCATCGATTGTTCTTATCTTTTCTCTTTTTATAGCCCTTCTTACTATAATTTTATCTGAGTATAACCGGTCTTTGTCAAAAGCATGCAGCGGCTGGCCGGTCTCCAGCATTACATAATTAGTAAGGTCAACAATCAAATCCACAGGCCTTACATCACAGAGGACAAGTCTGTTTTTAAGCCATTGAGGCGATTCAGCATCCGGTATGTTTCTGAAAATTCTTGCCGAATACCTGGGACAGAGGTTATAGTCTTTTATCTCAATATCAAAAGCGGAATCTTTTTTCGATTTTTTCTGAGAATCATAGCCAGGAATTATAAGTTTAACACCAGTCAAGGCACTTATTTCTCTGGCAATTCCTATCACACTCAGACAATCAGGCCTATTTGGCGTAATCTCAAGTTCCAGGACAATATCATCCAGACCGACTGATTTTGAGAAACTATCACCTACTTTACACTCGTTGCCCAGAATCATTATGCCTTCTGACTCGGAAGAAAGGCCTAATTCCATTTCGGAACACATCATTCCTTCAGAAACCTGATCCCTTATCTTGCTTTTTCTTATGGTGGTATCTTTAATCTTTGCTCCAGGCAGTGCTACTGCAACTCTGTCTTCTTTTTTAAAATTTTTAGCACCGCAGACTATACTTAGCTTGCTTGATCCTATATCAACTTTGCATAGAGATAATTTATCGGCACCCGGGTGAGGAGAGAAATCAACAATCTTTCCCACAATTATATCCTTATATTTACCGCCTACATATTCAATCTTTTTAACTTCGGTTCCGCTCATAGTCAAAGCATTGGCGATATCCTCCGGCTCAAGTGAGTTTGCATCTAAAAATTCACTTATCCAGTTTAATGTTACTTTCAATCCTTAAATTTCCCTTCTTTTCGGATATTTGTTTAATACAGGATTCTCAATAAAAATAATTATATAATAAATATATAATAAAATATGTTAAATTACGGATATATTAGAAGTTAAAATTGATGGATAAATCTCAAATCACCTTCGAAAAACAGTCTTAAATCGTCAATGCCGTACTTTAACATGCAAACTCTCTCTATTCCCATCCCGAAGGCAAATCCACTGACTTCTTCCGGATTATATCCTACATATGAATATAGGTTAGGATCCACCATTCCAGCCCCAAGGATTTCCAGCCATCCGGACTCAGAACATACCCTGCACCCTTTACCGTCACATATATTACAGGAAACATCGACTTCGGCACTTGGCTCCGTAAACGGAAAGTAATGAGGCCTGAACCTGACTTCCCTATCCTTTCCAAAAATTTCATGAGCAAATGTCTCAAGCGTCCATTTAAGGTTGCCAAAATTTATTCCTTTATCTATTACCAGACCTTCTATCTGAGTAAACATAGGGGTATGTGATACATCATAATCTCTTCTATAGGCTTTTCCTGACGATATTATCAATAGAGGAGGTTTATGAGTTTCCATATATCTTATTTGAACCGGTGATGTATGAGTTCTGAGCAGTACAGTATCAGAAATAAAAAATGTATCATGCAGTGATCTAGCAGGGTGATCTACAGGAGTATTCAATGCCTCAAAATTGTAATAATCGGTCTCCACTTCGGGACCTTCTGCGATTTCAAACCCCATGCCAATAAAAATCTCTTCAATTTCTTCGGTAACCCGGGAAATTATGTTCTTTTTTCCCCGCTTAATACTCCTTCCTGGCAGTGACAGATCAATACTCTCTTTCTTTAATTTATTCTCGTATTCAATACTCTTAAAAAATCTTTCTTTCTCCAGGATATCAGATTCTATTTTATTTCGCGCAATATTTGATTTTTTACCAACAATTGGCCTAACACTGTCAGGTAAGCTGCCTATGCCTTTTAAAGTTTTAATCAAAAAGCTTTTCTTCCCAATATACTTTGTTCTTATCTTCTCCAGCTCATTTAGACTTTTTACCATCTCCAGCTCTCTACTGAAAGTGCTCAGCTCTGCCTCTATTCTTTTTTCTAACTGACCTATATTTTTTTCTTCTTCACTCATAATCTTATACAAGTTGTTTCTTCGCGACTTCAGTTAATTTCTGAAAAGCATTAGGGTCATTTACTGCCATTTCTGATAGCATCTTTCTGTTGATGTCTACACTTGCTTTCTTTAATCCATTTATAAATTCGTTATATGAAATTCCATTTATCCTGGCTGCAGCATTTATCCTCGTAATCCACAATCTCCTGAAATTTCTTTTATTGTTTTTTCTATCCCTGTATGCATAGCTCATTGATTTAAGCAATTGCTCTTTGGCAATTTTGTAGCTTCTACTTTTGGAACCGTAGTAGCCCCTTGCTTCTTTTAATATTTTTTTATGCTTTCTTTTTTTGACCTGCCCCCTTTTGACTCTGGTCATTTAAATCACACCTTTCTCATCTGCCTAATAGTCTTCTTATTTTTTTCTTATCAGAAGCAGAAACCTCCTGAGTTATTCCTAACCGCCTCTTCCTTTCAGCAGTCTTTTTAGTCAGGATATGACCTTTATACGCCTTTACCCTGAGGATCTTTCCACTCCCGCTAGTTTTGAATCTCTTAGCCGCACCTTTATGAGTTTTAATTTTCGGCATAATAATATCCTTCCAACTGTATTTACTTAAGATTATAATTTTATTTCTAAATTGGTGCTAAAACCGTAATTATATTGTATCCATCTAATTTGGGTTCTAATTCCGGTACACATTTATCCTTCAGTTCTTCCATCAACCTATCTAACATGTTCATTCCCAGCTCTTTATGTACAATCTCTCTGCCTCTGAACATTACTGTTACCTTCACCTTATAGCCGCTTTTTAAGAATTTCTCTATCTGCTTCTTTTTAGTATTGAGATCATTCGTATCTATTTTCGGCCTTAATTTTATTTCTTTTACGATAATCTGAGATTGCTTTTTCTTCTTTAATTTTTCCGATATCTCCAGCTGGTACTTATATTTTCTGTAATCCATTATCCTGCAGACAGGTGGATTGCTTTTGGGTGAAACCTCAACTAAATCCAGTCCCTTTTCTTCAGCAGTTTTTAATGCTTCTTTAACTGGAACTACTCCAACCTGACTGCCATCTTCCGCAATCAACCTGACCTCTGGAACCCTGATTTGTTCGTTTACACGAATCCTTCTATTATCTTCGAAGTTGCACCTCCATAAACATTTTTGAAAAAAAATAGGCAGATTAATCATCTACCCATTCAATTAAATCTAAATTTAAATAACCAAATTAACAGGTTTACACAACCGCCATCTGGTGAGAAATAGATGATTTCTACTTATTTTTCTTATTCTTTCTATCTTTTTAACAATTTTATATTATTAATTTCGGAATTATACTAATTATTAATTATTTTGTCTATACTGCTGCCTCTCCCTCTTCTTCAGGAGTATATTCTTCTTCCCATACTTTATCTGCAATCTCCTTATAATCACTGGCATACTTATCCAGAGGTTCCGCCAGGCACCCTACAACTGTTTCGGCCCCATCATGTGTGGGATAAGCACCAGTTTCAGCAACTATATCTCTTAAAACATAGGGATTATCTATTATGCAACATGGTCTTAAATGATTTTTTGTATAAGGCTGCCTTTTCCTGAATCCGTTAAAGAAGTCCGAATTTAGAACTTCCGTCAGGCTTTTCTCTTTTATATTATCAGCAGCAAAGTGTACGAAAACACATGGCTCAACATCACCATTTACGTTAACATGCAGGTAGTTTTTCCCACCGGCCATACAGCCATTTACCAGTGGTCCGTCATTCCAGAAATCAGCCACTATCAGCTTCTTATTCTTTCTTATTTCTAAAATTCTTTCCCTTCTGTAATCCCTTTGTTCAGGAGTAGGCATAAGTTCCATATTGGGCTCTTTACCTATAGGAATATAATTAAAGTACCATCCAATAAATGCTCCCTTTTCTATGAATAAATCAACAAATTCATCACTAACCACAAGATCATTGTTATCTCTGGTGGCAGTAACAGAAAATCCAAACAGCACTCCATTATCATTCAGGGCATCCATTGCTTTCATAATTTTTCCCCAGGCTCCCTGGCCTCTTCTCATGTCAGTTTCTTTTTCAAATCCTTCCACACTGATACATGGGACTGCATTCCCAAGCTCTGCCAGTTTTTTTGCGACCTTATCATCTATTAATTGACCATTTGTATATATCTGGAAGAATGATTCATTGTGTCTTTCCAGAAAGTCATAGAATTTATCCCAGCAAAATGGTTCACCGCCTGTTATAACAAAAAAGTAAAGTCCTATATCATTTGCTTCATCTATTACTCTATTGCAGACATCATACGGAAGATCATTCTTTTTAGAATACTGCCATGCGTAGCATCCATAGCATTTTAAATTGCATCTCATAGTGGGGCTTATTACTAAAAGGTTTGGAGGATTAAAACCGTATTTTTTGGCAAAATCAAGTCTCTTGGGTTGACCCTGTATCATTGCATTATTTATCAAATTCATAACTATTTTTTCTCTTACCTGGGGGGATACTCTCGAGGCCGCGCTCTTTAGATTTATAAGCAAGTTCTCCAGAAAATCTCTCTCTTCCCTTTTCTTGAGTTTGTATACCCGACCTTTAATCAATGAAAGCCATCTCTCATCAGAAATTTTAGGAAGTACCTTTAATACACCCCGTATGGCCGTCTTTGCGGTGTATAGCTTTACTCTTTCTTTCAGCGTCATTTTATATACCTCTTGATAAATTAGTAAACAATTTATAAATTATTATATATACAATATTATACATGAACCAATACTCAAGAGTGTTAAGTTAAATTATAAGAACATTTTTTTAAAAAATAAAGGATAAATAATTCTAGTCTAATAAATTTTCTTCTTGTCTCTTATGACATCTTTTAATTCGCTGGTAAAATCTGAAAGTTTTATTTCCTTTATATTCCCGCCAATCTTTTTTCTGACGGTAACAGTTCCGGTTCTTTCTTCGTTTTTCCCGACTATAATCATGTAAGGTATTTTTTTAATCTCTGCCTGTCTTATCTTTTTATTTAATGACTCTACTCTATTATCAATTTCTACTCTAAAACCATTCACCTCCAGCAAATCATACACACTTTTGCCGTAATCATAAAATTTTTCAGAAATTGGCAGTATTGCAATTTGCTGTGGTGCCAGCCATGGAGGTAAATTCCCGCTGTAATGCTCCAGGAGTATGCCTATAAACCTTTCAATACTTCCCAGTACTGTCCTATGAATCATTACCGGTCTGTGCTTTGCGTTGTCTTCTCCCATATACTCAATATCAAATTTTTCCGGCATCGCAAAATCAAGCTGGATAGTACCGCACTGCCATGTTCTTCCCAAACAGTCCTGAATATGAAAATCAATCTTTGGGCCATAAAAAGCTCCCTCTCCTTCATTTATCTCATACTCAAGCCCCTTGCTCTCAATTGCCTTTTTTAATATATCCTCCGCTTTTTCCCACATTCGGTCCGTGCCTATTCTTTTGTCAGGCTTTGTTGAAAGTTCGAGGTGGTACTTGTCAAAACCAAAAACCTTATACACACGATCGATTAAACCTATTGTCTTTGATACTTCTTCTTCTGCCTGTTCCTCTGTGCAGAATATGTGAGCATCATCCTGAGTGAAGCTCCTTACCCTGAATAACCCATGCAAAACTCCGGATTTCTCATGCCGGTGTACCAGTCCCAATTCAGTGATCCTTATAGGAAGTTCTTTATAAGAGTGTTGACTTGTTTTATATACTATAATTGTACCAGGGCAGTTCATGGGCTTAACAGCATAATCATCTTCATCAATTTTTATAAAATACATATTCTCCCTGTAATTATCCCAGTGCCCTGAAGTCTTCCACAGCTGATTACTCAATATAATCGGTGTATTTACTTCTTCATATCCCTCCTTTATATGTTCCTCTCTCCAGTAATCCAGTATAATTTTTATAAGCACCATTCCTTTTGGATGGAAAAAGGGGAATCCAGGAGCTTCATCATGAAAGCTGAACAGATCCAAGTCCTTCCCTATCTTCCGGTGGTCGCTTCTCTTTGCTCTCTCTAATCTGTCCAGATACTTCTTCAATTCTTCCCTGTTGAAAAATGCGGTTCCGTATATTCTTGCCAGCATCTTATTTTTCTCACTACCCCTCCAGTAAGCTCCTGCGACACTTAATAACTTAAATGCTCTGACTTTTCCGGTAGATGGAATATGAGGCCCCGAGCATAAGTCAATAAAATCCCCAGAAGAATAAATACTGACTTTCTTATCCTTTATGTCGTCTATCAATTCAATTTTATAGGGATTATCTTTAAATAATTCCCTGGCCTCTTCTCTGCTGATTTCATTTCTTTCAAACTTATAATCAGCCTTTATTATTTTTTCCATTTCTTCTTCTATTAAAGGAAGATCTTCTGCTGATACATTTTTTTCGGTTTCAAAATCATAATAAAAACCTTCTTTTATGGCAGGACCAATGGCAAACTTTGCGTCTGGAAATATTTTCTTTATAGCTGTAGCCATTATATGAGAAGAGCTGTGATTTAATATGCCAGAAGCTTTTTCACCATTATCAGCAGTAATAATATTAAAAATCGAATCTTTGCTTAATTTGTACCCAAGATCCACCAGATTACTTTCCAGCCCTTTACCTGTCCCGTCAGACATTTCAGCTGCAATTGCTTCACGGGCAATTTTTTTATCAAGCTTCTCTATCGCTTCCAGAATACTTGATCCCTCTTCTACTTGAATTTTTCCTACTTTTTTAAATTCTATCCCAATCATCTGCACTTGTATTTCTTCACAAAGTTATTTTCTATTATATATCTTTATACACGAAGGACAATCAAATCACCTACAAAAAAAATGGAGCGGAAGACGGGACTTGGACCCGCGACCCCCACCTTGGCAAGGTGATGCTCTACCAACTGAGCTACTTCCGCTCGACAAAATTTCAGTCTAAATATTATATTACCATTTATTTTGCAAAACAAATATTAGCCACTTGAAAAATAAAAGTCAATAAAGCACCCTGAGCTTTCCCATTACAAGACACAACAGAGGTATATTTTAGATATTCTTGAAAGAATTTCTTTTTTTATCGGTTATTATTTTATATAATTACACTTAATTTTCCTTTAAGCAAATTTTATGTAAAATTTTTGAGGCGTTGATGTGTCCGGCCATTTATTAAATGACGAAAAATCTCAAAGTATAGGGTATTTCCCTTTTATGGAACCCGGTGAAAAAACTATATTTACAGCGGCCGGTAATCTGGACAGTATAGTCGATGGTTATCTGGTCCTAACCGATAAGAAATTATTCTTCTACTTCTATTCCAACATAACCAGAGAAAAAAAGTTTATAGGTACCTATCCCTATATTATATCCGCCAACCTCAAGAAAGGTTTGATTTATTCTACATTAGTAGTAAACAGTAAAAAAGAAAGCGTAAAAATAAATAAAATAAAGAAAAAAGATGCCGCGGAATTCCACAAAATTTTAAGTAAGATAACCGAAGATAATAAAAAGTAAAAAAGTCTTTAATTGCCTAGCGATTGTATATTTCCATATAAACCAGCTACCTCTAGTTCATAACTGTCATTTACCATTTTGACCCAGACACCTTTTCTGCCAAATTCTTCTGCTTCTTCTTTTGAATCAAAGTATATATCTATTCTATTACCCTTAATTTTTCCCCCCGTATCCTCTGCCGTAAAAATTCCTATATCTTTTATTTCAATCTTTGTCCCCAGGGGTATTACATCGGGATCCACTGCAACTATTCCTTCTCTTACTTCTTTTCCAGTTGCAGTAGTATTGTCAGTACCCTGTACATGATCATTGGCACTATAACCGGAAGCAATAAAATAATACCAATCCACTTCCTTCTCAGCTTCTTCTATATCTTTAATTGTCACCTTTACTTCCTCAGAAAGTTCAGCACTTTTAAAGAAAGGAAACAAAGAACCAATTTTATCATTTCCAGAAAACAGAGATAGCACTGCTATTGAAAGTAAAAATGCTATAAGTATCCAGAATAAAATATGTACAGCCATGTTGTATCTTCTCATATTTTTCTTCTCTCTTTATACAGTATTTTTCAAAAATAATAATAATTTAATTAAAACATCTTTTGATAATGCTATACAAAGCTCCTTATTATATAGAAAAATGCCGAAAAATCAACCTCAAAATTATCAGACCCCCTTACTTGTTTGAATAGACATCTGCCTGAAATCCACTACTCTCATCAGAAGGAACATCAAAAAGACATAAAAAAAATAATGAATCAGGGACAGGACAAAGAATGAATTAATAAATTTCTATTGACCAAACATACGTTCGGTAGTAATATAAAAGCAGTCAATCCTACAATCTTATTTAAGAAACAAAACCAGCATGGAAAACTTAAGAAGAATAATTCACATAGATATGGATGCTTTCTTTGCCCAGATAGAGCAAAGAGATGCTCCTGAATATAAAAATAAACCCTTGATAGTAGGTGGACCGTTAAACAGAGGGGTTATTTCTTCTGCTTCCTATGAAGCAAGAAAATATGGCCTGCATTCAGGAATGCCTCTGGTTCGTGCAAAGAGGCTGTGCCCCAATGGAATTTTTGTTCCAGTCAATATGGAAAAATATCTTAAAGAATCAGCAATGATAAGAAAGATATTTTTTCAGTTCACTCCACTCGTGGAATCCATAGGCTGCGATGAAGCTTTTCTTGATATAACCGGCTGTCAAAAACTTTTTGGGAATGAGCTGGAAATCGCTAAAAAAATAAAGAGCAGGATTTATGAGCAAACTAACTTGACCTCCTCTGCCGGCATAGGACCCAATAAGTTTCTAGCCAAACTTGCCTCAAGCATAGGAAAACCCAATGGTCTCACGGTACTCGAAAATACCCGGGAAGTTATGAAAAAAGTCAGGCTCCTCCCAGTATCTTATATATGGGGTGTGGGGAGAGTTACAGGTGAAGAACTTAAATCAATGGGAATCAAAACCATTGGTGACCTTGCCGGTGCCCCACTGGCAATAATTGAAAATAAATTTGGAGAGCTTGGCAGGATCATCCACGAAATGGCAAATGGGATTGACAACAGAGAAGTGGAAATAAATCAGGAGCCCAAATCAATAGGAAGAGAGACAACTTATAGTAAAGATGTGGATGATTTTAGAATATTGAGGTCAACACTACTTTTCCTTTCACAAAAAATATCCAGAAATCTCCGTTTAAAAAAATACAAGGGCAAAGTAGTCACTCTTAAAATAAGATTCTCTGATTTTAAAACAGTTACCAGGAGAACAACTTTAAAAAATTACATTTCTGGTATATTCGATATACAAAGGTCTTCTGTACTCTTGCTTGAAAATTTTGACTTAAAGAGAAGAAAAATCAGACTGATTGGAATTTCAATAAACAACTTGAAACCAACCTTCATGCTGGAAAATTTAATTCATGATGACAGAGCAGGAGATGAAAACCTGAGCAAAGCCATTGACAGAATATCAGATAAATTTGGCGAAGATAAACTGACTATAGCAGGATTGGCAAATAAAAAAATGTAATGGATTGATTTATCTTACCTATTTTTCAATAAATATTTCGAACCTATCTCTTTTAGCTTTGCATACAGGACAAATCTCTGGCGGATTCTCCCTTGCACAGAGATAACCACAGACTTTACATCTCCACACCGGATATTTAATATTTAGAACCTTATCTCCAGACATTTTAATTTCTTTTTCCTGACTTTGTTTTTCTCCTGTAAATCTTCTTTCTGGAATCGATCTTACTTTCTTTTTGCCTTTCAGTATTTCCTCATCCACGTAAAGCGCACAATAGCACGTCCCATAATCGTCCAGATCAGGATCCCGGTAATCACACGGACATATTATGTCCAGATCTTTCTCTTTTTTACCTGATGCCAGTCTGCAGGGGCACGCCTGGTATCCATATCTTTTTTGGTTTACTATTAAACCTCTTACCAGCTTTTTGGTGAACTCAATATCAGGGTTGAGATAATACCCGCCGGACTCTGCATCATCTTTCAACTTTACATATAATTTTTCAATTTCCTCCCCGGTTATTTCACTACTCATACCCATCACTTGAATCTTTCTTTTATCTTCTCTTCGTCGAATCCGATTATTGAATCACTGTCATTCAATACCAGAGTGGGAAAGCTACAGGCCGGATTATATTTCTTTATTTCTTCCACTATTTCCTGCTGATCTTTTTCATCAGCCAGATCCACATCAATATAATAATAATCAACTTTTAATTCATTCAGGAGCTTCTTTGTTTTTTCACACCACTGACAGGTACTCAATGCATACAAAACTACCCTACCTTTATCAGTCCCTTCTATATGATTCATTTTAATATCCATCATAACATCCCTTTTATTAATATAAAACTATAGTCTAAAGAATAATTTATATCTTTGTATAAATCAATTAATATTTTTACGGTACCTCCATGCTGCACAATAAAGCTTAAAGTAAAACTTTAAGTATTAAACCAGGTCATTTCACTTGTAAATTTTTGTTTTAAAATATATTATGTTCATTACAAATAATAAATTAAGCACCGTAAAAATGGACAACATCATTAAAATAGTTTCAAAGAATATTGAAATCCCGGTTAAACTAAATAATTCAAATGCTTCCCAAGAAATATTAAAAAAATTACCAATAGTCTCCCAAGCAAACAGATGGGGAGACGAAATATACTTTAAAATACCGGTGCATGCCGAGCTGGAGGATGGTATAGAAATCCTGGATGTAGGTTCTGTAGCTTACTGGCCTCCAGGCAATGCTTTTTGCATATTCTTCGGCAAAACTCCTGCCAGCACCGGAGATAAGCCACAAGCTGCGAGTCCGGTTACACTAGTCGGAAAAATAACAGATGATAGTAATTTACCTCAACTTAAAAAAATCTCAGATGGAGATATAATAGAACTTAGAACTGCAGATTAAACAACAGATATCTTATTCCTCTTCCAGAATTTTTATAAATTCTTCGACTAATTTTGGATCAAACTGAGAACCGCTTGATTTTCTTAATTCCTCGATAGCTTCTTTTTTGCCTAATGTTCTTTTATAGAACCTGCCGCTTCTCATAACATCATAAGCATCGGCAACAGCCGCAATGCGTGATACCAGGGGGATATCCTCTCCTTTTAGTCCGCGGGGATAACCTTTACCATCCCATCTTTCGTGATGGGTTAAAATATATTCGGCAATATATGAAAATTTGTATGATGATTGTGCGATACTATAACCTATCTCAGGATAACTCTTTAAAACCTGCCAATCCTTTTCATCCAATTTTTCTTTCTTTCTAATAATATCGTCAGGAATAGCTATCTTACCAAGGTCATGCAGATCGGCAAGCATCGATAATTCATCCAATTTACTTTTTGGTAATCCTATCGCACGCCCCAGTTTTAAAACCATCTTTCTAACTCTTTTTCCATGTTCTCTCGTCTCGAAACTTGTTTCCATTAAAGAGTCAACCAGTGATGATATAACAGAATCAGGAATACTTTTAGCCCAGAACAATTTATTTTTATACATCTCATCCCTGGCTACCCGTATAATATTCTGAAAATCCTGCTCAGGATTATCTTTAGTGGACATCCCAATGGAAAAGTCAAACTTTGTTTTACTTCTGCCAATCTTTTGACAAATTTCTTTAATCCTATTTACTATCTTCCCGGTATATTCTGCCGAAGTTCTGGGTAAGAGTATCGAAAATTCATCCTCTCCCCACCTGGCAATAATATCTTCCTTCCTGCAACACTCTTTAAGGGCTTCTGCGATACTTTTTAAAATCCTGTCACCTTCTTCATTGCCAAAAGCGTCATTTATCAACTTCAGGCCATTTACATCACCAATAATAAAACTTAAAGGTAGTTGTCTATCAGAATCAAGTCTTTCTATTTCTTCTTCGAAATAAGCTCTATTGTATAAACCAGTCAAATTGTCATGAAATCTTAAATATTTTAACTTTTCTTCAGCCTGTTTTCTTTTAGTGATATCAACTATTAACACCTGAATATATTTAACCCTGTTATCTTTTTTTATAAGTCCATAGTAAACTTCTCCAAAAAAAATATTTCCATTTTTATCCAGACCAGTAATTTCAAACGGCATACTTTCCTTACCGTCTAAAGCATAGCTAAATATTTTGAGGTATCTAGGAATATCTTCTATATTTAGAAACCTGTGTTTTGTAAAATGTTTGCCGATTATTTCTTTTTCAGTTTGACCGAAGAACTCTAATACCTTGTTGCTACACGATGTAATAATTCCCTCTTCATTAAGAGTAATTACACCAAAAGGAGCTGAATTAATCAAAGTTTCATATCTCTCTTTGCTATCCCCTAATGCTTCCTCTATTTTTTTAAAATCAGGCTGCACCTTTTCATACTCATCTATAACATGCCGTAATTTTTCTAATTCTGAAATTAATTGTTCTCTTATTTTATTAATGGCTTCCATCTTTGGTTCCGTTAGAAATCATTTAATTCTAATGAGCAATATTTTATAATTCAGGACTTCTAAATTATCATCTTAAAATTTCTTTCAGTATTATCAAGCTCTCTTATAAAATTTTCATGAGCCAAATCAGATTCTTTATTGATTTTTTCCAATTCTTCCGCTTTGGACAATAATGAGAATCTGGCGAAAAATAATTTTTCCTTACTTAGGTGTTCCAATTCATAGTTAAACGCATCATTTAAGAAGACCGGCGTTTTCACTTTTGAAAATTCTTTAATAAAATCATTGTACTTCTCAGCAATCATTATAGCATAGTTAATTTTCGCTTCTATGTTTGCCCTCTCACTGTCAAAACTTCTAACCAGGCTGTCAATCTCCCTCAAATATTCATTTGTCAACCTAAAATAATTCCTTCTGAAATCATTAAATTGCTCTATCATTTTTTTATTCCTTGATTTATCGGTTTTTATGAGTACCAGAGAACCAACAGCAAGGAATACTATAATTGCACTACTTATGCCGTATAGTACACTGGCAGTAAACAGATCAAAATCGATAATGTTCTCATTGTTAAATATATAAATTACCAGCGTTGTGATCTCGATCAGCATCGCCACAACTATCATTATAAAGTATTTCAATTTTATAACCTTGTACCCGAAATCTTTAAAAAATTTCAGAGTACGCCTTCTTTTATAAGTCTTTTTCATATTATTCAACCCCTTATATTTATTAATATTATATAAAAACTTTTATTTCTACATTAATATATTACACCAAAAAGTTAATATTTTATATTATTATTATTATAATGTATAAACTTATATTAAAGTTTCAAAAATTCTTGAAGATAATATGTCTACACTCGCTGGTGAAATAAATATGCAGCCTTATCAATATCTCCATTCAATTCCATTTAATCTACGAGCACTTAAGTTTACCAGAATATTATATAAAATTAGATTTAATATCAGTTCCAGAGCTAATACTATTGGGAATACAGCCAGATCGGGCCATGCCAGATAGTCTGCCAGAAATAACATACCCATTACAATACCAGCAAAAAATAATAAATATAATAAAAATAATACTAAATTTAATATACCTCCCAAAAACGAGACATTGCTTCTATTTGATTGAGAAGGCTTAAAAACAGGAAAAAAAGCTCCAACAGAAGTACCGATCACCGAATCTCCCCAACTGAATAAAATCAAAAGAAACAGTCCAAATATTAAATACGATAATGCCGGTTTATATATGAAATAAAATATAAGCATAATCATACCCCCACATAGCGCAGTTATGGCAGAACTAAAAACGATCTTTGTTCTTAAAATTTTTTTGGCATTTACCGGAGATACCTTCAGTATCCAGAATTTCAATCCTTCACCACCAATATTATTTCCTGATATATTCACATTCACCATTCCCGAGACCAGCAGTGGAAAAAACAAAAATAAAAGAACTTCCAATGAAAGGAAAAATTTAATACCCCCTCCTTCGCCAATACTTCTTGAAATACTCCAGAAAAATAAAAATGTAAACATTATAAGCGGCATAAAAACACTTAATAGCCTTCTGGCATCTCTGAAAAGTACCTTAAAATCTTTAACCATAATATAGTTGATGCCAGAAAAAAACGAGTAACCATATTTTTTCTTATCACCGGTTCCCACCTCTCCCCCTGCTTTCCTTTTCTTGAATCCCCTTCTGGCTATTACTTGATATGCGTTTGACCAGCCTGAATAGTAAATTCTCTGAGATATAACTATACAAAGAAATATCAACATAATAGAAGTAGCAGTAACTAAAACAAAATTAAAGATAAATTCCCTGTAATTGCCGTTATGAAGGTAAAACAATGTATTTGATCCCCAGGTGGAAGGTATAACTTTTAAAAAAGACTTGCTAAAAGTAGCTGTTATATACTGCTTTATATTCTCAACATCCATAGATTTTAATTCAGGCGCCAGATCCCCCGCATATCTGGATATAATCTGCGATGATAACCATATAAGAAGCCCGAAGATTCCTCCTATAAAAGCAAGTACTTCCTTAGCTCTGTTAGGATTAATATACCTTGCTGCAATCATACCTATTAAAACTCCCAGACTGGTTGGAATGGACACTACAGATATAAAAACTATTATCATCACAGGATAATAAGCTAATGGCAATTTGGATGTTATTCCGTATGATATTAGAAGTGGGAAAATTACTATAAAAAATAAATAGGAATTTGAAATCAATGCCTCTGTATATTTATATGTAAATACAGTCCGGTAACTAATAGGAAGGCTTAACAATAATTCCAGATCTCTTGATAAATATAATACATAAAGGCTGGTAGCAATCCCGGTAAACATTATAAAAATAAAGATAATCGCAAAAATATAATCCAGAGCAATATCAAATATTGTATTTGCCAGTTCTACATCTAATCTATTATAAATAAACGAAATAAATTTACCTGAATAGAAAAGAATAAGAGAAAAAATTATCACACCAATCAAAGTGCCAATTATTCTGCCAGTCCTTTTTTTCGGTTCATCTCTTGTGTATCCAAGCAATATGATATTTAATCTGTTTTTAAGTAGTAGATTAAGCATGATACTAATTAAGTTAAAGATTTTATAATATCCGTATCTTCATCCCCTCCGGTTAGCTGCAAAAATATCTCTTCCAGATTACCTTTATCCTCCTTAGAGATCTTTCTGAGTTCATCCATATCCCCAATAGCTACCAGCTCACCATTATTGATAATACCAACTCTATCGCATATTCTCTCTGCAATTTCCAGGATATGGGTGGACATAAAAATACAGTCACCGGATTTTGCTCTAAATTTCAGTATATCCTTTATTATTTTGGCACTTTTGGGATCCAGCCCTACTGTTGGCTCGTCGAAGAAAAGCACCTTCGGAGAATGAATCAAAGCCCCGGCTATAGCTATCTTCTGCCTCATACCATGAGAATAACTCTGGATTAATTCTTCTCCTCTCCCGGTCAGATCAAAGAGTTTTAAAAGCTCTTTTATTTTTCTCTCGATTTCACTTTTATCTATCCCAAACAAATTTCCCATAAACCTTAAAAATTCTATACCGGTTAGCTTTTCGTAAACCTGAGGCTGTTCCGGGATAAGCCCAATATTCTTCTTAGCTTCTATTGGACTTTCCTGTATATCTTTCCCCATAATTTTCACGGTCCCGGAGGTTGGCCTGAGCAGTCCGGTCATTAACTTTATAGTGGTTGTTTTCCCTGCACCATTAGGACCTAAAAAACCGAAAATTTCTCCACTCCTGACACTTAAATTCAACCTATTTACTGCAGCCAGGCTCCCAAAATTTTTAGTCAGGTCAAAAGTTTCTATAGCGATTGAATTATAAGTCATAATCAAACCCTTTGTTTCTCTTTAAATCATATTTTTGTTATTATATTTTTTAACCAATCATTAATCAAATTAAAAGTATACTGGCGATACAGCTGAAGCTTACTTCCATTAATATAAAACAATAGATTTTTTAAGTATCTTAGAATGGTCAAACTTAAAATAAAAGATTTTACATAGTAGTAAAATAACATTTACCTTTTATTACCTGTCTGAGAATCTTACAATAGGCAAAAATAGCTACTGACATTTGAGCATAACTTAATGTTCAAAGAATACGAATACGGATTTTCATACTATCAGTTATTTTTTGGACTTTCTCTCTACTATATACTCCTCTATCTCTGCCATGGACTCGGAAAATTGGTCTCTGGTCATAACGAAGGAGGGATGATCCACAAACTCAACTCTAGTCATCCCATCTACTTCATAACCCTGACTAAAATAAGGTATCCTTGTAAGCTTATTCATAATATTAGAAGGTACAGGGTCATCAATTTGGCTATAAATATCTTTTTGGGCATATATGTTCATAAAATCCTCTATAATTTCAGGATTCATGGTATATACCATATTACCCCCGGCGACCTTTTCCATATGGTAGATATTTCCTTTGCCCGGCCCACGACGCGCTGAACATAAAAGGAGTTTGGAATTGTACCCCTTTCTTAAATCATTTAAGATAGCATGAGCTTTTTTAGCTATAGCTATCCCGGTCCATCTTTTAAGCTCATCAGTAAGCTCTATGCCGGTGGATTTTGCACTTTCACTATACTGAGGCTGATCTTCAAACCGACCGATCATGATGGTAATAACCGATCTCCACCGCGAATAATCAACACCGTTACACTTTCCGGTCTCCAGCCCTTTCTTTACAGCTTCTGCAACAGCCACTACTTGAGGAATATGGAACACCAGTGTGGCATTTGTGGGTACACCAATTGAGGTAAGGAGCTCAATAAGGTATATGCCTTCATGGGAGCCTGGGCACTTTATCATTATATTATCTGAGAGCTCTTTGAGTTCCAAAGCCTGGTACAACATCTTCTTAACATTGGCCACTAGCTGGGGATCTACTTGTGCTGATACGTAACCTTTCTTATATTTAGATTTCTCAAACAGAGGCATATAGAGAGCAGCGCCTCTCCTGGTTATTTCCTTATATACTTCCCAGGCAAGAAAATAATTACTTTTAGCAGTATTATCAGCAATGATCTTATCTACCATGGGAGCTATTACATCAGGAAGTAAGTCCAGTACCTTTCTAGTAAGCCTTGGATTGGTGGTCACTCCACTAAACAGGGCATTTTCTGGGTTATCCAGGTCAAAAAGAATTTTTAGCTGCTTTTTTAATTTGTCTTTATTTTCTGTTCCTGTTTTATCTAAAAACTTTTTTCGCCATGTCTCAAATATAAGAGGATTTGAATCCCACCATATTTCCATAGCATCTGATGTCTCAGATAATCTTTGCATCGCTGATTTTTCATAGTTTGGCATTTCGTTATCTCCTATCTTAGGTCAATCTTCTTTATGAATATTAATAAACTGTTAAGAACAGTAATCGCTGAAAATATTGAAATCTATCAGGATTTTATCTTTCAATCCAATTTCTTTGCTCCAGAATCTTAATTGCCTCTAGGATTTCTTCTTCACTCCGTATAAAGTTATGTTTCCTAAGCCTGGTGCTGATTCCCTCACAAATACTTCGGATTCTTTGGCTATCATCTATATTTATTCCCAGTTCAGTAAAATTGTATGGTAATCCTAAACTTTGAAGCAATCTATCAATTCTCTCTAACTCATTAACAGGTAATTTCTGTAAGATAATCTGCAGCAATACTCCCACCCCTACAAGTTCCCCGTGAAGGTTTTTCTTCCCATATCCTTTCATATTTAAAACATTTGCTATACTGTGAGCCCCCACAAGGCCTCCGTTTTCAAAAAGAAGTCCACTGAGAAGGATAGTCGAAGTTATAACTTTTTCCACTATTTCGTTGGTCTCCTTTTTCTCGATACTTCTTTTTGCCTCAATAGAATACTCGAGAAGAATCTGGTGGTGTATATCCAAGAGGGATTTTATAAAAAAAACTGGTTTCCCCCCGAAAAAATTTTCCTCTCCCACCGATATAGAAGCCAGTACCTCATATTTTCTGGAAATAGCATCACCTATGCCGGATACAAAGTAGCGGACCGGCGCTTGGGCGATTATTTCGCTATCAACCAGGACAAGATCGGGACTGAAAATATTCTCTTCCACAATAACATTATTCTTCTCATCTGTGGTTACTGCTGTATGAGATACAGGCGCATCAGTAGCAGAAATAGTAGCAACTATGATGTTTCTTGAATTAAGCCTCCGTGCGATGAGCTTTGACATATCTATCGTTTTACCACCTCCAACTCCTATAATCACTTCTACTCCACCGAAAGTCTTTGCCTCCTCTGAAAGCATACTAGCTTTCTGAATCTGTGTGTTGCCATCAAACTCTTTTATAAAAAAATTTATCTCTTCTTTTTTTAACAGTTGTCCTATTTTATTTAGAAGAAAACTGGCTCCTGAATCCAACAATACATAAGCCTTCTTTTTTTTACATATTTGAGAAACATATTTTCCAAGGTATTCAATTGAACCAGGCCCCTGTATATATCTTCCGGCAGACCCAAATATCAATAACTTCCCATTACTCATATTTACCATCTTATACTTCTCCTTTAGTTTAGATCTTGCATTTATTTAACAATAAAATTATCATAAGACTTCTTATAATATTGCTGATTAGGACTCATCTGTTATAAATCCTCTATTTGAAATCTTTTAGTTCTTTTTCCCCCAGCTCTCGATAAATTTTTCTAATTTCCCCATGAATTTTCTTAAAAGTACTCATTATCTTCTGGTAACTGAGATGATTCTCTTTAACGTATGATACTTTTGAGCTGGGTTTGACAAATTTTTCTATAGCCTCTTCATAGTCCCTAAATATGGAACTTCCTACTCCGGCAAGCATTGCCACTCCCAAAGAAGCGTCACAGTTGTCCAAGACAGTGGCATCAGTTCCAAGTACATCGCAGATAGTCTGGCGCCATAGTCTGCTTCTTGAACCGCCTCCTACAAGTATGTACTCTTTTGGCTTACATTTTGACAGGTTCCTTAAAAGTCCAAAGGCATCACTAAGGCAAAAAGCTGTACCCTCCAGCACTGCTCGCGAAAAATGCCCTTTAGTGTGCCCGGGTTTAATACCCCAAAAAACTCCCTTCAAATAAGGATCCCAGTAAGGAGAGCCGTTTATAAATGGATGAAAGATAAGTCCATCAGCTCCAATGGATGTTTTTTCTGCATAATGTTCGATAATCTCATAGGGACTCTTATCCACTTCTTTTGCCCTGCTGGATTCTTCACCACAAAATGTGTCTTTAAACCAGCGGTAGGACTGACCAAATGAATGAACCCCCACTTCGACTATATACTTGCCGGGAATGCAATGTACGCTACAAAAGCAGACTCCCTGTTTGTCAAGAATTGCACTGTCCACCACCAATGAGGTGCTGCCCGCCGTTCCCATTCTTGTCACCCATTGATTTGGTCTGGTTATACCCGATGCCAGATTATCTGCAGATAAATCTGAGGCTCCCGCAACCACAGGCGTGCCTTTAACAATACCCAATTCATCAGAAGCTTCTCTGCAAACATTACCAACTATACGGGAGGATGGAACAACTTCAGGTAACTTTCCCATTGGAAACTGTAACATTTTGCAGATCCTCTCAGACCATCTAAGTTTGACAGGGTCAAAAAGCATCGTAGCCGATGCATCCGAATAATCAGTAAACCAATTCCTGGTCAACCTAAACCTTATATAATCTTTCGGTAACTGCAGCTGATACATTTGCTTCCACACCAAAGGCTCGTTTTCACGAAGCCAGAGAAGTTTGGGTAAGGTAAATGACTGATTAATAGGAAGATAGGTAATCCGGCTTATACTTTTACCGAAATTTTCCTTCAGCCACCTTACCTGACTGGTAGCACGTTGATCATTCCATGAGATTGTATTCCTCAGGACAGAACCTTCCCTATCAAGACAGGTAAGGCTTACCATCTGTCCTGCCACTCCAACAGCGGAGATTCTTTCAGGACTGATACCGGCTTCTTTCATCATCCTGCCGAAGGTATTTTTAAAGTCTGAATACCAGTTCTCAGGATTCTGTTCAGCCCATCCCGGTTGCGGATAGTCTGTTGGATACTCACTTGATGCACTCCCTATAATCTTACCTTCAGAATCGATTAAGATCGTCTTAACACTGCTGGTACCCAGATCTACACCTAAAATATATTTCGCTTTCATCTTCACAAAACCATAAAAAATTTATTCCTCTATATTTATCAATTTTAAAAAATCTCTATCATACCTGCTCTCAAAATAATTAAAACAATGACCCCTTTCATCCTCTTTGTAGTCTTAGAATCTGCTTGGTGTAAACCTCCATTCCGGCGTAATCCCTGCCTGGCGGGCAATCTCGTAAATCGCTTCCAGAGACCTGACCCCGTCCTCTATCGAAGGAGATGGATTTATATTATTCTTTGCACATTCAATAAAATGCAGGATCTCTCCCACATATCCATTCAGGACATGGCTCTGATTACCCAAATCGGGGTTCCAGTCCGGAGCCCATCTCTGACACCAGGACCCGTCATAGTAGATCAAATCATAGGCATTAGTAACAATTACTCCCTTACCTTTGTCCCCTACAATCTCCAGCCGCTCACAATAGGGTCCCGGACCACCAAATGTTCCCCAGCCTACAGTACCTACTACACCGTTTTTAAATTTAAGTATCAATACCAGCGATGCTGTATTTTCTGTAAATCTTCGAGACATGACAGATATTTTTTTGATATCCCCTCCAAATGCCCTCAGAAGATCGATATTATGGATTTGCCACTCTATTAAGCAGGTAAAAGTTGTAGGAAACCTGTCCATACCATGCATTTTTGCTTCAATTTGGACCAGGTTCCCAAAATTCTCTTTATCGCCTACGATTTCTTTGGCTTTTTTATAAACAATAGCATGCCTTTTTTGATGCGCCACCATTACTATTTTTCCTGTTGATCTGGAAACTGCGAGTACTTCATTCGCTTCCTCCACAGTGCGGGCCGGAGGTTTTTCTACCATTACATTAGCTCCCATTTTCAGACATTCCATGGTCATCTTTGGATGCAGCTCAGCATTGACACACACTATCACTCCATCCGGCTCCTCCTTCTGCAGCATCTTTCTGAAATCCGAATAAGTTCTTTTAAATCCACTCCTGGCTGCCATTTTTTTTGCCTTCTCCTCATCAAGATCACAAACTGCCAGCTTTTCAACATTCTCTAAAAGATGATTAGCCAGACTGGGGTAGGTATTGGTCTCGGCATGGATCCCGGCACCAATGATTGCTATACGAAAATTACCTTCTATATTATTGTTATTTTTAGTCATTCTTTTTTCTCCTCTTAAATATAGAATCCTAAACCAAAATACTGTCAAATCTCCAAAAATATTAATTTCTTATAAAATTACACGACCAATAATCCATATTCAGTAGTTTGGCCTACACTATCATCAATCTTGAATTTATATCCAACAGGTTAAATTCTCTAAAATACTTATCCATCCCTTTTTCAATATTATTCAGTACCATATTTTCCCCATCAATTCCATTGGCTCTGAGATTGGCAAACATTCTTTTCTGGCAGAATTTTACCTCCGGATTTTCCCATACATACCTTGCACTTGTACTTATAATCCACCTTTTCCTGTCTTTTTCAATACTGTTAAAATCTTTCTCATCATCCTGTAGCCACTTTTTCCACCTGCCGGAACCCAATACAGCTTTTTCCAGCACATTCATATAATCCGATTTAATGCCAATTCTCCCACTTTCATATAATTTGTCTTCAATCAGGGACAGCTGTTCCAATGCTTTGAATTCCAGAAGGGTGAATTCGGGACCTACATTGGCAGCTCCGACGCCACTTTCCGGGTATTCCTGGGGATTATCCACAAAATCAGTGTAATGACCTTTAATATAAGAACCGTACCCTCTGGCAATATTTACCACTTCTCTTGCGATATCAGGATCAAATGTTGATGTATGAAGATCGGTTCCCACTTTGGCGACTATAAACACCGGCCAGATCTTTGCCAGATTTTTCATCTTTAAACCATCCTCTAAAAGGCTAAGAAACTTCTTGAAAATACTTATATCTGCAAGTCCTCCATGAACTTCTTCTGTGCCTACTTCGTAAGAGATGGGCTTCAAGCTTTTTTCCTTTCGAAAAGTTTCGACATGTGATATCAATTCTATAGTCCTTTCAGCTACTTCATTTATTTCAATCTTTCCGGAAATATCTACAGTGGTATCCACATGGATCAGGTCAAATCCTGCCAATAACGCAGTCTCAAATGATTTCCTGGTCCAGTTCATTGAACACTCAAGGTCCCATTTCTCAATAGCCTGTTTGTCCTTTACCCAAGGACCTCCATGGTCCACTCCTACTATCACGGGTCCGGGGTAGGCTATCCTGTAAGACTCTTCCTTTATCTTCTTTACCAGGTCGTCCTGTGTCCACCCCGTATAACCCCTATCGATATCTACCTGGTTTAGAGTTGCAGCAAACAGTACCGGAGCATCTGCTCTTGCAGCCGAACAGATAGCTGCTCTGATAACCATTTCTGAATTTGGACAGACAGCAAATAATGTTGATCCTGTATCCTCCTTTTTGGACAGTTTCTCTATTCTTTCCATCAATAATTCCAACAGTGGTATGTTTTTGGATTCCGCTTCCACCCTTATTTTACTGTTATCTATTTTTTCTCCTATTTCCATGACTTTAGCCATTTCTATTAGATTCAATAAATTTATCCGCCATCTCCCTCCTTGCCACTCCTTCCATCGGGCCCAGCTTCATTGTATTCATTGCGCCACAGGCATTTGCAAGCAAACCGCAATCAAAAAGGCTTTTACCTTCAAGATAAGCACATAAAAATCCCGCATCAAAACAGTCACCTGCTCCTGTGGGGTCTATCTGCTCTATTTTAAAGGATGGGACGTTCAAAACTTTATTCAATTCTTTAGAATAAATCTCACATCCCCTGTCGCCAAGTTTTAATACCAGTATCTCAACTCTTTCCAGTATTTTTTTTATAGCACTTTTTTTATCATCAGTATTTGTTAGAAAGTATAATTCCTTTAACCCGGGCATCATTATGTCTGAAAGGTTACTAATATCTTTGACTGTCTTTTTTATATAATCCATGTTCATAAGTTCAACTCTTATATTCGGGTCAAAGGATACCCTTCCTCCGGATTCTTTTACCATATTTGCATATGCTATTATTCTTTCTGCTATTTCCTTTTTTATCATAAGAGAGCACCCCATAACATGAAATATCCTTACCTCTTTTATTCTTTCCTCCGGCAGGTCACCCAGATCAGAGGCAGCCGAATCCCTGATATGGTAAATAAATTTCCTGCTGCCATCATCAAAATAAGCAACAAAAGCTACTCCTGTGGCCAGTTTACTTCTTTTTATTCCAGCTATCTCCACCCCGTCTTCCTTTAATCTATTTATGCACAGGTCACCGAAATCATCGTCTCCAACACCGCCAATAATAGCTGCCTTATGCCCCAGATTCGCAGCAGTGTCTATAAATATAGCAGGGGCCCCACTTGCAAAAGGCCCTCTGAATGTGCTTGTTTCAGCAAGACCGGTGCCAATCTCTTCCCTCATTATTTCAACCAGTATCTCACCCGCTGTAAGTATTTCAATCATCATTACCTTCCTCAAGCACTATGCTTTCTCTTTTATGAAAATATTCAGACGTATCAGATACAAGTTTATCCAGAATCCCGGGATCCGTTCTACCGTAAATTTGATAATATGGATCTGCACTTGGACCCAGCGGCTCTGCAGATAGAAAGGCTTTTTTATTATTATAATCTATAAGATACAGTGTCATAATTATTATATCCAGGTCCAGCATCCCGGAACCCAATGCTTTCCTGTTGGTATCAGCCATATGAATATTTACCAGGTAATCACCAAAATCCAATATAGTTTTCCCGATATGTTCTTCGTGGTGAAGCATATGATAGACATCTCCTGCAATATGGGCCACACCCTTATGGTCTACAGCCTTTATTAAACGTGCGACATCTTCAAATGTATGGCAGAAGCTCACTTCATCTTTTCTAACTGGCTCAATTGCTGCTTTTACCCCTGCATCCAAAAAAAGATCTCCCAGTATTTTTAAAGCTTCAACTGCCCTGTCGAACTCAAAATCATCATACTTTTGAGGTCTTCCTACAGCACCAGGTGTAAATAATATATACTCTCCCCCTACTTCTCTGCATAGTTCTATATTCCTCCTAAAATAATCTATACATCTTTGCCTGATAAACGGACTTTTTGAAGCAAGCTCGGATTCCTCCCAGACCATTCCACACACACCTGATACCTTTATATCATAACTGGAAAGAAATTTTTTTAATTTTTCTGCCCTATATCCCAAATCAGGACCATACCTGTTTCCATGCAGCTCAACATAATTAACACCATATTTTTTTAACCTTTTAAAAGAATCTTCAATAGGTTCCAATCCAAAACCCCAGTTGCTCCAGGATAGTTTAAGTTTGTTTTTTATCTTATTTCTTTTTATTAATTCTTTGAAAGCGTTTCTGATATCATTATTCTTTTTTTCGAAATTCTGTAATTCCTGCATTTCTTGCTCCTCAATCTAACTTATATTTATTAAACATATATCCATGAGTAACTCAGGAACCTGTAAAAACAGGCTGAGTATATGCAATCCCATCTTTCGATCTTACTTCACATCTTATATATTTAAATTTCTTACTTATTTCAATTTTGCCTTTTTTCCCATCTATTGCTTTTATTATCTTTCCATTATCACCTACAAAAACCACTTCTTCTCCATTTTCTGAATCCACATAATAATTATTTTCGTTACAATAATAATCATTCAAAATAACACCAGTCGAACAGTAGAAGTCTCCTTTTTTTATAGAATCAAATATATCCTCCTTAGACATTTTTTTTACGTTTACCATTATCCATCCATTAAAAACCAAATGCTTCTTTGGAGCGTGTAAATCATCAGCAGCAAAACCCCATATTTCAATGCCTTTACTTAACAGATAATCCCATTTTTCCAGTGCAAAAGATGAACTTGAATATAAATCCACAGGTGGTTCTTTTATAGAGGCATTAAAGATTTCTATACCATGATAATCTCTTAATCTTGATAATTCATTGAAACCAGGCACCCACAACCAGTTGGGATGAGCTATTATGCTAATACCACCGTTTTTCAATATATAATTTATTATTTCCTGGTGATCTTGAAACTTCTCAAACCTTTCACTTTGCATGCCGATACCAAGTATATGCAAATCTGAATCGGCAAGATTAAACTCTACCGAGTTTTCTATAACCAGAAAGTCTTTATCAGATTTATTATTTACTTTTGTAACGATATTATGATCAGTTATCGCGATGAAATCATACCCCTTATTCTTATAGAAATTATAAATTTCAGCCGGTTTTAATTTACCATCGCTGTGGCTAGAATGAATATGGAAACAGCCTTTTAACCACATTTTTCCTCCCTCTAAATGCATAAAATATAATTATCTTTTTATAAAAATAAGATCCCGTAATATTCTCCATTTCTGTCCCTAAATATATCCAAAACCAATCTTATATCTTTGTATTACTTCGCTGCAGATTAATATTTATTTATACTTCTCTGCAATATTTTTTAAAAGTTTTTAACCAGTATGTCTCCAATAATATCTGCTGCTTCATCACATTTATCACCCGCATTTGAAAGGTGTCTGTAAAGCTCTCTTTCCTTTAAAATATCAATTATTCCTTTCAAGTCTTTTGGGGTACTGAAAAGTTCTGAAAGAGCAGCTCTGTAAACCCTTTCCAACCTATTTTCAAACTCTTTTGTCTTGATTACATGATTTGTAGATACTCTTGGATAACTTGATAGCATTTTTACAGCCTGGTATAGGTTTCTTGCAGCTCTTAAAAGGATATCTGACATTTTTATAAGATGTGAATTTGGTTTAATATTTAAAATGTCCATCTCATCTACTGCCGTATTTGCATAATCAAGTATGTCATCTATAGCCCTTGACAGGGAGAAGATGTCTTCTCTGTCAAATGGTGTTGAAAAAGTCCTGTTTATTTCATCTATCAATATCCTTCTAATTTCGTCTCCTTCTTTTTCTTTATTATCTATATCCTTTGCAGTAGAACTATCCCCTGATTCCATATAATGCTTTAAATATTCAATTCCTTCCATTGTTCTTCCCGCCTGGTCAATCAAAAGTTTCAGAAATATAGATTTTCTTCTCTTAAATAGTCTCACAATAACCATCCTTTAAATGTTACATACAAATATGACAGTAATATTGAACAAATAGCAGAAGCAGGTATTGTTGTAAAAAGAACAAAGATAACCTTATTTAGAGTAGTCCATCTTATCTTGTTTATTCTTTCTGATGCTCCCGCACCCACTATTGCCGAGGTTACTACATGAGTTGAGCTTACAGGTCCTCCTAGTATTGAAGAAACACAAATTATAACAGCAGAAGAAAGCTGGGCCGAAAAACCATCTACTGGTCTTATTTTGTATATTTTCTGACCCAATGTTTTTATTATCCTTCCTCCTCCTACAATTGTGCCTATAGATATTGCTGCTGCGTTTGCTGCTATCATCCAGAATGGGATATAGAAGCTTGAGGATGCTCCAAGAATGAAAAATACCATGGCCATAAGTGATGTAGTCTTCTGAGAATCATTGGCACCATGACTTATCGCCACCATTGAGGTAATGGGAATTTGTAAAATTCTCAATATGGTGTTTATCTTAGGTTTAGCATTTCTTAAAAGCATGCATGTTATTTTAGAATTTATATAACCAAAAATATATCCAATTACAGGGCTAAGTAGCAAAAAAATTATAATTTTATATAATCCTGCAAACTTGATTGAAGCAATTCCACTAAAGATAATTGAGGAACCGAGCATTGCACCTATTATGGTATGAGATGAAGATGATGGTATTGCAAAAAACCAAGTCAGTAGACTCCATGCAATTGCACCTATAATAGCAAATAGGATTGCCTCTATTTTTAATGAATAAAGGTTGAAGAGACCCTCTCCTAGTGTTTTAGCTACTGCGGTACCCAGGATAAAGGGACCAGCAAGATTTCCAATAGCTGCTATAAAAAGAGCTATTTTAGTAGACGTGGCTCGTGATGCAATCAAGGTAGCAACTACTGTACAGCTATCATGGAATCCATTTAGAAATGCATAAACAAGTATTAATATTACTAATATTATCACGTAGATGGTCATATTTTAGAGATTCACCTTCCATATTTTATAAGTTTTTATAAACTTCCATATTTGCTGTTTCCTATTACATTGGTTACATCATTGTGAAAATAAATATTAAATAAATCACTCCTTAATTGCACCCATAGTCAGCCCACGGACTATATACCTTTGAGTCAGAGATATAAAAATTATTGCAGGTATAATTGCAACTACAGCAATGGTTGAAAGTTGTCCCCAATCCAATTCATAATAGCCAATTGAAGCATAAATTTCTGCCGGCAGAGTTCGCGTATGCTTTCCTGTGATAAATAAGGCGAACAGGAACTCATTCCATAAAAGGATAAATGATAAACTTGAAGCAGCATAAATTCCTGGTAAAACCATAGGAATGATGATATATCGTAAAACCTGTAACCTATTACATCCATCAACCAGACCTGCTTCCTCAACCGATACTGGAATGTCTTTGAAAAAACTATACATCATCCAAGTTATAATAGGTACAGCCACATTAATATACATAATAATCATTGCAAAATACGTATCCGTAAGTTTAAAATTACTCCATATAACAAAATAGGGTATTACAAATGCTATTGGTGGCACCATTCTTAACCAGAGAGTTGACTGTGATAAAAGCTTTCTACCCCGGAACTTAAATTTTGCAAATGTATATCCAGCCAAAGTACCTATAATAGTTGAAATTAGAGTAGCAGTCCCTGCAATGATTAAACTATTTTTTGCTGAATTAAGAAAATCCACATTGAATAGCTGTTCAATATAGTTACTGAAAGTCGGAGTAAAAAACCATTTTGGGGGCATTGCTATGGCATCCACACGTGTTTTAATCGAAGTTAGAAATACTAAAATAAATGGAAATAGACCGATAAAAGCAGCTAAAGCTAAAAAAACATGCTTAACAATTTTTAATGTTCTATTCTTCATTTATATGATTCACCTTTTTAATCAACTCCAAATTTGCTAGCCTTAAGAAAAATATTTATTATTATCACAATAGCTATAAAAAATACAATGGTAGCAGCTGCAGCATAGCCATTATGAAAAAATTCAAATGCTTGTGCGGATGCATAGAGTGAAAGATTTTCTGTAAGAAATCCTGGGCCACCTCCCGTTACAACATAAACTTCATCAAACATTTTTACTGCTGACATAAATCTAAAAATGAATGCCACTGCTATAACACTACTTGTATGAGGTATTATAATCCTGAATATTCGCTGCATAAAATTTGCACCGTCTATCTCTGCTGCCTCGATGACTGAATCAGGAATAGCCGATATTCCAGCATAAAGAATTAGTGTTATAAAAGGTGTTCTTAGTATTATTTCCAACACAAGTATAGCAATTATTCCATTATACATTCCTTGAAATATTATGAACTGCGGAAGGTTTAAAAGCCTTAAAAAATAATTCAGATACCCTGAACTAGGATCATAGATCAAACTTTTAAAAACATATGATATTGCTACCGGAGCAACTATATATGGTATCATCATTAATGTTCGCATAATTGATGAATATTTTTTTGAAACACTTTTATCCGCTAAAACATAAGCTAAAATAAAACCGATCACCAATTCTATCCCGGTAGCTACCAGGGCAAATATAATTGTAAATACCGCCGCATGTATAAATCTCTCATTAGAAAATAAATTTATATAATTAGTTAATCCAATGAACTCATGTGTTTTTTGAAGCAGGCTAAAATCCCTTAATGAAAGATTAAAAGAATAAATCAACGGAACAATACCTATTAACACAACCATCAATATAAGGGGGATTATTGATAAATATATGAATTTTTTATCTGTCATTTGTAATGAATATTCTAACTAATTTTACTATTTCACTTTTTAATCTATTGAGGATTACGTTTGTTAATTAATTTCAATCAGCAAACTTGCATAGCATACATAATTTTTTATTGTTATTACGCTAATATAGAGGGATTCAACCCCTCTATATTAGCTTTTTCTTTCATTATTATTTTATCTTATTATTCAGCAGGTTCGTAATATTCTTCAGCAGCTGTGTAACCAAGCTCTGCAAGCGCAGCATCAGCATCGGCACATGCTGTTACAACATCTTTTATGTCTGCAACTACATTATTCATCTCTTTAGATAAAATATCTGCTGCCTCTCCATAAAGAGAAGTGGTGGTCTGTGATTTTGGATTAATTCCATTCTCCATCATCCAGAGTTGGGCATCAACAAATTCCTGATTAGGCATAGCCTCTATATAAGCTGGATCGCTATAGCAAGAAGCTCTTGCCGGGACACCATATTGTGGAGCAATTTCCTTCATTAGTGTGGGTGATGTTGCCCATTGCACAAACAGCCATGAAGCTTCTTTATTTTGAGAATCTGAGTTTATCATCCAACTCCATTCATAAAGAATATCCCTACCATCATTTCTCATTGGACAATGAGCATATCCAACCTTTCCTGCAACGGTTGATTTTGATTCATCTTCAATAATGGCCCATGAAGCATTTCCACCAAACGTCATAGCTAACTTACCCTGGCCAAAAGCATTTCCGATCTCAGTCCAGTTCCAGTTAGTAGCTCCCGGAGGTCCATATTTTACTGGCCAACTTGTGTAAAACTCCATAAACTCAATAACTTCCGGAGTACTCATATTACTTATCTTTTCATCAAAGTTTATTAAGTCTAGACCCCAACGACTCGCTGAGCAAAACATACTCCAGGCACCTTCACCCGTTGGTACTGTTCTGTCAACATACGCATAAGCATCAATTTCGCCAGCTTCTCTTGCATTATCAATTGCTTCGACAACTTGCTCGTATTCATCCCAAGTCTCAGGAGGATTCAACCCAAGCTGGTCGAAAACATCTTTTAGATACCATAGGAGATAGTATTCACAAGTAAATGGTATAGCAACAAAATCTCCAGCCTTACTATAACCTCCCTTGATAACATCAGGCAGATAATCATCAATATTATACCATTCTTTATCGGTTAATTTTGGGTCATTCAGATATTTATCCAGATTTTCCACAAAATTAGACTCTGCATATAATTGACGGTAGGCCATGCTATCAGCACCGACATCGTATAAACCTCTTCCGGTAGAAAAATCGGTAAATTGTATTTTCCTTCTGTCTGCACTTGCCATTAATTCTAAGTTTACCTTTATTCCTGTTAGTTCTTCGAATTCACCAATATGTTCTTTGTAAACCTCAGATACTGGCATCGAAGTCGCTACTATAAATAACTCAGTTCCTTCAAATTGTCTCCAATCAATATTTCCCCATTCTCCGGGAATGGCTGCCTCTTCTACTGTTTCCTCTGTCTCTTCCGCTACTTCCTCAACTGTTTCCTCGGTCTCTTCCGCTACTTCCTCAGCTGTTCCTTCAGCTTTTTCTTTACAACTTATACTTAAAAACAGCATTGAAGTAGTAAGTACAACTATTAACAGGAAATAAACAATTTTTTTCATTTTGATCTCTCCTCTACACTTGAAATTTCCAACAAAAACAATTAGTATATCTTTGGGATTTGTTTATAGATATTCATCGATGCAGTTTTCTTAACAAATCCCTTCTTTATTATATCTCTTCCTCAATAACTATCCCCTTTCTCTAATTTATATTCCTACTTTTAAAATTTGCTGCTTGACCAGCAATCTTTGTCATCCATACATGATCTCACCTCCAATTTAGATTTATAAATATCTTAAAAATCCTCTACCTTTATTTACTAAACTTGTTTTTATAAAATAATGCTGTAATCAAATTTTTAATTACCGCCGTATTAAAAACAGATTAATTTATTTTACAGAATCCTTTCCTACGAGAATTTCTATTGCACCCCATTCAATTTAATAAATTATAGTTGGGGCATAAGATACTATTATTGTATTTTACACGATTAGCTACTCATGTCAAGTCAATTTAAGTAAAATACCTATATAGTTCACATAATATTATTCCTATTATTTAAAATACAGAGGTCTTCTAAAAATCAACTTCCTGATCTAATAAATAAATCTAAAGATTCGAAAATCTATTCTGTTCAACAAGATTCTCGTATTATAAAATCTAAGTCTAACAAAACACTTTCTATATCCTTTTTATCCTTCTTCTTTATTCGATCAATCAATAACATAGCCGCTATCTTCCCCATTTCACTAGTTTTTTCAGATATTACAGTTAGCGGTGGTTCGTATAAAAATGTGTAAGTGTCATCATAACCTATAAATGAAACATCATCTGCAATCCTTAACGAATTGTTCTTTAAGTATTGTAACGCTACTGAGGTTCGCATTTGAGTATTACAGATCATTCCATCAATTTTTTCTCCTGATGAAAAGAATTCATTTAATGAGTTGAGAATACTCTTAGGATCGTGTGCTTTAATATTAATAATATACTTATCGACTCTATAATCTTTTATTGCTGCTTCATAACCATCTTTTTTTTCTTCTTCCCCAAAAACATTGGCATTATATCCAACAAACAATATTTTTTTTCTCCCTTTTTTTAATAGGTATTCTGTTGCTTTATAGATACCACTAAAATTTTTTGATACAACATAGTCAGTTTCCAGTCCAACAATTTTCCTATTAACCTGAACCAACGGTATTCCCTGCTCTATTATCTGCATCATAAATTTTCTATTACTCTCTGATGAAGGAACTATAAGGATACCGCTGATCCTTTTTGACATAAAAATTTCCAACATCTTTCTTTCCCTTTTTGGGTCTTCTTCACTTGAATACAACAAAAAACTATAGTCCTGTTTTTGGGTAACTTCATTAATACTCTGCAACATAGGCATAAAGAAGTTACTTAAAATGGGAATTATCAGTCCGATAGTCTTAGTATCTTGCATTTTTAGGGATCTTGCCAGCTCGTCTGGAGTGTAATTTAATTCGTCTATTACCTTTTGAATTTTTTTACTAAGCTCAGGTGACACAAAACGGGTCTTATTAATGTATGCAGAAACAGTTGCCCTTGAAACTCCAGCAACTCTTGCCACATCCTTACTGGTTGGCCTTTTAATGACTCCTCACCCCATTCATTAGATATTTTTTAGTAATTTTTATCTTATATTGTATCAACCTACTTACTAACCTGTAAAGACACTAATTCCACTATATCTATTACCTTCAAGTCACTATTCATATCTGAAATAGTATTTTTAAAAACTTTTTTACAGTTTGGACAAGCAGTTACAATTATTTTGACATCCTCTTCTAAAGCACTATTTATTCTTTTTTGTGCTACCCTATTGGAAACATCAGGATGGGTCAGGTACATTACCGACCCTGCCCCACAACATTCAGCCTCACTCTTGCTATGGAATAATTCTAGCGGCATACTACCAGTTGCTGCTTTTATCAGCTCCCTCGGTGCATTATAGACTTCCATTTCCCTACCTAACTGACACGGGTCATGATAAGATACTCCCTGAAGAGCCGAATCCAGCGATATTTTTAACTTACCTTCCCTTACCCTATTGCTTAAATATTCAGAAATATGGTAAATATTAATACCATCCAAAGTTTTTATACCCCACTCGGGATATAATTTCTTAAATGCACTATATATGTGCGGATTTCCGGTAATAATTATTCCTGGTTTTGTCTCCATAATCCTAGCTGCACATTCCTTTGCAGCTGTTATTGCTTCATTAATATAACCAAGCTCAAATAGCTCTATTCCCGTTGAAGTTTCCCTTTCAAGCATAGCCCAATTAATATCCATTGAATCCAATATCACCGCTGTTTTTTCAACAATCTCAGGGTATTCATTCAAAATAATATCACCTGCAAAATACAATACATCGATGCCTTTTCCTTTAACAGCAATCTTAAAATTCTTTACATGAGATGTATCATAAACTGATCCATTATTAATGATATGAGATGCAAGTTTTTTAATACTTTGGGGAACCCTATCAATTTTTACAATAATTTCCCTTATCTTCTGGATTAATAAATCTTCTCCCCAGTGAAATTCACAAATTTCCCTGCAAAGATGACACTGGGAACACCGGTACATTATATCAACTATATCATCTGTCCATTCTGACAATCCCTCGTCAATTCTTGAGATAAGCAAAGCGTGGCCTCTGGGCGTATCAGTATCCCTTTTTGTTGACAGAAAAACCGGACAGGCATGCCTGCACATAAAACAGAATCTGCACATCTTTATTATTTCTTTTTCTTTTGATTCCTTCTTAAAAATCATTGTTTGCTGTATCCTCCAGCCCGAGTTTACCAGGATTCATTATATTGTTAGGATCTAGACTCTTCTTAATTGTTCTAAAGAGTTCAAAGCTTTCTTCACCATAACACTCTTTCATATAACTGCCCAGCCTTATCCCTATGGCATGGTGCTCGTTTACAACACCGCCATTTTTAATCGCAGCCATTATACAAGCATCTATTATATCTTCATATAACTCAATCGCTTTTTTATAGTTTATTGGAAAGTCTTTGACTACAAAGGTTGGATATATGCTGGTTCCCCAATCATACCAGTGAGAAAAATGGGCATGAAATATTGCTCCGTATTTTTTGAAACCATCCTCTACGGCTGATCTCATAGCCCAGTATATATTTTCAATATCTTCATACGGCGCGATTGTGTCAATTACTGCTGTCATCCATGGCTCGCAAATATAATCAAGCGGAGGATAATAGGATCTAAGCCGGTTTTTCCACCAACTCCATGCCTGCTTGTCACTCAATTTCTTACCTTCTATTTTTTCAATAATTTCAGATGCCAGTCTGGATCTAATGTCAACATCATCCTTCAACCCATCAAATCCAACCATAAAGAAACACCCTTCTCCTTCCATCTCATATTGATTCTTAAGAATATGAATTGTATCCTTCTCATCATAAAATCTCATAACACTTGGAAGAAGCCCATTTTCCATTATTTTCCTACCTGTTTCGACACCATCTCTTAGATTTGGCAGGAGAAAGGGTAAGAAAACCCTTTTCTCAGGCAGGGGATATATTTTGCACAGAACCTCTGTAATAATCCCAAGAGTACCCTCTGCTCCTATAAACAATTTAGAAAAATCCGGGCCTGTAGAATGGTGGTTCACTGGCAAGCTCTTAAATATTTTACCGTTTGGTAAAACAACCTCAAGCTGGTGAACCAGATCTATAAGTTTTCCGTATTTCGAGGAAAGAATTCCAGTGCCGTTAGTGCTTATGAATCCACCCAGAGTAGAAGTATGAAAAGAGGCTGGAAAATGATTCATTGTAAAACCGTGACGATTAAGGTACTCTTCAAGGTGTTTTTGCAGTATACCTGGTTGAACAAGAACTGTTAAGGACTTATCATTAATTTTTAGAACTTTATCCATTTTTTTTGTGTCTACTGTTATTCCACCCCTGACCGCTGTAGACCCTCCGGAATCTCCCGCACCTCCTCCTCTTGGAACTAAAGGTATTCCGTGTAAATTGCACAATTTTACTAATTCTACTATTTGTTCCTTATTTAAAGGGAAAACTATCGCAAAAGGTTGGGGAATATCCCTGGCCTGAAACATCCTGTAGCGAGTAATCCACCAGACATCTACTTTCTGACAGTCCATTTCAGATTGGTCCTCTATAACATTTTCTTCCCCAAAAATTCTCCTTAATTTATCTTTAATAGTTCCAGCAGAATTTACTGCATTTTTCCGCATTTACACTTCCTTTTTCAAGGTTATATCTATATACTAAACTCATTTACTTCATGAGAAATAAAACTGCGTTTAACTTCTTCAATTTGAACTTATAATATTCTGGTCAAATAGTTACACAAGAAGCTACTCGTGTAAATCTTAACATTTAATTTTTATGATGTAAAGTTATTTTTTAATCTAATCTATTGATTTTTTTGTTTAGAATAGTTTTTAACTTCCGATTAAATACTAACGAATCTCGTAAGGACCGCGGAATCCTTACTTTAAACAAGCCCGGTTTCTTTAAAATCGACGGAGTTTGTTGTTATCAAGTCAATACCTGTACCACATATATTTTCTATAATTATATCACCAACCTTTACAGGGGCTTTAAGCCTCTTTTTCGAAGCCTCCCTTACAACTTTGAAAGTCAATTCTTTAGGCACCGGCTTTGCTGTTTTTGCTGACACTAATTTTTCTGATATACCACAAACCCGCACAGTCGTCGTCACTATTCTTTCAGGGTTAAACAGCTCCTTTTCGGAGTAATCCCGACCCTTTTCACACCGGTTATGTAAGACACTGACCAGGCTCTTGTTTTTGTTATTGTATTCGACTTCTATATTACACCCTAAAGGACATACGACGCATATTAAGGTTTTCCTCACTATTTCATAACCTCCATGGTTATTTCAACCTCATCACATTTATCAGGCACATTTCGCCATGCAAACCTTACCATTTCACTCGGTACCACCTTTCTAAAAAATTTGGAATAGAAGCATTCCCTACCGGATCTTATCTTTAGTCCCACATTTTCTTTAGGTTCCGTTACCCTTAGCGATAAAACAGCGTCACTTCCTACAAATACTTCCGCAGGCAGAACATAACGTACCATATTTCCTCTTTTAACTTTTACAGATTTCATTGTCTTGGTTTTATTTCTAATATATGCAGCGGCTGCAGTGGCTGCGTTCCCAGCTTCTTCTGATACAAAATCAACCAGATCATGAACATGCAACACATTTCCACATGAAAATACTCCTTGCATTGAAGTCATAAAGTTTGAGTCAACTTTTGCACCATTCGTCGATTTATCGATCTCAATGCCTGCCTGAGATGCCAATTCATTCTCGGGTATCAGTCCTACAGACAATAGTAATGTATCACAGCTTAAGGAGAATTGTCTTCTCATATCCGGCTTCCCATTGTCATGCAGAGGAACGACATCAACCTGCTCGATCCTACTTTTACCCTTGATATTAGTTATCATATGTGCCAGATATAACGGGATATTAAAATCATTAAGGCACTGGACAATATTACGATTAAGTCCACCCGGATAAGGCATAATTTCAACAACAGCCTTTACATTCGCCCCCTCCCATGTCAGGCGTCGAGCCATGATCAGGCCTATATCTCCTGAACCCTGAACAACGATTTCCCTACCCGGCATATAGCCTTCTATATTCATAAGCCGTTGGGCGAGACCTGCTGTCATCACTCCAGCAGGTCTCGTTCCGGGTATGCCTATATTACCCCGTGTTCGTTCACGGCATCCCATAGCTAAAATCACGACCTTGGTTTTTACTTCAACCAATCCTTTAACTGGTGAAAGAAGTGTTACGGATTTTTTATCGCCTAGATCTTTCAGGTCAATTGCTGTAGTGCCTGTAATAAACTCGACCTGCCGTTCTTTTGCCAGATTTATATAGCGAATGGCATATTCCGGCCCAGTCAGTTCTTCTCTAAATATATGCAAGCCGAAACCGTTGTGAATACACTGCATAAGAATCCCGCCGAGGTAATCATCCCGTTCCACTACTAGCACGTCGTCTATGCTGCTATCTTTTAGTGCCACTGCTGCAGCCAGTCCTGCTGCGCCTGCTCCAATAACCACCGCTTCTACTTCCTGACCCATACTTACTCTCCTTTACGTAACTTTGATGCCAGAATTTCCGAACCAGATCCCCTTATTGTTAAATTTTCAACAGGTATATTCAGCTCTCGCCCCAATATTTCTAACAGCCTTGAGGTACAGAATCCCCCCTGGCACCTGCCCATTCCCACCCTCAACCGTGTTTTAAGTGCATCAAGTGTCCTTACCGGAATAACTGAGTGTATCGCTTGTATCACCTCGTATTCTGTAACTTCTTCACAGCGGCACACTATCCGGCCATACCTTTTATCTTTGTGTACTAGCTGTTTTTTTTCATCAAGACTTGCCCTGGCAAATCTCGGTTTATACTCATTTTCAGCCTTGAAATCTTTTTTTTCTTGGACTTTCAGGTATTTGGATATACTTCCTGCCAGTTCTTTCGCTATTGATGGCGCAGAAGTTAACCCTGGAGACTGGATTCCTGCGGCTTGAAAGAATCCTTTTATTTCTGTTGGCCCAAGAATAAAATCATCAGTATCAGCTACCGCTCTAATGCCAGCAAAATTGTTGATAATTTTACTTTCATCAATTGATGGACAAATCAGTTTTGTCTGCTCTAGAATATACCTTATTCCTTCTGCTGTTGTGGATAAATCCTCTTTATCTTCTATATCTTCAGCATTAGGTCCCAGTAACAGATTCCCATCGGTAGTGGGAAGTATTCCTATACCTTTTGATGTTTTTGTAGGTGCCGGATAGATAAGCCTGTTTACCGGACAACAGTCTTTATCTAATACAATATACTGGCCTTTTCTTGGCATTATTTTAAAGCTGTCAAGCCCGGCAAAATTTGCAACACTATCTGCGTACAAACCTGCAGCATTGACTACTGCCCGTGTTTCGATATTACCCTTATCTGTTCTGATCACCTTCACCTGACCTGTTTCAATATCTATTCCGGTGACTTTAGTATCAAGTATAAGTTCGACACCATTCGTAACAGCATTTTCAGCAAGGGCCACTACTACCAGATGTGGCATTACCATACCAGTCGTTGGTGCATTAACAGCTGCAATAATACCCATCAGGTTAGGTTCTTCATCTTTGAGCCGTTTCTGGTCTGTGATCAACTCTAAATCTGACACGCCGTTCTTTGCGCCTTTTTCCATCAATTCTTCAAGCGACTCGATTTGATCTTTGTTCCGTGCAGTCATCCATGCTCCGATTCGCTCGAAAGGGAATTTCAGTTCTTTTGCCCATTCCGAGTAAAGCTGGTTTCCAGCGACATTATGCTTAGCTTTTAGAGTACCCGGCTGCGGATTGTTCCCAGAGTGAATCATTCCATTATTCGCCCTGCTTGTACCCCGGCATATATCGCTTTCCTTATCAACCAGTGCTACCTTTAATTGATACCGTGACAACTCTCGGGCTATCCCGCACCCTATGATTCCTGCTCCTATTACCACTACGTCTGTTCTCACAATTCTTCTATCTTTCCTTACAAAGTTTAATTAACTATTTATTAGAACTCATGTTTGATAACATAAATTAGCTTACACGTGTAAAATGAATTATATACTAAAATACTTCCTAATAAAATAACTTTCCGGGAGAAACCCAGACAGCTGGACGCGATGTATTTTAAAAAAGCATAAGTTATAACAGTGTATTAATGATACTTTCCTCTTACAGGCTTATAATTCCAGAGGCTCGTCATCAGTATAGAAGCCATGAGACCTCCGGCAAGCCATAAATAAAATACGACGTTCCAACCAAAATTATCTGCAAACAAACCAGATAAGAAACTGGAAATAGCAGATCCGACATATGCCCATCCACTGATAAATCCTGCTGCAGATGCTGCCGCTTTCCTCGAAGCATATTCCATAGGAAAGAAAGTAGTCATCAGTACATGGGGGCCATATAGTAGGAAACCAATCAGAACCAGTAAGATTATACTTAATACCCAGTTATTTTCTGATACCTTCAGAAAAAACCAACAAACTATAACCAATAGAAAAAGCATTGCCGGTATAATCCTTACACTTCTTTCCTTTAAATATTTATTTGCCAGCCATGATAGAAGTAATGTGCCAACACTACCCGAAACAGGGATTATTATTATATTATAAGTAGCTATAGATACAGTGGTTTTTTGTACCTCAAATAGAAATGTTATCGCCCAGAACATGAATCCTGTTCTTATAAAGTCCAGGAAAAACATACTGATTGCAATTATCCAAATTCCTTTATTCAAAAGGACTTTCTTGAGAGTGAATCTAAATCCAACATGGTTGTCACTATTTATTTTAGATTCCCTCTTGCCGTCATAATCCTCCTCCACTGTAGGTAACCCTATTTCTTCCGGAGCATCCCTTCCCTTTATTAGCCAGTTAAACGCTAAAGCGATACAGACTATCCCAGGAATCCAGAAAATCCACCTCCAGTTTAATACACTTACTAGAAAACCAGCTAATGTAAGGGAAATAGCATGCCCCAATTGATATGAGGTACCCAGAAGACCTGCTTTTCTGGGTCTGTCCTTCAGTGTAAACCAGTTTGCAATGGTTTTTACCGATGGTGCCCACCCCATAGATTGAAAATACCCATTTAAACCCCACAATAGTATCATCAGAGCTATATTTCCAGCCATAAAACCAAAGATAATATTAATAATGGCAGAAATTATAAGGCCGATTGCTATCAATTTTCTTCCCCCAAGTTTATCGCCAAGCTGGCCATTTATGAAATGCCCTACTGCGTATGCTATAAAAAATACAGTCAATACACTTCCCATAAGTGTTTTGGAAATACCATATTCTTCAATCATTCTGGGGATCGCCACAGAAATATTCACACGAACCAAGTAAAATGCAGCGTAGTTAACCCAAACCAGCCAGAAAATTTTTCTTCTCCAGCTATTATATTTTTGATTGGATGTACCAGTATACATTGCTTAATAATATTTTAAATAAATTCTCTTTAATATTTTTCCGCAACTTTTTCGTTAATATTGAGGCTATACATATACTCCCCACATCTCTCTATAAATATCAGACTTATCGTAGTCACCAAACTTACTAACTCTCATAAATGAATTTACACGTGTAAAGTCAATTATATACTAAGCAGCCCCTAAATGGAATAACTTTTATTAAAAAATGCTACTCCAAGCACATAAACACCACAATGTTTTCAATTAATGATTTTAAAAAAAGATCAAATACAGATTCTTTGAGTTATAAATCTTTCCCGGGATAAGGTAACTATAATAAAGAATGGAGGCGGCACCCGGATTCGAACCGGGGATAAAGGTTTTGCAGACCTCTGCCTTACCACTTGGCTATGCCGCCTTAAAAGCAACAGGAAGATATTATAAGATAATTTTATGCAAAAGTTAAGCAGCCTTTTACTTTTTCGAACATAAGATCCAGAAGATTAAACATCAAGGTTAACCTTTTTAAAATATTCCTTCTATTCTCTCGCCACAAGCTGGACAAAGATTCTTCTTTAACTTATTACCTGAAACAGAAAATTGTGTTCTCTCTATTAATAAACTGCTGCACTTAGGGCAAGATGTATTCTCATATATACTGCCCGGAATATTTCCACCATAGACATATTTTAATCCCGCGTTCTTGCCTATACTAATAGCAATTTTTATCTGTTCTACGCTTGTAGGAGGAATATCAGACTTGTACTGTGGATAGTAAGCGCTGATATGCCATGGTATACCTTTATCAATCCCAGCCAGGAATTCCGCTATTTGCCGAAGCTCATCTTTAGAATCATTAATCCCTGGAATTATCAGTGTGGTAACCTCAACCCAGATGCCCAGCTTTTTCATCAGAACAATATTGCTAAGAACTGGCTTTAACCTCCCTCCAATCTTCTGTTTATAGGTATCTTCTGAAAAGCTCTTTAAATCTACATTAGCTGCATCAAGATAAGGTTTTATCATCATTATACATTCTTTAGTCATAAAACCATTGGTTACAAAAACATTCTTTAATCCCTTTTCATTTGCCAGTTTCGCAGTGTCATGAGCATACTCGAAAAAAATAGTCGGCTCGGTATAAGTATACGATATGCTCTCATCCCCATTAGCCAGAGCATGACTTACCAGTACCTCAGGCGAGACATCTCTTCCCTCTATTATGTCGAAATCCGATGGAGTCTGTGAAATATTAAAATTCTGGCAAAAGAAACATTTAAAGTTACATCCGACTGTTGCTATTGATAAGGAATATGTACCAGGCAGGAAATGAAACAGTGGTTTTTTCTCAATTGGATCAGAGTTTTCGGCAATTAATTTCCGGTATACAAGAGAATATAACACTCCATCAATATTCTTTCTGACACAGCATTTTCCTTTATCCTGATTTTTTATAAGACATCTGTGATTACAGAGATTACATCTTACTTTTTTGTCATCGAGCTTCTTATATAAATATGCTTCTTTCATGTCCTTTTACTCGCAATACCTTTTAGTAAAAATCATCATTAATTATATAACTAGCAATAATAATAATAAATCATTTATAAATATCCTATTCCCCAAAAGTGCTTAGTATTATAAAATACATTTATTATATAAAAGATCGGATTACAAAATTAATTAACATCTTATTAATTGAAATTATTTAATTTTTGGTATTTAATTCTTTAAGTACCTTATACTAATAAGGATTGGTTTCAAAAATGGTAGATGAGAAAGAAGCATGGATATACTTCGTTGAAATACTTATCGACAAGGGTAAGTACGATGAAGTTGACAGAGCCTGCAATGATGCCCTGAAAATGGACAGAAAGTTTAAAGAAGCGTGGTATTATTCTGGCATTAATTATTTTAAGCAGGGAAAATATAATGAAGCAGAATTAGCCTGCAGAGAAGCACTGGAATTAGATAAAAGATACACCAATGCTTTGCTTTGTCTTGGTGCCACTCTTTCGAAACAAAATAAATATTCCGAATCCGAAGACGTCATCAGAAAATTAATAAAACTGGATGAAAATAACAGGGATGCCTGGAGAATTCTACATATAATATTGCAGAAACAGGGCAAGTACAGAGAAGCAGAAATAGCACATAAAAAGACAGGAGACTTTAAATAAAATTAAAAAACATGTAATTATGGCATGTTTTCAACAGTTTAGACTCATAGTTTTAACCATGCTTGTTGGATTTACTGGTGTGCCTTTGTTCTGAAAATTGGAACCTAATTATTAAGGACATAATTTCAATTAGTAAACTACAATCTACCTGACAATTTGTTTTTTCTTAATTGGCTTCCCTAGGTTATGAAATTTTGAACTAGATATTAGAAGAAGTAATATTTTTAGGCAACTTAAGACACCGAAATAATAGTATTGCAAGATAATCCATAATATAATGAACTAACTATTCCTATATTAAAATAAATTATTTAGAGGAGGTTAGCAATGAATTGGGAACTTATTGAAGGTATTGAAAGATTCATTAAGCAAGTCGTTATTTTATCTAATGTGGGTATAGTTGTCCTTATAGCTTTACTGGCAATTTTCCTTCCACTGAATTTTAGAAAGTTGAAGAATAATTTTAGTGGAATTTTAACTTCCTGGTTAATTTCGATAGGATTAACCATTATAGGAACTGTCTTAACGTGGATAGGATCATTTAGTTACGGGGGTTGGTCATACCTTTTTATTATTAGTCCTTTTATTGTCTTTGCTGGAATGATTTTAGCAGTTTTTGCTGCAATAAAATCTGCTAATACTAGAAAGTCTTAATAATTTCAGTAAATCCTAAAAGTAGAAGCACCAAACAAAAGCCGGTGCTTAATCTCTGTCCTAATTTAGCATAAATTGGCTGCCCTAAGTTGCGAAATTTCGAACCTTTTTCTTAAACTTTTAAGTAATGTTAGATATTTTTTAAGTTAATCATTGAAAATATTTTCCACAATATAATAAACTAATCAACATTCTTTTCAGGAACAGTATATTCAATGTCCGAAAAATAATCAGCAAATAATGGTCCATGTATTTCTTCTTTAGGAAATTCTGATGAGCTAATTCCAAGCAACTTTTTCATTCCTTTAATAATTGCCAAAGTTAATTCTTGTTTTATTAAGTGTAAATCTCTAATTTGTTCTAATGTCATAGAAAGCTTACCATGAAAAATATCGTTTCTTAATTTCCATATTTTCTCGAATTGATTACTTTCGTAACCAACCTCATTTATTAAAAAGTTCTCTACCTGAATTCTCGTGCCTGGTCTCACTTTTTTTTCATAACCACAATTATCACATTTCTCTATTATTCTTTCTTCACAGGTGAATTGGTTTGCTAAAATCTCTAATGGTATAAAAAGAGCTATAGTGCTATTGACAATATCTTTTTCTTGAAGTGCCTTTCTAAACCATGCCAAGATTTGATTGTGTTTCTGTTCTAAATTTTTTTTAAAGATTAACGTACTCAAGGGAACTGGCGATCTTACTTCTGCCTGTTGAGAAGGAAATATTATGCACCTATATTTATTTGTTCCAGGATAATTATATTTTAGCGTCGGATTACTTACCATTCTTACTAGATCTCCAGAAATAAAAGCTAATAAATCCATATAAGAATTAAATATGTCTCTACCTATATCTGCAATTAAATGTTTCGGAGGCTTTTCATCTTTAGATTCTACTTTAAAAATAATTTTTATCTTAAATCTACCGGTTTGCTCATTTTTGTCATTAAACTCAGGTAAAATTAGAAACTTCTGTACTACAAGGTCTTTTGGTAGTTTAGGAACTTTAATCTCTTCTACAGACTTAATAAAAAAGTTTCCAATTACCTCTCCTTCAATTTCCCATATCTGTGTGCTCATATAATCTCCTAATAAAAATAATTCTAATTAATATAATGATTTTATTTAACCCTCAAAACTGGCTGCCCCGGTAGTGAAATTTCGAACCTTTTTTTAGAGGAAATAAAAAATTTAATATTGCTAGTTAAAGGATAAAATTTTTTATTAGAAAAAAAATAATTTTAAAATAAAAGTTAAAATTAATCCTATACCTAAAGATAATAATATACTTTGACTAATCGTAGGCCATTTCTTAGATTTTGCTTTCATTTTTGACCTTATATTCTCTACAAAATCATCAAATTCTTTTTTATTATTAAATACTCTTTCTGTAGCTACTACCTTCCTACAATCATCCCCTGTTAATTTAAAACATCTATAGTCATCAAAAATTTGTATAAGACCAAAAATAATAGAAAAAAACATTAAAAATAATGCAATAATAAATATTAATTTATCTGTAAAATTAGTGTTATTGTTGATTAAATCATTTTTTAAAAAAATAGTTGAAAATGCTATTATTATTGATGCTGATGTTATGAGAAGTTTATTTAATTCTAATATCCAATTATTTGCATCTTTTATATTTTCTTCTGAATAGCTTCCATATAAATTTTTAATATCGTTTATATAATTCGAGAGATTTCTTTTACCTATTAAAAACATAAAATTAAGAACTTATAGAATTTATTTTCCTTTTTTAATTCTTCCTGCACTGCTGCTTTTTATAGAACGTTTTGGTGGAATATGGGAGGTTATACTATGCGCTCTTTTTTCTCTTTGGCTCAATGCACTACCAGCAGCAGTTTTAGAATCTTTACTTGTTCTTTTATCTCGTAAAACTTTTGATGCACTTGTAGCTGCTCTTTTACTTGTTTGTTTTTTTGCCATTTTATTCCCTTCTATAATAAATTAATCATTTAATTAGTATTAAACATATTTTAATATATTTAATAAAAATTAAAAATATTTTTATTAAATATATAAATTAACTTCTATAAACTGATATTTTCCTATAGTCTCCATACTTCCTAGTCATATCCTCAATATATTTATGTGTTAAAATCTCCGGGGTTTCATCCTTAAACTCTAAATAGTTTTCAATACAATCATCAGAAAAATCTCTATCATCTACTTTTACATTATAAAGTTCCCCGTACCCCTGCCTAAGTCTTTTCCTTTTAAGTCCAAAGAATAGATCACGGAATATATCTTGGTTTTTTATATCAACATCTTTAAAGCAGTATTTAAAGACTTCATATAATCCATCCGGCATAACTAGAGGCCTTACATCACAGATATATTTATCCTGCCAGCTACTTGAGCATCTTTATAATTTCCTATACATATATGCTCATATGCCATCTTCCAGAGCTACCACAAATTTAAGCACTATATTAAGGGTTCTTTCGGTTGAAAATAATGATAGGTCAATGATGGTGTCGGAAGGGGGACTTGAACCCCCACGAACTAAAGCGTTCACAAGGCCCTCAACCTTGCGCGTCTACCAGTTCCGCCATTCCGACGTATTGTGTTTCATCAAATCTAAATTTAGAATAGAGCAACAATTTTTTAGCTTTTTAATTCTAAAAACAATATCTATTATTGTCAATAAACTACAGTAAAATCCTTTTCTTTTTTATAAGACTGCCGGACGGAAGTTACATACCTTTATGATTCCCTATTCCTCTTTTGGTTTTAAACAAATAGCCAGGTGCTCCATTAAATTTCCAGGCCTAACTAATAAATCAAAATCTTCATCTTCTTCCAGATCTTCCATCAAGTCTAAATCTACCGGAATACTCAATAAATCTATCTCCCCATCCCTGAACATTCCGATAAGATTATTAATATCAGTGTCAAATATAATCTTAATAGAATCTATCTCCGATGCCTCTCCTGAATAGAACTCGTTTTTCTTAAGTACCAAATATTCTCCTTCTACACACTCCCCTATTTCATAAGGACCGTTGGCAATAATATCCTTTGCAGAAAAACCACTTATATCTTTTCCCTCCAATAATCCTTCCTTGAATACAACCATAAAAAGTTTCTTCCAATCTTTAATATTCTCCTTAAAAATAATTTTGAATTCTTTTTCATTCACTACTTCAATTCCCTCTATTTTAAAATAATCTTCATCAATATTCACATTACCATCATTTTCCAATATAGTATCATAAGTGTATTTAACATCTTCCGATGTAATAGGATCTCCATCTTCCCAGAAGATTTCCTCTTTAAGTCTAACCATGACTTCCAGATCCGGTATGCTGATTACATTATTCTCAGAGGAGGAGTCTCCTTCTACCAATACTTCCTCATATTCTCCATTCTCATTGATCTCCCATAGGCCCTTCATTACAAGATCACTTATATAATCCGAGCTAAATAGATCCGAAAGTTTACAATCTTCACCTTTGTAACCGATAATGATTCCATTTTCTTCATCTCCACCCGTTTGCTCTTCATCAGGTACAGTCCAATCTTCTATGTTGAAAAAGATTTTGTTATTTTCAATTTTGAAATCTACATTCTTTATTTTTTTATTATTATAAGCAATAGCAAATGGTCTATTATATAGTGGTAGCATCACTGCATTTTGAGCTAAAATATCCTGTAGATTTTGAAACAATTCTTTTCTATTTTCGGTATCACTTTCATTTAAAAGTTCTTCTAAAATTTCATCGGCGTCCGAATCTTTATACCAATAAAAATTCAGACAATTCTCATTCTCCTCTGTTGACAGAGACGGTAATTTATCAGAATTGAAATTAGAGTTTAAACTACTTCCATCAAAGTTATAGATTGATAAAACACCCAGTTCATAGTTACCGCTAAGAATATAATCCTGGTACCATTCTTCCGAAGGTTTATTGAAAATCCACAATTTTATTCCAATCTTATCCAGATCTTCCTTAATCATTTCCTCTATTGTCTGTTCTACACTTTTATCACTTGTAGCACCAATAGTAATATATAACGGATTATCCACACCGTACCCTGCCCTACTTAAAAACTCTTTTGCCTTATTTATATCATAACTGTATTCCGACCAGGCAGAGGAATAATAACAGGAATCTTTGGCAAATAAGCTATTCAGTACCTCGCCATATTTACCAAGCAACTCGTCGACAATCCTTTCTCTATCTATTGCATAAAATATAGCCTTTCTGATATTAATGTTATTGAGAGGATTTTTATCCTTTTGTTTTTCCTTTGATTCCAGGAATAGTTCTTGACTGCTAATATCTAATTCTTTGACATCATTTTCTCCATTAACATTGCCTACTCCCTCATCACTATCTGTAGCGAACAATCCCAGATCATCATATTCACATGAATAAAGGCAAATACTGATAAATACTAGCATCAGTAGAATTATAAATATTATTACTTTTTTTATTGATTTATTCATTTATACACTCACCAAAAATTTTCTTATCTAAACTATTGGTTTCCCGGCAAAAAAACATGCAGCAAGATGCTCATTTTCATTTTCTGAATAATTTTTTAACTCAGGTTCTTTTCTACTACAGATATCCTGAGCATTTGGACATCTCGGATGAAAACTGCAGCCAGAAGGAGGGTTGATAGGACTTGGGACATCCCCCTTCAGAACAATTCTCTTCCTTTCTCTTTCCAGCTCAGGATCAGGAATAGGAATCGCAGATAATAAACCCATTGTATAAGGATGAAGTGGTTTTTCATATAAGTCTTCACTCTTTGCAACTTCGAACAATTTACCAAGATACATTACACCTATTCTATCACTCACATGCTTCACTACGGAAAGATCATGAGCAATAAAAAGATAAGTAAGATTAAATTCTCTCTGTAGGTTCGTAAGTAAATTCAGAATCTGTGCCTGAACGGATACATCAAGAGCAGATACAGGTTCATCACACAACAGTAACTTTGGAGTTAAAGCCAGAGCTCTTGCTACTCCAACCCTCTGTCTCTGACCACCACTAAATTCATGTGGATATCTATGTATATGCTCAGGATTAAGTCCCACCACTTTTAATAATTCTTTTACTTTTTTAATTCTTTTTCCTTTATCACCTATTTCATGAATTTCAAACGGTTCATTAATAATATCACCAACCGTCATCCTGGGAGAAAGTGATGCATAAGGATCCTGAAAAATTACCTGGATTTCCCTTCTTATCTTAAACATCTCCCTGCTACTGAGCTTAAACAAATTTACCCCATTATATATTACTTCTCCGCCAGTTTGTGGCACAAGCCTTAATATTACTCTTGCAACAGTCGTTTTTCCGCATCCAGTCTCACCCACAAGCCCAAAAGTTTCACCTTTTTCTATAAAAAAACTTATATCATCAACTGCTTTTACAGACCCTGCAAATTTCTGGGACAAAAACCTTGCTCTCAGATTAAAATATTTCTTTAAATTTTTAACTTCCAATAAAAATTTATTTTCCATATCTAATTACCAAATCTTTCAAGTATCCCATCCATAAATTCTTTTGCTCTGTAGCATGAGACATAGTGGTCCTTCTCAATTTCTACAAGAGGCGGGTATTCCTTTTTACAATTATCCACGGTATATTTGCATCTTCCCCGGAAAATACAGCCCTTTGGCAAATCTATCAAGCTTGGCGGCAACCCCTCAATTGGCTTTAACGATTTTTTCTTTTCCTCATCCAGCCTTGTTATGGATTTCATTAGTCCGATTGTGTATGGGTGCATCGGCTTATAATATATATTATCAACACCTGAAAACTCGACAGGCTTACCTGCATACATAACCATTACCCTGTTCGCATATTTTGCTACCACGCCAAGGTCATGCGTTATTATTATGATCGATGAATTTGTTTTGTACTTAAGGTCATCCATTAATTCCAGTATCTGAGCCTGTACTGTTACATCAAGCGCGGTTGTCGGTTCGTCTGCTATAAGAACACTGGGGCTGTTCGCAATAGCCATTGCTATCATTACTCTCTGCCTCATACCTCCACTGAACTCATGAGGGTAGCTGCTGAATCTTCTCTCAGGTTCCGGTATTCCAACCATTTCCAGAAGTTTCAAACTTTCTCTTCTGGCTTCTTCCTTATTTAATTTTCTATGTATCATAATAGATTCCATCACCTGATTGCCAATTGTATATACAGGATTTAGGGAGGTCATAGGGTCCTGAAAAATCATTGAAATTCTACTACCCCTGAAATTCTGAAGCTCCTTTTGCCCAAGCTTTAATAAGTCTTTACCGTCAAAGATTATTTCGCCATCAACTATTTTCCCCGGAGGCTGGGGAATCAATCTTAAAATTGAAAGAGCGGTTACACTTTTTCCGCATCCTGTCTCACCCACAATACCAAGAGTTTCACCCTTTTTAAGGTCGAAGCTAACTCCATCAACTGCTTTAACCACTCCATCATCCGTATAAAAAAAGGTTTTTAAATTTTTGACTTCTAAAATCTTATCGTTTTCTTTTTCGGTCATTTCAAAAAAAATTAATTAAATAGAAATCTATAATTTTAAATATTAATTATTTACTTTAATCTCGGGTCAAACGCATCCCTCAGGCCATCACCAAGCAGCACAAATCCTAAAACTGTTATTAAAATAGCTAATCCTGGGAAAAACATCATCCATGGAGCTATATCAATATAAGCCAGAGAATCTGCAAGCATCTTACCCCATGCTGGTGTCGGGGGCTGGACTCCTATTCCAAGAAAACTTAATGCAGCCTCTACTATTATCGCAGTTCCGACATTCATCGTTGCGTATACAATTATGGGAGCAAATGAATTAGGAAAAATATGTTTCGTTATAATCCTGTAATTGCTTGCGCCAAGTGCCCTTGCTGCTTCAATGTATTCCTTATTTTTAATTGTTAAAATAGAACTTCTGAAAATTCTCGCAAATGAAGCCCATCCTAAAATTCCAATTGCCACAAATATATTCACTATTCCCGGGCCTAAAATCGTCATTATTGCTATTGCCCCTAAAATATATGGGAATGCAAAGAAAATATCTGCTACACGCATAATCACTGCATCAGAAGCACCACCAAAATAACCTGAGAGAGCACCAAAGAAAAGGCCTATTAACACCGATATACCTACCGCTACAACTCCAACTTCTATGGAGATCCTGCTTCCATAAATAACTCTACTGAAGATATCCCTGCCCAGTAGATCTGTTCCAAAAAGATGACTTATACTGGGGCCTAGTGACGAATCTTCCTTTATCCTTGAAATTGGGTCATAAGGTGAGATTAAAGGAGCAAATATAGCTATTAAAATCAACAGTATCACTATAGAAAGTCCGAGCATGGCAAGTTTGTTCCTCCGGAGTCGCTTCCATGCATCTTTATAAAGCGACGTCTTTGAATATTTTCTTTCAGTTTCAATCTCTTCTAATGCTTCTAATTCTTTTATACCTGCCATTTAAACTTGCATTTCCTTTTTTTCATATCTAATTCTTGGATCTAAGAACGCATATGCAACATCTACAACTAAGTTCATGATTACAAAAATCATAACCAGTATTATTGTTCCACCAATTACTACAGGTGCATCCCTCTGAAGAATTGCCAGATAAATTGTCCTACCGACACCGGGCCAGTTAAATACAGTCTCGGTAAGAATGGCACCACCCATTAAGGCACCTAAATCCATTCCTATTAAGGTCACTACCGGTATTAGAGCATTTTTCAGCGCATGCTTGCCTATCACCATATTGGGTGAAAGCCCTTTGGCATAAGCAGTTGTAATATAATCATTGGATAGTACTTCAAGCATAGTGCTTCGCGTCATTCTTGCCACAAAGGCAGTAGAAACTGAAGCCAGAGTTATTGCAGGCAAAATATAATACCTAATACTCCCATCTCCCATCCCGGACATAGGAAGCCATCCAAGCTTTAGGCCAAATGCAACCTGCAGCATCATACCAAGCCAGTATACAGGCACACAAACAGCAATTGTCGTTGAAACCGTGACCAGTATATCCCAGAAACTATATTTCTTAACTGCAGATATAATTCCTGCAAATATGCCAATGATAATCTCAATTATAATAGCTGCCAGGGCTAATTTTATAGAATTAGGATAATGATCCGCAAGAATACTGTTAACCGAGCGCCTGTACCGGTATGAAGTTCCCAGGTCACCCTTGGCTAGTTGCCTTATGTATCTCCAGTACTGAATATAAACAGGCTTATCAATACCCATTTTTTCCCTTAAATTTTGAAGCGCCTCGGGTGTAGCACCTTTTTGAAGAATTAACTTTGCGGGATCCTCTGGAATAATATACATTAAAGTAAAAAGGATTAACGTAACCCCGATGATAACCGGTATAATTTGTAAAATCCTTCTTATTATAAAGTACAGCATTCTTCCATCTTTTTAAAAATTCATAAATACAAATCTCTTCTTAAGATTATATAGCCTACATCTTTATTGGATGTAGGCTATATTCTTTTCCAATTAATCTTTCAAACTGTATATTTAATCCACTTATCTCTTTTTATTTCTCCAGCCATACTTTACTTAAATCATAATTTTCCATATTGTCAAGAGAAAAACCTTTAACATATGACTGAATTATCCTTCTTGTTCCGTACCAGTAAATATTTGCAAAAGCGCACTCATCAAGAATCATCTTCTCAACTTCTCTGTATTTTGCAATCCTCTCATCCTCATCCAGGGTACTTCTTGCTTCAAGGAGCATCTCGTCTACCTCAGGATTATTATACTCGCCATAGTTATCAGTGGATGCCGAGTAGAATAACGGGAACAGGAAATTATCCATCGTAGGATAATCTGCAACCCAACCCAGCCTGTAAAATACTATTTCGCCTGCCCGTGCCTTCTCGAGCAGCGTTCCCCACTCATAACCGGTTACGTTTACGTTTACTCCAATTTCTTTGAGATCAGCCTGGATTGCCTCAGCTATCTGTTCATGACCGGCACCTGTATTAAATCCAAACTCCAATGTAGGCAAGCCCTCTCCATCCGGATATCCGGCTTCAGCTAGTTTTTCTTTGGCTTTATCCACATCATATACAAAATCTGAAGCGTTCTCCTGGAAGCCTGGAATTCCCGGCGGAACAAATCCTACAGCCGGTGTGGGTACACCTTCACTTACTACATTACAGATATTCTGCCTGTCTATCGCATAGCTTATAGCCTCACGCAGTGCAATATTATCCTTAAATGGTTCAGCGTTCAAATTAAATCCATAGTAATACAAACCCCAATATGGCTTAATAATCACACCATCTTTATATTCTGGATCTTCTCTTGTGACTGTAATTTTTCCAATAGGAATCTCCGTATACTCAAGATTACCAGCTTTAAACTCCAGAAACGCTGTGTCCTCATCAGCTATTATGACATATTTAGCACCATCGAGTTTAGCTTTTTCACCCCAGTAGTCATCATTTCTAACAAGTTCTATGTACTGATCATGCTCCCATTTAACAAATTTAAATGGGCCAACTCCATTGATATGTTCGGTGTATTCGTCTCCCCACTCTTCAATATCTTCTTTTGCTACAGGATAAAATACATCGTGACCCAGGGTAGATAGAAAGTCCGCATAAGGCTCTTTTAAGGTTACCTCAAGCGTATAGTCGTCAAGAGCTTTTACTCCCTCCAGAGTAGTAGCTGTTCCATCCTGGCATTCATCATAACCCTTGATTGGAAGCAAATGATAAGCAAGATAAGAAGCTGTATCTTTATTAGCTACCCTTGACCATGAATAAACAAAATCCTCAGCTACTAGTTCTCTGCCGCTGTGGAATTTCACACCTTTCCTTAAATGGAAGGTGTAAACAAGACCATCATCGCTTATTTCCCAGCTTTCTGCTAATGCAGGTATTGGTTCATAGGTTTCCAGATCCCAATCTATAAGGCCATCCCAGCACTGTCTTATTACCTGAATTCCTTCACTTTCATAAGCATTTGGAGGATCCAGGGATACTGGCTCAACAATATGTAACCTCATAATCTGGCCACCTGCTGCTTCTGTCTTGCATCCTGCAAACATAGCTCCTATAAATACAACGATTGTAAGTACTGCAACTATTACCAATGATTTTTTATAGTTCTTCACCAAAGCCTCCTTTTTCTCTTACCATAATTACACTACAATTACCCTGCAAGATTTTTTAATTTAAAACCTCCTTTCGTTTTAAATAATCTCGCAATTTCTATCAATCTATAAAAAGACAAACAACATTATAGTAGTTACGGCAAAAACCAAACCCAGTATAATTGTAATCCTATCAAGATTCTTTTCCACAATTCCAGTGCCATCGAAAGTTTCTACCATGCCAGAGAATAAACCGGAAATACCTCCTCCTCTTCCTGCATGTAACAGTATTAACAGTATTAATCCCAGACTGGCAGTGATATGAATCGCAAACAAGACATTCAGTAAAACAGAACCCATATTTATATTTCCTCCAAAATTATAAAAATCTCAAATTGGCTTCTGGCCTATATTTTATCAAAAAAATAATATATTAAAAACATATTTTTATAAATAGGATTATATTATAAAACTTCTAATACAAAATGAAAACTCAACTGGATAAAAGTGAATTGCCCGTCATTTCATCCGGTTTTTTTATTTTTAGAAGGTCCAACATTGTTGGTGCAATATCACTTAGTTTAAAATTGTCATTTTTATTTTTCAGGGTCATTTTTAAATTACAAATCACAAAAGGCACCGGTGATACAGAATGAGCAGTTATAACCCTTTCATCAATAGGATCTACCATTTCCTCTGCATTGCCGTGATCTGCAGTTATTAACGCCAATCCTCCATTCCTGTTCAACTCTTCTACTACCCTCCCCACGCATTTGTCCACTGCTTCAACAGCTTTCACCGCAGCATCAATATGTCCGGTATGACCTACCATATCGGGATTTGCATAGTTTAATATTATCACATCATATCTGCCCGATTTAATTTTATCTATCACTGTATCAGTGACCTCAAAAGCACTCATTTCAGGTTTCAAGTCGTAGGTCGCAACCCTTGGAGAAGGGATCAATATTCTATCCTCGCCTTTAAATGGTTTTTCAACTCCACCGCTAAAGAAGAAAGTTACATGAGCATATTTCTCCGTTTCAGCAATTCTCAATTGTTTCAAATTATTATCTGATATGACTTCCCCTAAAGTATTTTTAATCTCCTCCGGAGGATACGCTATAACGGCATTAAACGTTTTGTCGTATTGGGTCATGCATACAAAGTAGACTTCTGGCGGCTTCTTACCTCTATCAAACTTGTCAAAATCTTTACTTATAAATGCCCTCGTAAGCTGCCTTGCTCTATCAGGCCTGAAATTAAAGAATATTACAGAATCCCTTGATCCAATCCTCGCTCTCTCTTCATCTTCATTCTTAACTATAGATGGAATAACAAATTCATCATCTATATTATTACTATAAGATGCTTCAACAACTTCCGCAGCCGTCTTAAACTCCTTCCCTTTTCTATATACTAATGCATCATAACTTTTTTTTACCCTATCCCACCTGTTATCCCTATCCATACTGTAATATCTTCCACTAACCGTAGCAATCTGGCCAATATTTTTCCTTTTTAAGTAATTATCCACATCATTCAGATATGGTATGGCACTTCTGGGAGGAACATCTCTTCCATCAAGAAAGGCGTGAACAAATAAATTTTTTATTCCATAATTACCTGCCAGATCAATTAAAGCTTTGAGATGTCTGATGTGACTATGTACACCACCATCTGACACCAGCCCCATTAGATGAAAACCGCTATTATTATTTTTTGCATTTTCGATAGCCTTAATTAATACTTCATTCTTAAAGAAGGAGCCGCTCTTAATTTCCTCATTTATTCTGGTAAAATCCTGATATACTATTCTGCCTGCCCCAATATTCAGATGACCTACCTCTGAATTACCCATCTGACCTTCTGGAAGCCCTACTGCCTCTCCCGAAGCATTCAATCTGGTATTAGGATAGATTTTGTAGTAGTTATCCATATTGGGAGTTTTTGCAAGTTTAATAGCATTGCCTTCGATCTCGTCAGAAAGACCCCAGCCATCTAATATTATTAAACAAATTGGTTTTGTTTTTCTAGCTATATATGTCACTACTACTCTAATAATTAATTATTGCCATAAAATCATCAACTTTCAAACTTGCACCACCAACTAATGCTCCATCAATATCAGGCATATTCATAAGCTCCGAAATATTAAAGGGCTTAACACTTCCACCATATTGAATTCTTACAACTTCAGAAATCTTTTCGCTATATAGCCCTTTTATTTTTCTTCTTATAACCAGGCACATATCGTTTGCGTCCTTAGATGTTGCAGTTTTACCGGTGCCAATAGCCCAGATTGGTTCATAGGCTACAGTTAGATCGACGATATTTTCTTCGCCAATACTGGTCAAACACTTTTCAAGTTGATTTATAACAAATTCTTCAGCTTTACCACTTTCTCTTATCTCTAGTGACTCACCGACACACATAATGGGTTTTAAATCAGTATCAAAGGCTGCCTTCACTTTTTTATTAACACTTTCATTGGTCTCTCCAAAATATTGCCTTCTTTCACTATGACCAATTATTACATACTCAACACCCAGAGCTTTAAGCATTATTGGAGAAATTTCGCCGGTAAATGCGCCGCTGGACTCATAATACATATTCTGTGCACCAAGCTTGATATCAAGATTGTCACTGTCAATTATAGTTTTTACGCTCCTTAAGGCTGTAGCAGGCGGACATACTGCTACTTCACAATTATTCTTATTATCATATTTATATTCAAAGTCCTGTATAAAGCTTATAGCCTGTGAGTGAGTCATATTCATCTTCCAGTTTCCAGCTATAAAAGGTTTTCTCATTTCTACAATTCCTTTCATGATGATTTACATTACTTCCGATTATTTATCCAAAAGAGATACCACACCTGGTAATTCTTTACCCTCCAGCAGCTCCATAGAAGCTCCACCGCCACTTGAAACATGTGAAAATCTTGATGATAGATTATATTTTTCTAACGCTGCCAGTGTATCACCGCCACCTGCTACAGTAATTGCCCCGCTTTCAGCAACAGCACAAGCAACACTTTTAGTTCCGTTCGCAAAATTATCCCATTCAAAAACACCTACAGGTCCGTTCCAGAAAATAGTCCTGGCATTTGAAATTTCTTTTTTAAACAACCCTATACTTTTATCTCCAACATCCAATCCCATCCAATCCACCGGTATTGATTGTATAGATACCAGTTTTCTTTCTGCATTATTGTCAAATTCTTTTGCGACCACAATGTCTACAGGCAGTATCAAATTAACATTATTCTTTTTAGCAAGCTCAAGCATTTCTCTTACAAAATTAATCTGATCATCCTCGCAAATTGATTTTCCTATTTCATATCCCTGCGCTTTTAAGAATGTATAAGCCATTCCTCCACCCAATATCAAGCTATCCACCTTACCCAGTAAATTCTTTATAACCTTTATCTTGTCCGAAACCTTGCTACCGCCAAGAATAGTCAGGAAAGGCCTCTGCGGTGACTCCAGAAGAGATACGAGGGTTTCAACTTCCTTTTTCATTAGAAATCCCGCCACCGCTGGAAGGTACCTGGTTACTCCGGTAACAGACGCATGTGCCCTATGTGCAGCACCAAAAGCATCGTCAACATAGATATCGGCAAGGGATGCAAGTGATTCTGAGAACTTATCGTCATTTGCTTTTTCTCCAGGATCAAATCTAAGATTTTCAAGCATTACAATTTCACCATAATTCATTTCATTATCTATGTATTCTTTAATCTCGGGAGAATAGATCTGGTCAAATTTTTTAACCTTCTTACCTATTAATTGCTCCAGCCTTTTTGCTGCCGGATCCAGCCTGAATTTATCTTCGATCTCTCCTTTTGGCCTTCCCAGGTGAGACATTAGAACAATCTTGGCACTGTTTTCAATCAGATAATTTATAGTGGGTAATGATAACCTTATCCTGGAATCGTCAGTAATATTCAACTCACTGTCCAGAGGAACATTATAATCTACTCTGACCAGTACTTTTTTATTCCTTACATCAACGTCCTCTATTGTTTTTTTATTAAACACTTTTATCACCAAAACCCTATCTCGTAAATAACCGAGGCCACCAGACCCCGGTTATTTATCATTTAAACTTGTTTTATTATTTATTTCATAATATAAATCATTAAATCATACAGCCTGCTTGAATATCCCCATTCATTGTCATACCAGGACAAAACTTTTATCAGATTTTCCTTCTTGAAAGTACTCAGAGCATCAAAAACAGTCGAATAGGAATCGCCTACAACATCCGCAGACACGATTGGATCCTCACAGTATTTTAATATACCCTTAAATTCCGGCTCCTGCGAAGCTTTTTTAAAAGCACTATTCACATCTTCAACTGAACAACTTTTTTCCACTTCTACGGTTAAATCAACCAGTGATCCCACTGCTACTGGTATTCTGACTGCCAGACCATCCAGCTTACCGCTTAATTCGGGAATTACCAGACCTATCGCACTGGCAGCACCAGTAGATGTAGGTATAGCTGATAAAGCAGCCGCTCTGGCTCTTCTTAAGTCTTTATGAGGTAAATCCAGAATTCTCTGATCATTAGTATATGCATGTATGGTGGTCATAAAACCATTTTTTATAACAAAATTTTCATGAAGTACTTTACATAGTGGTGCAAGCGCATTTGTGGTGCAGGATGCATTTGAAATTATATTATGCTTCTCTTTATCATAATTATTATGATTTACCCCCAGCACCATTGTGATATCCGCCCCGTCCTTTTTGGTAGGTGCGGATACTACAACCTTCTTTGCTCCGGCAGTCAAGTGCTTTTCAGCACCTTCTCTTGTCCTGAATATTCCTGTAGACTCCAGAGCAACATCAATCCCCAGGTCTTTCCAGGGAAGTAACCCCGGATCTTTAACAGAAAGAATTTTTATTTTTTCCCCATTTACCTCTATATAGTCATCTCCGGCCCTGACTTCGGCGTCCAAAATCCCATATATTGAATCATATTTTAGGAGATGAGCAAGAGTTTTCGGATCATAAAGATCATTTACTGCTACAATATCCAAATTATTATCCTTATCGTACTTTAATTTTGCCCTTAAAAACTGCCTGCCTATTCTTCCGAATCCATTAATCCCTACTTTTATTGCCATTACGTTCCCCCTTTAATAAGATATAATTTCCAGTATTAAACATAGTTTATATAAGTATAAAACACTTCTTGGTTAAACATAAACCGAGTAATTTTAACAAATTTAAGTAAATCAATAAAGTATGTTTTTATAAAAATATCTCTTGCCGGTCATAAAAATATAATTTATTCCCGGCAAGATCAGTTACCTTTATCAATATCTTTATGGAATAGTTTAATGGAATAACCTTTTAATTTTAAATATTCATATATCTTATCAGATAATACTACCGAACGGTGTTTCCCTCCAGTGCAACCTATACCTATCCCTAAATAACTCTTACCCTCTGCAATATAATTGGGAATCAAAAAGTCCAGCATCCTCTCAAACATATTCAGGAATTTTTTCGTTTCTTCCCGGCACAAAACAAAATCAATCACTTTTTTATTTCTCCCATCCAGATCCTTTAACTCTTCGTCGTAGAACGGATTCGGCAGGAATCTTACATCCATTACAATGTCCATACTTTCAGGCATGCCGTATTTATATCCAAATGAGGTAACGGATATTTGCAGAAGCTTACTTTTCTCCACATCACTCATCATGCATTCTGTTATGGCTATCCGCAGTTCTTTTGAGTTTAATAACGAGGTATCTATCACAACATCAGCTATTTCCCTGAGCCTGCTCATTTTTTCAATTTCTTTTCCAATCCCATTTCCAAGATTACCATTTTCAACCAATGGGTGCTTCCTCCTGGTCAAAGAATATCTCTTTACTATGGCACTCTTGGAAGCTTCTAAAAATAAAATTTTATATTCTATTTTCCTCTTTTTGAGTTTATCCAGAGTCTTATATATTTCATCAAAAAAATACCCACTTCTTAAATCTATAGCAAAGGCTATATTATTAATGTTCTTGTCTTCCATGGAGAAATAATCAATAAGATTTAATAGAAGATGAGCTGGCAGATTATCAATACAATAGTAACCCGCATCCTCAAAATACTTGAGGGCCTCTGTCTTTCCCGCTCCCGATAAACCGGTAATTATAACCACTTTTATTTTATTATTTGTTTTTTCTCTCTTTGTAACCACGTCTTACAGAATATCAGAACTTGCATTTAAAACATATATTATTTTAATCTTTTTTATCTTTTTTTTCTCTAAAGAAAATGATTTTAGAAATCACTATACTGATGATACTGATAACCAGGGAACTCCAGATATACCCCCAGAATCCCACTATTTCCAATCCCTTAATAATTAAGTCTACAATCCACAGCATACCAGCATTTATAATAATATTAAAAAGTCCCAGAGTTAAAATATTAATAGGCAAGGATAAAACTTTAACAATCGGTTTGATCAGCAGGTTGAACAAACCCAGGAGCAAGCCAGCCAGAAAAGCAATCTTAAACCTATCCCAGGTAGTGTCTCCCGATATTTGTATAAAAGGTAAAAAATATGAAGCAGCTGTTATTGAAAAAGTAAGTATCACCCAGTCTAAAACCCACCTTAGCAAACAGACCACCTAATCCTTATTTGTGAATACTTCTGTATATGTTAATTGCATCTTTATGATTTAATCCTTTTATATCCCTTAAATCCTTTATAGTTCTACTCTTCAACTCTTCAATTGAGCTTACATTTTCAAAAATATATTTCTTCTTTTTTTCTCCTATACCTTTTATGCCATCCAGTATAGAACTAGTCATATTTCTATCTCTCAATCGCCTGTGATAGTTCACAGCAAACCTGTGGGCTTCATCTCTAACCTTAATAAGAACTCTCATATAATTATCACTTAAATCAAGTTTAATTCCGTCGGGATATTTACTGCAGAATATCATCTCTTCTTTTTTTGCAATGCTGATGATATCAATATCGGATATTTGTTTCTCACTCAATAATCTTCTTATAATATTATATTGCGCTTTTCCTCCATCGATTATTATCAAATCAGGTTTTACATAGAAGCTACTATCCCTCTTTACCTCTCTAACTTCCATATATCTTAACCTTCTGGCAACAACCTCATTTATCATTCTGCAGTCGTCCTGGCCCACTACTGTTTTTATTCTAAAATATCTGTAATCATCAGTCAGAAGTTTACCATCCATGGACACAGACATCGAACCCACAGGAAATGAATCTTTCAAATTTGAAATATCAAAACATTCTATTCTCCTTGGAATATTAATCAGCCCAAGGACTTCCTTTAATCTGATGGAATCTTTATAAATCCTGCTGCGCCCGGTATCTTTCTCAAACTTTTTTTTCTCCAGATATAATCTAGAATTTCTTATTACCATCTCCATTATTTTCTTTTTTTCGCCTATCTTTGGAACTATTACCTCAATATTTCTACCCTTCTTTTCAGTAAGCCACTTTGATATTAATCCTGCGTTTTCCATTTCCAGAGAACAAAAAATCTTTGGAGGGATATCATCCATGTCCGCATAATATCTTTCAATAAAACCGGATAAAATTTCTTCATCTTCAAGATACCTGGCATTATTTACTTTAAAATTGTTAATGACTGTCAGTATTCCTGATCTATAAGTAAACAAACTTATAACTGCATCATTTACATCTTTAGCAACAGATATGAAATCCCACTTATTCTCACCGGTAAAAAATATTTTCTGATCCTTATAAAGCTTATTTATATTCTCTATCTTACTTTTAAACTCTGCTGCTTTCTCAAATTCCCTATTCTTTGAGTAATACTCCATTTTTGCTTTCAATCTTTCAACAATAGTTCTGTCTTTCCCCTTCAGGAATAATATTATAAAGTCAATATTTTTTCGGTATTCTTCTTGGGAAATATTGCCCACACATGGGGCCGGGCATAACTTAATATGATAATTAAGACAGGGTATACTTATACCCTTCCCTGGCCTGGCTTTCTTGCAATCCCTTACCTGGAATATTCTCCTTAAATATTCAAGCGTTTTTCTTACGGCTCCGGCATTAGTATAAGGTCCAAAATACCTTGCACCCTTGATATTTCTGTCCCTGGTTAAAAAAACTCTTGGGAATTCCTCGTCAGCCGTAACAGCAATAAACGGATATGATTTATCATCTTTTAAATCTATATTGTATTTCGGTTTATTTTTCTTAATTAAATTACCTTCGAGAATTAACGCTTCTGTCTCATTATCGGTAACTACATAATCTATAGATTTAATTTTTTTGGCAAAATCCAGAGGTTTTGTATATAAAAAGTTATTACCCCTATCCTGAAAATAACTCCTTACCCTGCTGTAAAGATTTTTAGCCTTACCTATGTAAATAATTTTGCCGTGAGAATTTTTAAAGATATATACTCCGGACTTCTTTGGCAATATCCCTAAAAGTCCTCTTATCTTGTCTTCCCGATTATTATCTCTATCTATTCTTTTATTTACTGTCGCTGTACCCATACAGTTGCTCTTTAACCAAATTTTTATTCATGTACATCTTCAGGAATTTACCAGTGTAAGAATTTTTATTCTCTGCCACTTCTTCCGGAGTGCCCTGCGCAATAATTTCTCCACCTTTATTTCCACCCTCGGGCCCAAGGTCTATAATGTAATCAGCTGTTTTTATTACTTCAAGGTTGTGTTCTATTACCAGTACGGTATTCCCCGCATCCACCAGTCTCCTCAGTATGATCAGTAACTTATTTATATCATCAAAATGCAGGCCAGTGGTAGGTTCATCCAGCAGATACAAAGTGTTGCCGGTACTTTTTTTTGAAAGTTCTGTAGAAAGTTTGACTCTCTGTGCCTCTCCACCTGATAAAGTTGTGGAAGGCTGCCCTAACTTGATATACCCAAGACCAACATCATTAATCAATTCCAGTTTCCTGCTAATCCTTGGAATGTTTCCAAAAAAATTCATAGCTTCTTCAACAGTCATATTTAAAACATCATCGATATTTTTCCCCTTGTACCTTATTTCCAGAGTTTCACGGTTAAATCTCTTCCCCTTACAAACTTCACATGGAACATAAACATCGGGAAGAAAATGCATCTCTATTTTTATAAGGCCATCACCATTACAGGATTCACATCTTCCTCCTTTTACATTGAAACTAAACCTGCCTGGCTTATAACCCTTAATTCTGGAATCGTGTGTCTTTGAAAACAGCTCCCTGATGTAGGTGAAAACACCGGTATAAGTCGCCGGATTCGAACGTGGAGTTCTCCCTATGGGTGACTGATCAATAACAATCACCTTATCCAGATTCTTATAATTCAGTATTCCATCATGTTCACCGGCACTATGCTTTGTTCTCATAAGCAGATTGGAAAGAGATGGATATAATATTTCATTTACAAGAGTGCTTTTACCGGACCCGGAAACTCCAGTTACTGCAACCAGTTTTCCCAGATCTATGTGGACATCGATATTTTTTAAGTTATGTTCCCTGGCACCCTTAATAACTATATATTTACCGCTTCCTTCCCTTCTCTCAGTCGGAATCGGTATATATTTTTCTCCACTTAAGTATTTTCCAGTTATGGATTTATCGCAGGTATATATGCTTTCCAGATCTCCAATAAACACTATTTCCCCGCCGTGGATTCCTGCTCCCGGTCCTATATCAACTATGAAATCCGAATTTCTCATTGTTTCTTCATCATGTTCTATCACTATTATAGTATTTCCAAGATCCCTCAGACGTTTCAAAGCATTTATTAATTTTTTATTATCTCTCTGATGAAGACCAATACTTGGCTCATCAAGTATATATAGAACTCCTACCAGACCCGATCCTATCTGAGTAGCCAATCTTATCCTCTGAGATTCACCTCCGGACAGAGTGCTGGATTTCCTATCCAGAGTAAGGTACCCCAGCCCCACATCCTTTAAAAAGTTTAATCTCTCAACAATTTCCTTAATCAACCTTTCACCAATCATTTTTTCCCTCTCGGTCAATTTAAGTGACCTCAACCATTCTATGCCCTCCTCGATAGTTTTTTCACAGAAATCTGATATAGAAAGCGAACCAATTTTCACTGCCAGACTCTCCTGACGCAACCTTTTACCATTACATACCCTGCATGGTTTGCTGCTTATCATTTTCTCTATTTTTACCCTCTGACTTTCAGATTCCGTTTCAAGATATCTTCTGCTCAAATTATTAGCAAGGCCTTCAAATTTCAGGTAATAATGTCTCAGCCTGCCCTTATGATTTATATAACTAACTTTTATCCTTCTACCGTCAGTCCCATATAATATTGTCCTCTTAGCATACTCATCGAGATCTTTAAAAGGAGTATTCAGATCAAATCCATACTCTTCAGCCAGGCTTTTCATTAACTGAGAATAGTAATTTGAATATCCCATATTAAAGAAAGGAATCGCACCATCCATTATACTAAACTCGGGATGCTCCACAATTAAATCAGGATCCACTTCCTTGCTTATACCCAGACCGCCACACTCTCTGCACGCACCATAAGGACTATTAAAAGAAAACATTCTGGGAGTAAGTTCTTCAAAATCTATGCCGCAATCCACACAGGAAAAATTTTCTGAAAAGCTTTGTATTTCTCTGGAGTCCAGCAATTGGATATAAACAATACCGCTGCTTTCCTTAAGTGATATTTCAATATCTTCGGAAAGCCTTTTCCTTATATCAGGTTTTATTTTTAACCTGTCAACTATTATTTCAACATTATGCTTCAAGTTCTTGTCTAATTTTAAATCAAAGTCTTCCCCCAGTTCATAAACATTGCCATCCACTCTTACTCTTGCATACCCGTTATTCTTTATATTTTCAAACGTTTTTACATATTCACCTTTTCTTCCCCTTATAATAGGAGAAAGAACCTGGAATTTTGTCCCTTCAGGTAATTCCATTACCCTGTCCACTATTTGATCTACTGTTTGTCTGGTTATAAGTTTCCCGCACCGGTAACAATAGGGTATGCCGATTTGAGCATAAAGTACCCTGAGGTAATCATATATCTCAGTAATAGTTCCAACAGTAGATCTGGGATTTTTGGATACGCCTTTCTGATTTATGGATACCGCCGGTGACAGGCCTTCTATTAAATCAACATCCGGTTTCTCCATCTGCCCCAGGAACTGCCTTGCATAAGAAGAAAGCGATTCAACATATCTTCTCTGCCCTTCGGCGTAAATAGTATCAAATGCCAGTGATGATTTTCCTGACCCGCTTACACCAGTAAAAACTATAAATTTGTTTCTGGGGATCCTTAAACTAATATTTTTAAGATTATGCTCTCTGGCACCTTTTATTATTATTTCTTCTTTCATAAATATTACTTCTTAACCTCTATACTCGTTATCTTTTTTATCCTCTTTATTTCATCTCTTATAGCAGCAGCTTTTTCAAAATTTAGTTCCCTTGCCTCCAGATACATTTCCTCTTCCAGACCGCTTATTATTGTTGCAACTTTGGAGGGATCCATATCCAACAATTTATCCTCACTGAATCTCTTTTTCTTTTCGCTAACCTTAAAATCAGATTTCGCTACTTTTCCGGTTTTTATCCCCTTACTATATAATATGTCAGATACAGCTTTATTTATAGTCCTCGGCGTAATACCATGTTTTTTATTATATTCGATCTGCAGATCTCTTCTTCTGTCGGTTTCATACAATGCATTTTTTATAGAGTCGGTTACACTGTCAGCATACATTATAACCCTGCCATTTACATTTCTTGCCGCCCTCCCAATAGTCTGTATAAGTGATATCTCTGATCTAAGGAATCCCTCTTTGTCTGCATCCAGAATGGCAACCAGTGATACCTCAGGGAGATCCAATCCCTCCCTTAGCAAATTTATTCCAACCAGCACGTCACATACGCCAGTCCTTAAATCACGGAGTATTTCCACTCTCTCTAATGTATCTATGGTAGAATGCAAATACCTTACCTTAATTTTTCTGCCTGACAGATAATCGGTCAGGTCTTCCGCCATTCTTTTGGTAAGAGTAGTTACCAGAACCCTTTCACCTCTATTTATGACTTTCTTTATTTCATATATCAGATCATCTATCTGGCCTTTGGTTTTTCTTACGAAAACTTCCGGATCGACCAAACCTGTAGGCCTTATTATCTGCTCCACTATCTGGCCGCTTACCTCCCTCTCGTAAGGCCCTGGTGTAGCTGAGGTAAATATCACCCTCTTAACCTTTGCTTCAAATTCCTCAAATCTTAATGGTCTGTTATCCAGAGCTGAAGGGAGTCTGAATCCATAGTCTACCAGGGTTTGTTTTCTTGAATGATCACCTTCATACATTCCCCTGATTTGAGGAATAGCAATATGGGATTCATCAACAATAACCAGAAAATCATCAGGGAAAAAATCCAGTAGAGTATTGGGTGCTTCTCCTGGTTCCTTCCCCAGTATGTGCCTCGAATAATTCTCAATACCACCACAAAATCCTAATTCTGCTATCATTTCCATATCATATCTGGTTCTTGATTCTATTCTCTGTGCTTCAAGCAGCTTATTCTGGTCTTTAAAGTATTTAATTCTTTCCTCAAGTTCCTCTTCAATAGTGCCCAGGGCTCTGTCAACCCATTCTACGGTTGCTAAAAAATGAGTCGCGGGAGATATAATATATGTTTCCTTCTCATCATAAATCTCACCGGACACAGGATCAAACTCGACAATCTTTTCCAATTTATCTTCCAAAAGCTGCATTCTTACAGCTCTATCCTGATATGCCGGAAATATCTCAATGGTATCTCCTTTAACTCTGAATTTACCATTAACAAAATCATAATCGTTTCTCTCATATCTTATATTCACCAACCTACTTATTATCTCTTCTCTCGGGAATTCTTCCCCTGACCTCAGGATAATTCTCTGTTTTCCATATTCAGAAGGTGAACCCAGACCATATATACAGGAAACACTTGCAACTACTATAACATCGTTCCTGGTATAGAGAGAGTTGGTGGTGGATAATCTTAACTTTTCTATTTCTTCATTTATAGATGTATCTTTCTCAATATACATATCCTTGCCAGGTAAGTATGCTTCCGGCTGATAGTAGTCATAATAGCTTACAAAATATTCTACTGCACTATCCGGGAAAAATTCCCTGAACTCATTACAGAGTTGAGCCGCAAGTGTTTTATTAGGAGCCAGAACCAATGTTGGGAGCTGAATATTTTGTATTACATTTGCCATTGAATAAGTCTTTCCGGAGCCGGTAACTCCCAGCAGGCTTTGAAACTTGAGATTATCCCTGATTCCCTTTGTTAGTTGACTTATAGCTTTCCCCTGGTCTCCCTGAGGAGAATAATTGGATACTATTTTAAATTTCAGATCAGGCATATAAGACACTGTTATTATTATTTATGTTTATTATCATTTATATTTAAATATTCTCTAAAATTCTTTCCACTTTCTCCAGCAAATTTCTTTTGGAACCGTTGTTATTAATAATAAAAGTTACTTTTTCTTTATCTATTTTTATATACTGCCCTTTTACTCTTAATTCTGCATCATTGTCTGAAAAACCTCCATCCATTAAAAAGGCTTTTCTTCTCCGGGCAGAAGCACTAACCAGAATAATATAATCACAAAACAAGTCCAACTTGCAATCGAACAACACGGCTGCATCTATTATTATATAATTTTTATTCCGGTTCTCATTTAAAATATTTTTAACTTCGCGCCTGATCAAGGGAAACATTAATCCATTCAACTTCTCCAGTTCTACTTTACTGGAAAAAACTCTCCCTGCTAAAGATTCAAAAATTATATCTCCCTCAGAATCAAATATTTCACTTCCAAAAAGGTCTTTAAGTTTACCCAGGACTTCCGGAGTTTCTGAATAGACATCTTTCGCAACCTTATCTATGTCCACTACCAGAACATCTTTCTTTATTTTTTCTATATATTTGCTTACTGTACTCTTACCCGAAGCAATCTTACCTGTAATCCCCAATACTATTATGATACCCCTCCTGCCGTTCCAACAATCCAATTATTTTCTGTTGAAACAAAGAAGTTTAAAATTAAATATGAAAAAGATAATAATACCCAACGGTTTTTCTAAAATATTATCGTGGTTTTGAGCAGTTTTAAGGCACAAGCTTGAATGGCTGAGATATACTATTCTATATTAGCTTCATCTTTCATTTCTTTGAGTATCTCTTTTATTTGCCTTTTTTTCTTGGATTCCTTATCTTCCACTTCTGCATGCTGACTTTCTTTTTCTTCTTTTTCAGAAATTTCTGCTTTTTCTTCTGCTTCTTTATCAGCTTCTTTTGGTTTTACTTTTGAAGTTTCTTTTTTTACAGTCTTCTTTTCCGATTTTAATTCCCTGGCTTCTTTTTCTCCCCCTTTATCTTCAACCGGATTTTCAACCTGCTTAACACTAAAAGCCATCCTTCTTTTATCAAAATCTATATCGATAATCCTGACCATTAACTCATCTCCAATTTTTGCAACATCACTCGGTCTCTTTACCGGTTCTGTGCTTAACTCCGATATATGCACAAGACCCTCAAGGTCCCCGGCAATCTGCACAAATAATCCAAACTTCACAATTCTGGTTACCTTACCCTTCACTATATCCTTTACTGAATAATCTTTTATCTTCTCCAGCCATGGATCTTTTTGAGTTTGCTTCAATCCCAGAGACAGTCTTTGCTTTTCATAATCTATATCCAATATCTCCACATCTACTTCCTGATTAATATTAACAACTTCTGAAGGATGTTTTACATGATTCCAGGAAAGTTCCGATATATGAATCAGACCGTCAACACCATTAACATCAACAAAAGCTCCGAATTCTGCAATACTGGTAACTGAACCCTTTTTTATCTGGCCGATTTCCATACTACTGAGTATTTCCTTTCGCTGCTCTCTTCTCTCATCCTCTATAATAACTTTCCGGGACAGGACAACATTATTTCTATTTCTATCCACTTCAATAATTTTACATACACACCTCTCGCCAATATAAGATTCCAGGTCTTTGGTTTTCCTGACATCTATTAATGACGCCGGCAGAAATCCTCTTAAGCCTATATCTACGATCAGTCCACCTTTAACGCATTCTATAATCTCACCTTCAACTGTTTCGCCATCTTTATATATTTTTTCTACCCTATCAAAATTCTGCTCTACTTCAGCTCTCTTTTTCGATAGTATCAATCTACCATCCTGATCTTCTTTCTGAAGCACCATTATCTCTATCTCATCGTCAACCTTTAAAACATCTTCAGGTTTCACACCGTTTCTTATTGATAATTCACTTATAGGTATAACCCCTTCTGATTTAAAGCCCACATCAACCAGAACTTCGTCCTTATCAATTTTAACTACCTTACCTCTAATCACATCGCCATCATTCAGATTAATCATAGTAAGGTCATAATTAGGGACTAATTTACCCTCTTCATTTTCTATCATGCAATTATCATTAGTTAATTTTTTATAAGAATTATTCTCAGTCATATTTAATAAATCAATCTCCTTTTTTAATATTTGAAAAGGATAACATGCAGGAAAATAATAATCAATATTATAAGATATTTTTTTAAATATACCAATTTTTACCCGTTTTTATGTCCACTCTAAGGTTAACTTTCAAACTCACGCAGTTCTCCATTGATTCTATCACTATATTTTTGATCTTATCAAAATCCTCTTCCTTCAACTCCAAAACCAGCTCGTCGTGAACATGAAGTATAATATTACTGTCTATACCAGCTGACCCTAACCTGTCAAAGAGCACTACTGTGGAAAGCTTCATTATATCGGCAGCACTTCCCTGTATAGGAGTATTTACAGCAAATCTCTCCCCCAGACTTCTTATCCTGGCATTACTGCTTCCCAGTTCTTTTAAGTATCTTTTCCTGCCAAAAATCGTAGTGGTGTAACCTTTTTTATACGCATCATCTATCAGAAATTTTAAATACCTTTTTACCCCCGGGTACCGATTAAAATACTTTTGAATATACTCTCTGGCTTCTTCCTCCGTAATGGAAAGTCTGCTCATAAGACCATACTCAGTCATCCCATATATTATCCCAAAATTTATGGTTTTTGCTTTCCTTCTTAAAGTGTCATCAACCTTATCATAGCTTACTCCAAAAATCTCTGAAGCTGTGTGAGTATGGATGTCCTCTTCTCTGTTAAATGAATCCATTAAATTTTCATCTTCCGATAAGTGAGCCAGCACTCTGAGCTCAATTTGAGAATAATCTGAAGCTAAAATCAAATCATAACCATCTCCGGGTATGAAAGCTTTCCTTATCTGCCTTCCATAATCAGTTCTTACAGGTATATTCTGAAGATTAGGATCACTGCTGCTTATCCTCCCGGTAGATGTCCCCAACTGGTTATATGTAGTATGGACTCTGGAGTCTTTAGAGTCAATCAAACCTGGCAAAACATCGATATAGGTATTTTTAAGTTTGGTTTTTTCTCTCCAGTCCAGTATTTTTTCTATTACAGGAGAGCTGTCATAAATTGCTCTAAGCGTCTCTGCATCTGTAGATAACCCGGTTTTAGTTCTTTTTATAGCAGGAAGCTCCATTTTTTTATAAAGGATTTCTGACAACTGCTGCGAAGAATTTACATTGAACTCCTCACCGCAGAGTTTGTAAATTTCCTTCCGTAGTCTTTCTATATTCTGATCATATTCTTTGATCAAATTGTTTAGATATTTTTTATCTATATTGACACCGGTATATTCCATCTCAGCCAATACTTTTATAAGAGGCTCCTCTACCTGCCAGTATAGTTTTTCCAGTCCCTCTCTCTTCATTTCCTCAAGTAATTTAACCTCAATCTTTTCATACAGACTCAGTTCTTTTAATACTACATCTAGCCTCTCACTATCCGCCCTCATTTCCTGTTTTTCATCCACATATAAATCAAGTCTTAATTGCTTTTTTTCTTCTATATTTTTGGGCCTGATCAAATCACTATCTTTCCTGTCACTATCTTTCCTGTCTTCACCAAATTCAATATCCCTTATTTCTATATTCAACAAATCCTTAATCATCTCATCCAGATTAACTGTAGATTTAACAGGATTTAAGATTAAATATAATATTTCATAATCTATAAACTTTCCACTTAAAATGACGCCGTAACTTTTTAAAATTTTATATAATCTTTTAAAGCCAAAACCAGAATTCTTTATTTCTTTATTTTCCAATATCTTTTTCAAAGCCTCTCTTGTAGTACTATCACTCAGGCCATCTTTTTTAATTAAAAATGCATCACCCTCTCCGTAATACAAAATAATTCCATTAAACACACCTTCAAAGGCTAATTCTGTAACATATACAATTTTGTTAAGATTTTTATCTAAAATCTCCAGGCTTGAACCTGAGGTTAAATGTTTCAAACTGATTTTATCTGTTACCACTCCAGCTACAGGAGCCTCTTCTTTAAAATCAATCTTATCCTTAAAGCTGGCCAGTTTCTTTTCTAGAGATCTAAACTCAAGACTTTCAAACAATCGCCTGACCTTATTAAAACTAATATTCTTAAAACTACTTTCTATGATTTCCTCTACATTTATATCACCAGTCATTTTTAATTGAGTTAACTCCTTACTCAACTCAGCAATATCTTTATTTTTTACCAGTAATTCTCTTAGCCGTGGGTTACCCACCTTATCGATGTTTAAATAAATTTCTTCCAGAGAACCATACTCCTTTACCAACAGCCTGGCCGTTTTCGGTCCTACCCCGGGAACACCCGGTATATTATCTGAACTGTCTCCCATCAAAGCCAATAGATCCTTTATATTTTCGGGCTTGACTCCAAACTTTTCCTCCACTTTAAACCTGTTAAATAATATCGTGTCCGTAATTCCTTTTTTAATTGCCATAACCTCTACATTATCAGAAACTAATTGCAGTATATCCTTATCACCAGTAACTATTATTACCTGATCAAACCGCTTTTTAATTGCATTCGCTATATCTGCAAGTATATCGTCAGCCTCAAAACCGTCCTTTTCTAGACAAACAATATTAAAGGCATTCAAGACTTCCTTAATCAAAGGAAACTGCTCTGATAGTTCCACAGGCATTTTTTTCCTTTTTATTTTATACTGGTCAAACATTTTGTGTCTGAAAGTGGGGATTTTACTGTCAAAAGCACATATTACTATATCCGGATGCTGTTCTTCTACAAGCTTTAATAACATACTGGTAAATCCCAGAACAGCATTGGTAACAACACCTGACGAAGTGGAAATACTAGCAGGAATTGCATAGAAGGCTCTGTATGCAATATTATTTCCATCAATTAGAATGGCTTTATTATTCCTGTCACCTTTCAACTAAAGCTCCTCAATTTTAAATGGGACTGGTAAATAAAAACTTCATTGGCTTTTTCATATATCTGGCTCTTCTTATAAAGCAGTGGCAAAAACCACAATTTTATTTGACATTATTGCATAATTCTATATTATAACATTTAACAAAAATAATTTTACAAATACAAGTATATATAAAAAGGCAAAGAAGCCTTAATTGCAGTGGAGCATATATTTCTGTTGGTGCTAGCCAAAAAGAAATAGTGCTCTTTTTATTTTACATTAGAAACAATAAAAAATAGAAAGAGGATTAAACAATGAGCTACTCAAAAATCAACACATCTTCTGCAACTCTTACCAAAAACTTTTACGGGGATAACATAAACCCATTCAGCGGGATGTGTGCAACCTGTATTGAAGGCTGTCTGGGACTTTGTGAAATTGGAAAATCATCATATAGAGGAAGCGAAACTATCTACCCACAGCCATATGGGGTTATCACCGCAGCTTCACAAAAGGATTACCCAATAGATTACTCTCATTTTAATATAATGGGAACCGCATTCGGTACCCACGGCATAGAAGAAGACAGCGACAGAGCAATTTTTACAAATGTTGACCTGGAGATCGCGATTGGTAAAAATAAAGATATAGAATTAAAGTTGCCTTTTATCATTCCTGGCCTGGGTTCTACAGACGTTGCCAAGAAAAACTGGAATGGTCTGGCCATTGGATCTGCCATAACCGGTGTAATCTTAACTGTCGGTGAAAATGTATGCGGAATTGACCCTGATTCCGAATTTGACAGTAAAGGAAAAGTAATAAACTCTCCTGAACTTAAAAGAAGAGTTTCTCTTTATAAAAACTGGCAGCAGAAAAGATATGGTGGAATCGTAGTGCAGGCAAATGTGGAAGACAGCAGATTTGGAGTTTTAGAATACGCTATACGTGAACTGGGAGTGGAAATAGTTGAACTCAAATGGGGCCAGGGAGCTAAGGACATTGGCGGTGAAATAAAAATCAGTGAGCTGGACAGAGCAATTGAAATTAGAAAAAGAGGATATATTGTATTACCGGATCCTCTTGATCCCGATGTCCAGCACGCATTTAAACATGGCGACTTTGATGAATTTGAAAGGCACTCCAGGGTGGGAATGGCAAACAAGGAAGGATTCCTTGAAGCTGTAGAAAACTTAAGAAAAATTGGAGCAAAACATGTATTTCTAAAAACCGGTGCCTATAGACCTGCAGATCTGGCAAAGGCCATAAAATATTCTTCCGAGGCAGGCATTGACCTGCTTACCATAGACGGAGCTGGCGGAGGTACAGGGATGAGCCCCTGGCGCATGATGAATGAATGGGGAATACCCACAGTTTATATACAATGCCTTGCTTATAACTACGCAAAAATCCTGGCCGGCAAAGGAGAATATGTTCCTGATCTTACAATTGCCGGTGGATTTGTTCTCGAAGATCAGATTTTCAAAGGTCTTTCTCTTGGTGCACCGTATTTTAAACTGGTTGGAATGGCACGATCTCCAATCACAGCATGCATGGTGGGAAAAACTATTGCTGATAAAATCAAGTCAGGAGATATCCCCAAGTCAATAGAAAAATACGGAACCGATCTTGAGTCAGTATTTGTAGAAGTAACAGATCTACATAAAGAATTCAAAGATAAAGCAAATGAGATTCCGGGATCGGCAATAGGCTTATTTTCCTATTTTAAAAGACTGGAACAGGGATTAAAGCAACTTATGGGGGGTGCCAGAAAATTTGCACTAAAATATATCGACAGAGATGACATTACTGCTCTCACCCGGGAAGCAGCTTCGATATCCGGAATCCCTTATGTAATGGACTTCGACAAAGAAGAAGTTGATAAAATATTAAATTCTTAAATTCATAAAAATTTTCGGCTGCGATTATACAGGAGAGGCTTTTGGGCCTCTCCTGTATACTTAGAGCGGGTAATATTATGATCCTGGTTTCATTATTCTAATTCTATTTTATATTCTTGCAGTATAAAAAAGCGCCATCAAATTTCATAGAAACCTAATGACGCTTAGTTAATAAACTATAGTAAATTGCTATACAATTGTCAATATCTCGAATTGCTTTATTTAAAATCTATATGAAACGGTATCGTTGCTT
>CAYPYW010000004.1:95393-98000 GCA_964415365.1 uncultured Actinomycetota bacterium | reverse complement strand
AATACTCAAAGTGCCGCTAATTACGACTTTCCCATACTCAGACGTGACTATTAACATATATCTTTTGTTGTTATCATTACCGGATCCCTCAGAGATATGATTATGTTCTATATAATCCTCCACTTGTTTCAAAAAATTGACACTTTTCCCAATTCCATTTTCAATCTGATAAAAATCTCCATAGTGCTGGTATTCGGGAAAACTGACTCTGGCAAGGATATAAAACTCATCGGAAAGATAAATACCTCCAGATTTTTTTAACATATAATTTTTCTTAAAATTGTTTACATTATTTATGATTTCTAAAGCGTCTTTTCTTGTATAAGATTTTAAGTTATGCTCATTGTTAAATCTGGTGATTCCTACTGGAACGATACCTATTGATAATATATTTTTAAAATCGTTAGTTAAGGCAGAAAGTGTGTCTGTCAAGTCCCCGTTGTCGTTGATGCCGGGGCATAATACAATCTGGATATTTGTCTTAATGCCATTTCTATCTAGAATCCCAAGATTTTCGATCCCGGACATACTTCTTTTATTTCCAAAAATTACTGTTCTTACATCCTCATTAAAGCTGTGTACAGAGACATAAAGGGGTTCTAACCTGTATTTTATTATTTTATCTAAATCTTCTTTTGTAACATTGGTGAGAGTTATAAAGTTACTGTACATATATGAAAGCATATGATCGTCGTCTTTCACATACAGGGAGGGTCTTAAGTTTTCAGGAAGTTGTTTTATAAAACAAAATATACAATTGTTTTTGCAGGTTCTTATTTTTTTTGGTAATTTATAATTTTTCAATTGCTTCTTTTACATTTAATATATCTTCTACAGGTGTAGATGCACCACCGCTTATTCCAACCTTCTTCGCACCATTGAACCATTTCGGTTTAATTTCTTTACAATTTTCAATGTGGTAAGTCCTTGTATTGAATTCTTTCGATATTTCCATCAAATGTGTTGTATTTGCACTGTTTTTCCCGCCCACTATCATCATTACATCAACACTCTTTGCCAGTTTTTCAGTTGAATCCCGCCTTTTTCTGGTAGTATTGCAGATAGTATTATACACAAGTAATTCTTTGGTCTTTTCCATCAACTTATCAGTAATTAGTTTCAATTTTTCCATAGTTTGTGTGGTCTGGACAACGACTCCTATTTTTTTCTTATTAGTCAGTTTCGTTGTGTCTATTTCGTCTTCTATTACCGTATAATTTTTATTTAAAATATGTTCTCTTATTCCCATTACTTCGGGATGCTTTTTATCTCCAATAATCAGTACAAAATACCCATTCCTGCTAAGAGCTTCAGCTCTGGACTGAGCTTTTTTTACAAAGGGACAGGTGGCATCAATGATTTTTACATTTTTTTCCTTAATTTCATTTATTAAATTTGGGGGCATCCCATGTGATCTTATTATAAAAATACTATCAGGTTCTATTTTTTTTAAATCTTTGACTGAAATCAAGCCCTTTTTCGCCAGTTCATTAGCAACCCCTGCATTATGAATAATGGAGCCAAGGGTAAAAACTTTGGTTTTTTTGCCCTGATTTTTTTCCAATATTTCTTCTGCCAGTTTTAGGGCTCTCTTTACGCCAAAACAATACCCTGAATGTTTCGCAGTTTTTATTTTCATATTCATGTATATTAAAACTTTTATTTTCTATTTTATCTTATTATATATCCTTCCTATTTCCTTCATCGTTTTATCCAATATTATGCTTACTGCTTCTTTTTTACCGTACTCCTTCAAAATATCTTTAACGTTTATCGTATCCCCAATAATCAATCTGATTTTGGGAAAGAATACTCTCTTGTGAGGTTTTTGTACTATTTTATTTGTACCACTCAAAGCCACAGGTAAAATAGGAGCGTTGCTGAGCGCTGATATGAATCCTATCCCTTTTTTCCCTTCCCTCAAAATACCGTCTGTGGATCTTGTACCTTCCGGAAATAAACCTAAAGCATTTCCATTTTTTAAAATCTCAAATGAGGTATTGAATGCTTTCCTATCAAGAGTTTGACGGTTCACAGGAAAAGCATTTAAAAAAGTTATCAGGGAGGCTAAAAATCTACTGCTATATAACTCTTTTTTCGCCATAAAATAAACACACCGGGGAATAAATGCTCCTATTACTACCGGATCAACATAACTTATATGATTTGAGCATATTATTAATTTACCTTCTCGGGGTACTTTATATAAATCTGTTACCTCCACTCTGTATAGCACACTGAATATTATCTTTATAATGAATCGTATAATTCTGTGTAAAAAAAAGTAGGATTTGCTATGTTTTATTTTTAACATTTAATTCTTTCAAGATATAATTTCTTGATTTTATCTACAACTTCTCTAACTGACATTTCAGATGTATCAATCGTGATTCCATTCTCCGGTACTATCAGTGGACTGTCTTTCCTGCTGCTATCGATTCTATCCCTGCTGGAGATTTCCTTTTTGATCAGGTCTCTTTTTAGAAGCTGCCCTTTTTTCTTCACCTGCAAATCCCTCCTCTCTATTCTTTCGCTTAAGTTTGCAGTCAGGTATATTTTTAATGTTGCATCAGGACATACAACACTTCCGGTATCCCTGCCCTCAAG
>CAYPYW010000004.1:0-95383 GCA_964415365.1 uncultured Actinomycetota bacterium | reverse complement strand
CAAGTATAGCGTTACCGTCTTCTATAAATTTTTTCTGGAGGCTTACAAGATATCTTCTCACTCCGGACAATTTAGAGACAATAGAAACTGCAGCTCCTACTTCCTTACTTCTAATTTCGTTGGTAACATCTTTTCCGTCTAATCTAACTGTGGTGTATTCGTTCTCATCCACTGATTTACTATCCAGTTCAAGATTTTTATTTCTTGCTAGTTTTAATATAGATTCTTCATCTTTGTAATCTATGTTATTTTGCAATGCGAGCAGTGTAATTGCTCTGTACATAGCTCCTGTATCTATATATTTTAAATTCAATTCTCTGGCTAAAATTTTAGCTACTGTACTCTTACCACTTCCAGCAGGTCCATCTATTGTAATAATATTTTCAGGCATTGTTTAATCGATATGTTGCTATATTGTCTTAATGTTTTACTAATCTTTTCCTGTCTACTGTGCCAGAACCTTTTTTAGATTGTATATAAAACCGGGAAAGGAAGTATCAATACAATCGGAATCAAGAACAGTCACATTTCCTTTTGATAACAAAGCCAGTATTGAGAGAGACATAGCAATTCTATGGTCCCCAAAGCTTTCAACTGACCCCTCGCCTGCCTGGAAATTTATATCTCCTTTTATTATCATGCCATCCTCTTTTTCCTCTATATTTACATTTAATTTTCCAAACTGGCTTACAATGGATTTTATTCTATCACTTTCTTTATATCTTAATTCTTCTGCACCTCTAATTACTGTCTTACCCCCGGCAGCAGCTGCGGCCACACATAATATCGGTATCTCGTCAATTATACCTGGTATCTTTTCTTTTTCTATTTCTATAGAATTTAATTTACTTGAAAAAGTTTCAATATCCACAACTGGCTCATTATTTATAATTCTTTGATTTTTGATAACTATCTTACCACCCATTTTTTTGAGAATTTCTATAAAATAACTCCTGGTAGGATTCATACCGATATCCTTCATTATAGTATATGAGTTTTTTAAAATCAGAGTTGCTACAATAAAAAAGGCTGCGGAAGAAATATCACCTGGTATGTAAATTTTCCTTGCGGTGAATTCTCTGCCTGGCCTTAACTTCGTACATCTACCATCATAAGTTATGTCTGCTCCAAAGTATTCGAGCATACGCTCTGTATGATCCCTTGAAATCTGGGGTTGGATTATTTCAGTTGTACCTTTTGCATTGAGACCTGCTATAAGAATGCAGGATTTGACCTGTGCACTTGAAACTTTAAGTTCAAACTTTTTCCCTTCCAGATTAGGGTTTCCGAATATTACTATGGGAGCTTTTGAGTTGTTTTCTCTCCCATTGATTCTAGCACCCATCTCCAGCAGTGGCTCTATTATTCTTCCCATGGGCCTGTTATTTATAGATCTGTCACCACTTAATACGGACATGAAATTAGTTGCGGATAAGAAACCGCTCATTATTCTGATTGTGGTTCCGGAATTACCTACATCCAGTATTTCGTCGGGTTCCCTTAAATTTTTAATTCCTCTGCCGTATACTATTAAATTGCCGTTAATTTTTTCAATTTTCACCCCCAATTTATTTAGAATATTCACAGTCTTTATACAGTCCTGACAAAACAAAAAGTTTTCTATTACCACATTATTATTAATCAATGAGGATATAATTACACTCCTATGAGAAATTGATTTATCACCGGGAATCTTTAATTCCCCTCTTATGCTTTTTGCTCCGTGTATTTCCATTTCTACTCGCTTAGTACTTTCTTTACACTTACTTCATACCCTGCTTTTTCAATTGCTTCCTTTGTAATTTTACCAGCATCTTCACCTTGAACCAGTACTTTAAGAATTCCCCCACCGCTGAATTCTGTTGAATGGAAAATGGATATGTCCTCGATATTTATTCCATGGGAGCTTATGGCTAGTGTGATTTCGCTTAAAACACCTGCTCTATCAGGTATTGCGACTCTTAGTTCGTATAACTTTGAAATGTCTTTCTCAACATATTTCGGAAGATTAATTCTTGCTTTCTGGGCTTTCATATAATGGTTTTTTATTGAATCTGCATTGTTTTTCTGGATATTATTTTTGAATCTTGTTAGGTATTCTATATAATCATCTATTGATTTGATTAATTCGTCTTTATTCTCCAGACTTATATCAAGCCACATTTTCGTATTGGCGGCAGCAATTCTGGTCATATCCCTGAAACCACCGGCACATAGTTTGAACAGATTTCTCATCTTCTCTTGCTTGTCGTCAATCATATCAACCAGATTTGTTGAAAGAATATGAGGTAGATGACTTATTAGTGCTACATTCTCGTCATGTTCTTTAGGACTCATAGAGATTACTTTTGCACCAATTTTTGTAAATAAAGAATGTAGTGTGATCAGGGGGCCAGATATAGTAGTACCAGTAGGAGTCAGAATATAAAATGTGTTTCTAAATAATTCTGGAGTGGCACTCAAGATACCTTCATTTTCCGAGCCAGCCATAGGATGGCCTCCTATGAAAAATACCCCATCGGGTAATATTTCACTGACTCTTTTAACCACCCTTTCTTTAGCGCTGCCTACATCTGTTATAATTGCCCCTTTTTTTAAATAGTTCTTAACGTGATTTACAACTTCAACTATTTTACTTATGGGTGTCGCTATTATTACTAGATCAGCGTCTGCCACTGCCTCCTTATAATCTTTAGCAATAACATCAATTATATTTCTGTATTTGGCTATGTTCATTGCTTCACCTTCAATATCATAACCAGTGATAATAAAATCTTCGCTAATATTCTTCAAGGATAAAGCTAATGAACCGCCTATAAGTCCCAATCCTATTACAGCTATTTTCTTAATACTTCTCATCTTGCAACACCACTTAATGAAAAAAATTATTTTATTGGAAGTTTATGGAAATATTTTAATACTATATAAAAATTATTACATTTTGTGAACAATAATCTGTTTGTTATTAACAATCATTTTACTATAGTTATTAACTATAAAAAAATAAAAATTTTGAAATTTTCTCCATATTTTTCTTTCAATCTATTGACAACATTTTTCAATTTTGATATCTTTTTATCATCTTGGAACAGGAGGCAACTTTCGGATGTAACTGAGATCCCTTTTCGAAAGAGAATAGATGATAGGTTAATAATCTGAAAAGTCCCTGAGAAAAGTTCTAAGATATACCCCGAGATGTTAAGTAGTCTAAGGCGCTAGCTATGATGAAAGATAACTTGGGGTTTTTAATGAGAAAAATTTTTGAACACAACTCAAATAATCATTTATTTATATTGTTTTTGTTCTATCCTCTTTTTTCCCGGGTCTTAAAATATAAATTATAGCTACACTTGCAACAGCAAATATAAATGTTAATATTTCAGTTAATAAAATCCCGAATTTATAACTTATATAAACAGCAACAAAATCAACTACCATATGATATAGTACCGCGACCAAAATAAAATAATATTTTTTTTTCAAGAAGGCATACATTACTAAAATCGAAAGTGAAATCTGGATGGCGATGGCAAAAATTCTCTCAAGAGCGCCTATCAGTGGCATATACCAGGCAATACCTGCTATCTGCTCTGATAAATTTGAAGGTAAAACATTCGGAAACTTATAGATGATAAAGGTAACCAGAACCGACATACCAACAAAAATCATTGATTCTCCCCCACCGCCATGTCCAATTCCATACATAATTCCCTTGTCATAACTATTTTGTTTTATAATTGCTCCAAATGCCAGCGCTCTTACCCCTTCCTCAAATATTCCAGCTGTAAAAGATGCAAATAAACCAATCAACACGATAACCAGATTTCCACTAAAATTATTTACAATCAGTGAGGAAAATAGATTATTCAAAGGTACTCTTACAAGTGAAACTAAAAATAAAAGTGTTCCCAGAAAGAATATTCCCCATGAAGCTCTGTATTTTTTCCACATATAAATTGCAAGTGCGAGGGGTACGCCTATTTCTATAATAATTGAAATTATATAAGAGATATCCAGTAATATACTGCTCATTTTTGTAACCTCCAGTATTAATGAAGTAAGTATATTATTTTTACAATTAATTTAAAACCTGTATAAAAATTTTTACCAGATTGGGGTCAAATTGGGTCCCGGCACATCTCTTAAGTTCCTCTAAAGCAACCTCTTTTCTGGTTGCCTTTCTGTAAGATCTGTCATGAGTCATAACATCGTACATCTGTATGAGAATAAAATATGAAAACATGATTAATATATATAAATATGCTGCCCATAACCAGAACCATATACCATACTCATATACCAGAAAAATTAACGAATCTTTTTCGCCTAACGTTACACTTCTCCAGAATAACGAGTGAAATTCATTGGTAAATACAAAAAATAAAGTTAGCGCCGGTATAATGCTGAAGAGAATACTTTTCTTAAGTGTAATCCATTTTTCATGACCTGTATTCTGAAGAATAATTAGCAGGTAAGCAACCGGGATAACGACAATTCCTATGTATCCTATTTTACTCCAGAATAACTTTATTTTAAGGCCTGTACTCAAAAACTCGAGGACTTTCCCGGCCATCCAGACAATACAACCTGAGACCAATAATATTCCTAGCTTAGAACCTGGCATAGTTTTATTTTTTGACAGTAGAAAGGCAAATATGATTGAGGTGATGATTCCTAAAAATAATATTATGATATGTATCAAAAATTGCAGATTCATTACTGTACTATTTACTTCTTATTTTATCACATGTTTTAGATATTTATTCTATAAATATATTATATAAATTCAACATATTTTAATTTTATATATATTATAAGATGATTAAGCTAATATACTACCATAAGTCTATATAAAATTACAGTTTTTTACATTGAACATTTATATTATCTAATAGTTTTATATCAGCTTAAACCTTTATTCGAAGATTATAGGTGAGGATTTATATAGATATTTATGAAATATTGATTATATTTTATATTTTAATTTATTATTACCTATCAGCTCAGTATAGCTATCCTATTATCTCTTTAACTTTGTTTATGATGGCCTTACTGGATATTTCCTCGTAGTCTAATAATTCATATGGCTTCCCACTCATGGGCATTTTCCTTACTGCAAGAATATAAACGGGACTTTTTTCTGACGCTGCGCTTTTTACTGCTTCTCCCAGGCCTCCCTCAACATAATGATCTTCAACTGTTATTATGGCCTTGGTTTCTTCCTGTGCTTTTGTAATAGATTTCTTATCAATAGGCTTAATACTGTAAATATCTATTACTCTTATCAGTATATTTTCCTTTTTTAATTCTTCATAAGCTTTCAATGCTTCATGTAATGTTATTCCAGCTGCACAAACAGTTATTATATCTTCTTTACTTTCCCTTATTACTTTACTTCCCCCAATTTCAAAAGTATCTTCACTGCTATAGATAACTGGGGTTTCCATTCTGGTAGTTCTGATATAAACATTTCCAAAATGCTTAGCGGCTTTTTCCACCAGTTTTTCTGTAGATACGCCATCCGATGGATACAGTACAACACTATTCATCAAAGTTCTGAACATAGCGATATCTTCAAGCCCCATTTGCGAAGGACCATCCTCCCCGATTGATACTCCTGCGTGTGAGCCTATAAATTTTATATTTGATTCCGAATACTGACTCATCCTGATCTGATCAAAAGCTCTGGTCAGAAATGCCGCGAAAGATGAAACAAAGGGGATCTTATCTCTTATAGATAATCCAATTGCTGTACCTATCATATTTTGTTCAGTTATATACATTTCAAAAAATCTTTGTGGAAATTGTTCTTTAAATGTATCGGAAAAGGTTGAATTACTTACTTCGGCATCAAGGACTACTATACTTGGGTATCTAGAGAATATATTAACCAGAGCATTGCCGTATGCTTTCCTGGTTGCTATTTTTTCACTGTTCATTGGGATTCTATCATATTTCTCTATTTTCTCTTCAGGTATGCTAACTTGTTCCGGCTCCAGAAGGTCTCCTCTTATTTTTTTATCAACACTTCCCAATTCATTAAGAGCTGTATATAGCTGATCTTCTGATATCGCTTTGCCATGCCATCCATCTTTATTTTCCAGCAGACTCACTCCTTTACCTTTTACTGTTTTTGCAATTATCATCGTTGGTCTGCCTTTAACCTTTAAAGCACACTCATAGGCGTCAGCGATTTCTTCAATATTATGGCCATCTACTGTAATGGTTTCCCAACCAAATGAAGATATTCTATCCTCATAAGCTTCAATATGCCAGCCATATATTGTCTCTCCTCTCTGACCTAATCTATTAACATCTATAATACCTATGAGATTGTCTAGTTTGTAGTGAGCTGCAATCTGAATAGCTTCCCACTGTGAACCTTCGGTCATCTCACTATCTCCAAGCAGTACGTATGTATAATAGGGTAACTTATCTATATATTTAGCGTTCAGAGCCATTCCCAGACCGATAGAAAGGCCTTGCCCCAATGATCCTGTTGAAGCTTCGGCATATGGAAATTTAGGTGTAGGATGGCCTTCTAATCTGCTGCCAAACTTCCTTAATGTTAATATCTCTTCTTCATCCAGAGCTCCCGCTGCTGCCCACAACGAATACATCAAAGGAGAAGCATGACCTTTTGAAAAAATCAGCCGGTCGTTATTTACATATTTAATATCATTAATTCTAAATCTAAGGAAGCCCCCAAAAAATAACGTAGACATTAATTCAACTGCTGATAATGAAGAAGATGGGTGGCCTGACCCAGCTTTAGTAGTTGAAATTAATATAAAATACCTGATAAGTTTTGACAGTTTTTCCAGTTTATCCTTGGTTATCGTTTTTGCTCCAATCATAATTTGATATTATTTATTAAAAAAAATAAACCGATAATCCTTAGAACCAGAATAGGATGAATGAAATAAATATCTACTATTTTGGTTCCACATGTATTGAAATTTCACTTATATTTTCGAATTTCTTCTTTATATTATCTTCTATTTTAGTAATTACAGAATGCGCTTCTTTTATATCCAGGTTTTTTTCGAGTCTGCAATGAAATGCCAGATTATATAATCCTTCCTTTTCAAGTATAGTAAAATTATGACATGTCTGAGGATTTACATATAATGATATTTCTTTTTTTATTTTAGTAATCAATCTTTCTGATTTTCCTGTTACGTCATTCCAGTTTTCATCGCTCCTGTAATCTTCAATATGAATATATACGCTGCGTATGTTCCATATTTTTTCTTTAATCTTTTCTTCAGTAACCTTAGTTAGTTTCTCACTTTCTTCAAGTTTTAGGTATTTACTCAGTTCTATATGAATAGAAATATCGATCTGATTGCCAACATTATATATGAAAATATTATGAATATCTTTTACATATAACTGGTTTAGTATAATTTCTTTTACATAAGCCTCTATATTGTCTTTAGACGGCAGAGATTTAGTTTCCAGAATTATTTCTGAGTCCTGTATATTGCTTCTAATTCTATTCTTTATTTTCTCCTTGATTTTTTCAACCTGCGACAAATATAAATTGCTTTTTAAACATATTTCCAGATTTATAAACTTAATATTTCCAACTTCATGTATTTTCAATTTATTAATGGATTTTATCTCATGGATTTCTTTTAATATTTCCAGGACCTTGTCAGTGACTTCTCTTGGGATATAGTCCATTAAATTCCTTACTGTACTTACTAATAGCCTTGAACTAAAAATCAAAACAATTATAGAAACGATTATAGAAGCGATAGGATCTGCTAGGTTAAACCCGGTATTAGCTACTAATAATCCTACTATTACAACGGTTGAGCTTATGATATCACTTGTATAATTTAAAAAATCCGCCTTGAATGCAAAAGAGTTGTATCTTCTTGCAGCTCTCCCGATATAAAAGACTCTTATTATATTTAAAGCTATAGAAATCACCAAAATTAAAAATACATACCAGTTTAAATTCAATACAAAATTTCTATAAATTATTCTTTGAATGGATTTATATATAATAAAGAAACTTAAAGCGGATATTATAATAATTTCTAAAAAAGCAGAAAGATTTTCATACTTTCCATGTCCATAAGTATGATCTTTATCAGCTGGCCTTGTTGAAATCCTTATGGCCATATAGGTTATGAGAACAGTTACAATATCAAGACCATTATTTAAAGCCTCTGAGAAAACGCCAATGCTATTTGTAAAATAAGCAATTGCAACTTTAATAATAACAAGAAAAATAGATACCAGTAAAGAAAAAAGGGCAACTTTTTTCTTGTATGAATCTCTTAAAATGATTGATTGTTCTTTCTTCATAATATAAGGAATATTAACTTTTAATAAATATAATATCTATAGGTCAATAAGTCAAAATTCAAATAATACCTCACGTCCATCTTAGGGGAGGTTTCTTTTATAGAATTGTCTACACTTCAACTACTCTCTAAGGCTTCATCAGCAACTTTCCGGTTAAAAATTCTAATTTCATAAAATATGAATATGGCAGCGATAGACAATGACAAAAAGTCTGCGGTCGGCATTGCCAGCCAGACTCCATTTAAGCCAAAAATTTTTGGGAGTATGTAAATAGCAGGAACTAAAAATAAAAATTGTTTGGTCAAAATAATCAACAGTGATTGTATTGCCTTTCCCAGAGACTGGAAAAAGCTGGCACTAACCATGTGCATACCTACCATAGGAAAAAGTGCAACTAATATTCTTAAAGGTGTTATCCCATTATTAATAAGATCGGGGTCACTGCTAAAAATACTTAAGAAATACCTTGGGAAAAACATCATTGGTATAAAAGCCAGAAAGGATATAATAGTAGTCCACATTACGGTTATTCCTAATACTTTCTTAACTCGCAGGTATTTTTTTGCACCATAATTAAAACTTGAAATAGTGGCAAAACTTTGAGATATCACAACTATGGGTATCTGTATCAGTCCAATCATCCGGTAGCCTATACCCAGAATAGCTATATGGATATCATTCCCATATATTCGTAGCGATCTATTAAAAATTAGAATTACTATACTTGCAATAGTCATCATAAAGAAATTTGGACAGCCGATAAGCAGTATTTCTCTTATTTTTCTAAAATCAATCTTAAACATTTGCAACTTAAATTTGTAAATACTTTTACCCCACATATAAAACCACATTATAAGAGCTGTACTCAGTACTTCACCTATAACAGTAGCAATGGCGGCTCCTCTTATGCCCATTTTGAAGCCAAAAATGAAAACCGGATCAAATATAATATTTAATAATGACCCAACAGCAATAAAATACATTGCTGCTCTGGGCTTTCCCTCTGCTCTTACAAAATCATTGGTAGTGATTAAAAAAGAAAGAAGGATAAAGCCCGGGAATACGATAACCAGATACTCTTTTGCAAGGGGTATTACATCTGTGGAAGCGCCAAAAAAAATAAGCATTCTATCAATAAACACATACCCCAGTGCTATAAAAACGGTGTTTAGAAAAAAATTCAGTATGACACCGTTCCCCATTGCATTTACTGCTTCTTTTATATCATTCCTACCCAGAGCTCTTGAAATAATAGAAGCGGAACCAGTTCCTACCATAAGTCCAATAGCCATCATTGCCAGCAGTATAGGTAATGCTATTGAAAGGGCGGTTATTGCCAGAGAGCCAACTCCCCTGCCTACAAAAATAGCATCCACGATCACATAGATAAACCCTGATAGCAATCCTAGAATTCCCGGCCCGGCAAACTTAAAAAGCAGCTTATTTAAGTTACCCTCTAGGATTTGTTTTCTTTGCAGTTCCATATTCTTATCTCAATAGTCCATTTGCGAAATTAGATGAATATCTATACAGCCTCCCCTTCCAGCTAATCTGGGAGTTTCTTTTTCTTTGAAGTAATAACTTTAAATTCATAAAGATCATATAAAGTATTGAAATTGGGTGTAAAAATATATCAATAATTCTTCCATTTATTTTCATTGTAGCCATTGCCCTTGTTGATAATATGACCAGGATTTGAAATAATACCATTAACAAATTTGTATAGAATAATGCATAAATCTGAAATTCAATAAAGGGTAAAAATGCCAGTAAAATAAATGGGAATAGGAAGAAGACAAACATAACAAGAATAATCAATGAGACCACAAATTTGCTGTTAAAGTTTCCAAGAAAGACTCTGCAAAATCCATCATATATTTCTTTAAAATTATTATACAATCTGGTTGAATATGTTCTTCTCCCATTAAAAATCATAAATTTATAACCCTTCTTAATAAATAATTTTGAAATAATGGTATCCTCCACACAACTATTTCTAATTCCTTTATGTCCTCCGAGACTCTGGTAAATGTTTCTTTTAACTATCATTAGACTTCCTATTCCACTGCCGAATACAGGAATTCTGGATTTTCTAACAAAAAGTAATGGAGGAATTAAAATTTGAAAATTTGTCAGATTAATCACCATCCTCTCGTGGAATGATTTCATAATCTGATTTGGACACGCGGACAGTATATCAAGCTTTTCCTGCGTAAGACAACTGATCGCACTGGTTACGGATCCCTTGTTATGGATAGTATCTGCATCGGTGAAAAATAAATATTTGCCCTTCGACTTTTTAAACAATTGATAACAGGCGTAATTCTTGCCTGTCCATCCCTCTGGCAAAGGCCCACCATTAATCAGTTTTACATTCTTAAAGACCTTTGATATATTTCCGGCAATGATGGCGGTTTTATCAGTGGAGTTATCATTAAGTACCAGAATTTCTGTATTTTTATAATCCTGCTTTACTAAAGAAAGTAGACATTTTTCTATATTTTCTTCTTCGTTTCGGGCAGGTACCAGAATCGAAATAAGAGGATTTTCTTCTTTTACTTCTGGAGGCAGTTTGTAATTTGATATATCTTTAAAAAGAATGGAATTGATAAGATAATTAACAAAAAATATTAGTAGTAAGAAAGAAACTATTATATTGTAAATAAAAAGTACCATTTCGAAACGACACTTTCTTTCTTATTATAATATAATCTTAGCAGCGTCTTTATAGGGATATTATTATATCATAGCACATAATCCAGATTTATGGTCATTTTAGTTTTTTTATTAAATACTTAATTTTTATTTTTACTGATAGAATTAGTCAAGTTCAATGTCTCCAAGGTCAAGACCGGTTACTCTGTAAATAAATTCCTGGTCCTCCTCTGGAACTAAAAACCCATCATAATAATAACTTCCCCAGTCCATTGTTTTATTTTCATATAAATACCCGGAACCTTTTTCTATGACAACATCCAGATAATAATTTGAAGACATAAAATCTTCTTCCGGTGTAATATCTATCGGTATCCACCCATAACCGGGTAGTTTAATTTCAACCCATGCATGTCCCATATCTATCTCTTTTTCTCTTTCATACAGAATAGTATATACAGGAATTCCTGCTGCAAGCCTTGCAGGTATACCTGCTGATCTCAAAAGAGCTGCATACAGAATAGCATAATCGCTGCACACGCCCTTTCCTCTTTCCAATATTTCAGAAGCATAAAGAAATTCATAATTTTTTTCCTCAGCACGTGGGAAGTCGTAATAAAGATTCCTGATTACAAAATTATAGAGAATTTTTGCTATTTCTATTGGTCTGGTTTCACTTTTAATTAATGATTCAGCTGTATTGTAAATTTCAGGGTTATCCGAATCTATAAATAAGTCATCAGTAGTATATGTTTCCAGATCCTCATCATTTTCGTCATAACTTAAATTGTCACTATCAATATATCTATAATCGAATTCATACATAGTTACATCTGCTTCTACCGATGCAGTTAGACTTTCACCTGCCTGAAGCTCATCTTCAAATTGAAAATGGATAAGCGAATTCCAGTTGTTATCAAACAATTCATCAGTATTTGGAATATTGGGTAAAAGATCATTTATTATCTGGAATGGGTAATATGTCTGCGGGATTCTCATAAAACACTCAATATCCTCTAAACTTTCTGTACTATTGTTCGTTAAAGTATATTCTATCTCAACCTTAAAATCATGCTGAATGAGGGATGTGATAGGTAGATTCATCTCTGTAACCAGTACAGCCTCAACTGCCTTACTGCTTTCAGTTCCATCTGAAACAACCAGTTCTACTTCATTCTCGCCTGGTTTATCAAAATAGTAAGAAAAAGATTCTTCATCTGAAGATTTGTCACCATTTACTACCCATAAATAATTTAGCTCATCTCCATCCGGATCAAAAGATTTCCTGCCGTCAAAATACACCGGATTTTTTATTTGAAAACAGTCCTCCGCCAGCTTGTCTCCGGTAATCTCAATAAAAGCTTTTGGAGGTAAGTTCGTATCACTGCTGCTATCAGTGTACAATTTTTCTTTTTCTACAACCTGACCTGATAATTCTACTATAGCCATTCCTTCAAACCCATCCACAATATATCCGTAGTTGCCTTTTATGGTTATATCGTATGAAGTTCCATCAGTATTTAGACTATCAACAATAATAGGATTTTTATCATCTTTGACATCTACAGTATATATTCCTCCAGATAGGCTTGATACATAAATAAAATCGCCCACAGAATCCAGTTCCCATGCCCCACCTGGAATTTCGCAACTTCCAAGAGCTTTTAGATTAGATAAATCTCTCACATCCACTATCTGAAGTATACTTTCAGTATACCTTTCTCTTTCCTCATCACTTTTACAGCTTGTAACATAAGCATAACTTCCCAGCACATATATTCCCCACGAATTTGAAGGAATCTTGCACGAACCTACAATTTTAGGATTATTTTTTTCTTTTACATCTAGAACAAGCAGCCTGCTGTCATCCGCATATTCTCTTTTTTCATAATCGTAAAAATTGATATTTATATAGGCTAGACTATCCTTCACCCATATACTCGAAGGTAGTCCATCCACTTCATATGCACTGACAATTTCGGGGTTATTTTTTTTCGAAATGTCTACAATCTCAAACTTACTTATTTCCCAATTTTCATTTTCAACCGAAGTATTAATATAGACATAATCACCTTCAATGAATAAGCCATACGCTGATTTATTATTATTCTCGCCGGTATTATAGTTTCCGACAAGTATGGGATTCTCTTTTTTGCGTATATCCACTATGTAAAATCCGCAGTTAGTATAAGCTTCAACATTTTCATCGCTGATCCACTCGGTATATGAGATATATGCGTAATTATCTTTGACAATTACAATATTTGCTGAATCTACTCCGTTGCACTTCCCAACTACTGCAGGGTTCTCCTTATCTTTAATATCTATTATATAAAGGATGCCCAGATCACTGGTAAGGTAGGCGTAATTACCGTCTGTATCGACATCTATGGCTTGACCGGGCACATTTATCTTACTTAAAAGATATGAATTTGGGATGCCTGTGAATACTCCTATATCGATGGACTCTTCTTCGCTTCTGTTACGGCAGGAAGTAAGATTCAGAACTGTAATTAGAAGTAATAATATCATCATTGTGATTGTTTTTTTCGACCTGGTCATGAATATTCTCCACGGCTATAAAGGTTCTATTGCTCTTACCATTTTACTCGTCCATATTCTGGACGTCTTCTTTATTTTCTCTAAAATCTTCCAGAGGGGGCAACTCTTTTAAATTTTCTATACCCAAAAGCTCCAAAAACCTTTCAGTTACTTTATATAATATAGGATTTCCCGGTTCCTTAAGCTTGCCTGCTTCTTTTATCAATCCTTTATCCACCAGTGTCAGTATTACACTATCATTTCTAACTCCTCTTAGTTCAGCAATTTGTGTCCTGGTGACGGGCTGCCTGTAAGAAATAATTGCCAGGGTTTCAAGTGCAGCCTGGGAAAGATATGAACGTATGTTGGATTTAATAAATTTTATCAGTATTTCACTCAATGAAGGATTTGAGTAAAGTCTGAACCCTCCGGCCACTTTTTTAACGATAAATCCTCTATTCTCATCAATATACTCCTTTTCCAGAAGCTCTATTATTTCATACACTTTTTTTTCAGTAATTCCTAGCACAGAGGATATTTCTCTGGCTTTTACTACTCCCTCAGACACAAAAAGTATGCCCTCTACACAGGTTTTAAGCCATGTTTTTTCTCCATGCAATACTATACTCTTATTTTTACCTTGACTATTCACTTTATTTACATTCCAGCTTGTTATTTAATTCTTTTTATTATAATGCTACCAAAACTCTCAAACTGAACAATATCGATCACATTCTTTTTGTAAAGCTCCAGTATTGACAGGAAGCTGATTATTTTATCAATAATTTGGTCATACTTAGATGTGATTTCCTTAAATGTTATATTATCTTTTGAATATAATATTCCTCTTATTCTTTTCATCTCCTCAAATATGCTTATACTTATCCTGTGGTTATAAATATTGTTTAAATTTAATTTTTCCTCTTTATACTTAATAAGTTTTGAAGCAATTAATGATAACTCCTTTATGTTTATATCCCTGGTAAAATCCGGCAGTAACTTTAGAAATTCTTTTTCTATGGGGGCTTCCCTTATGAAATATAGGGACTCTCTTTCATAAAGACTCCCCAGGTAATTGGATATCTTCTTAAAAATCCTGTACTCCTCTTCCCTTCTTTTTAGAATTTCAGCACTTAAAACATTTTCCTCTTCATCAGCAGTTTCGCTCTTTGAGGGAAACAGTGATCTTGATTTTATTTCCAGTAGAATGGAAGCTATATATACAAATCCCGATAGAGTGTCAAATAATATATTTTTTTTATTTTTAATGTAACTTATGAAATCTTTTATAATGGTATTTAAACTGATTTCATAGATATCTTCTTTTTTTTTCTGGACTAACTCCAGAAGAAGATTTATAGGACCTCTAAATTCTTTGTACTCTACTAAATAGTCTTTGCTTTCTATACAGTTTTCCAATCTAATCTATGCCCATCTTTTTTCTTACATCAGATATCGTTTCATCAGCAATTTTTCTAACCTGGGTTTTACCTTCTTCCAGTATGTTATAAATGTAATTTAAATCTTTCTTAATCTCATTTCTTCTTTCCTGAAAATCTTTCAAAGATCTATATATTATCGCTGAAATCTCTTCTTTGCACCCGGTGCATCCGATTTTTCCCTGTTTACATCTGTTTTCTATTTCCTCTATTCCCTCTTCCTTATATATTTTGTAGAAATCAAATACACTACAAACTTCCGGATGACCGGGATCTTTAAGATGTACTCTTTTGGGATCAGTTATCATCATTCCAACTTTTTTGCGGATTGTTTCAAAATTGTCTGATAAAAATACAGCATTATCATAACTTTTGGACATCTTCCTGCCATCTATTCCTGGAACACGGGTAGCTTTTGAGAGCATTTCCTTCGGCTCGGTAAAATATTTCCCATAGAGATGATTAAATCTCCTTGCAATCTCCCTTGTGATTTCAAGATGAGGTAATTGATCCTCCCCAACCGGTATTATATCGGAATTGACTATAAGTATATCCGCAGCCATAAGCACAGGATACGACAAAAAACCGAGCGTGGATAGATCTTTCGACTTTAATTCGCTTATCTGTTCTTTATAAGTAGGGCAGCGCTCCAGCCAGGATAAAGGGGTAATCATTGAAAGATAGAGAGTCAGCTCTGATATCTGTGGTATATCTGATTGCCTGTATAAATGAGTGAACCTGGGATCAATTCCCAGAGCTATCAAATCCACCACACATTCGACTAAATCAAGTTTTATATTCTTAGGATTCTGGTATTCTGTTGATAATGCATGCCAGTCAACCAGGAAGAAAAAATTTTCATAGTCCTTCTGATATTTGATCATATTACTAATATTTCCATGCAAATGGCCCAGATGCAACTTGCCTGTTGGTCGAAATCCGGTAAGCATTCTCTTTTTCATTCATTACTCCTCTGTTATCCTATCCATTAACTAATTAAATACCGCCACCAGGTACACGCATTATAAATAAAGTTAAATACCGGGGATATAGCAGCCCAGAACCTTCCTCCAAAAAGAAACATTAATATGAAAATGAATATAAAACCAAATCTTCCAAAATTTAAATATCTAAACATAGCTTCATCAGGCAGAAAGGAAGCGAGAATCTTTGAACCGTCAAGTGGCGGTATAGGTATGAAGTTAAAGATAGCTAAGAAAATGTTTACATATATTGCACCCTGAAAAATCCGGCTTATAAGATCAAAAGTTCTGTACCCAAGAGTGTCTGATACCAATACCCCGTTTGTTAGTTTAAAATAAATGTAGAAAAAAAGGCCATATATCAAGCCTGCTACAAAAGCGAAAATAAGATTCGCTGCCGGACCGGCCAGTGAAGTATAGCGGATTCCTTTCCTGTAATTTCTAAAATATGAAGGGTTTATGGGAACCGGTTTGGCGTAACCAAATATTATACCGGAATTAATAAGTATAAGTAGCAGAGGCAAAAGTATACTTCCAAATAAATCTATGTGTGCAATTGGATTCAGAGTAAGCCTTCCCATATTTCTGGCAGTGGGATCACCACTTTTGTAAGCTATATATCCGTGGGCATACTCATGTAAAATAACACCCATGATCAAACCTGGTGCCCAGGTAAGTAACTGTTTTAAAAAATCTATTATCGATTGTCCCAGACCACTCATATACCCTGACCTTTCATTATTCTATGACCATATACCATACCAAAATCTGTTGAATTTGCAAATATTATTCTATGCTACGCCAAAGTTAAATTATAAAATAAATCTCTATAGGTTTTTCACAATCAATTTACTTTTTTTCTCTGGGATGATATCTAAAATATACTTCTTTTATATGTTCCTTGTCCAGATTAGTATAAATTTCGGTTGTAGAAATGCTGCTGTGGCCAAGTAATTCCTGTACTGTCCTTAAATCTGCTCCCCTCTGCAGCATGTGAGTGGCAAAACTATGTCTGAAGATATGAGGATATAGATTCTTATCAAGATTTACTCTACTGGCATATTTTTTCAGTATCTTCCAGAATCCCTGTCTGGTTATCCTCCCACCACTCCTGTTCAAGAAAACATAATCTGACCTGTATTCCTTTTTGATTTTATATCTGCTTGTTCTCAGGTACTTTTCTAAAAATAACATTCCCTTCTCACCTATTGGAGTAATTCTCTCCTTGTCTCCCTTACCCACAAATCTTAACAACTCTTCATCAAAATCAATATTCTGCATCTTTAAATTTATAATCTCGCTTACTCTAAGCCCGCAGGAGTATAATATTTCAAACATAGCCTTATCTCTCATCTCCAGTGCGGTAGAATATGGTATACTTTCAAGGAACTTTTCTACTTCCTCCAATTTTAAAACTTCCAGCATTTTTTTTGGTTTCTTTGGGCTACTTACCTGTATCCAGGGATTCTTCTGGCAAACTCTTTCTATTACCAGAAATTTATAAAAGCTTCTAAGTGTTGACAATATTCTTGAGATAGATGATTCTGATTGGCTTTTATATAAATTTTGAAGAAAATCCAGTATCTGTTCTTTTGAGAGCTCACGGTAATTTTCTATATTTCTGTTTTTCAGGAAAACTCTGAATTTTTTCAGATCCATCAGGTAGGAGTTAATAGTATTTGGAAGCAGCAGTCTTTCAAATCTCAAATATTCGATATACTTACCGATAACACTGCCAATACCCTTATTTTTTACTTCTTTTGCCAACTTTTATATTCCTGTTTAAATAATCCCTGGCTAGCAGTATCCCTATAATGGTTTTTGCATCTCTTAATTTACCATTTTCTATGTATGAGAGAGCATCTACCATCTTTAATTCAACTATTTCCAGGAATTCATCTTCATCTAAATTGTTTCCTTTTTTTTCAAAATCTATGGCCAGATATAAATATAATATTTCATTGCAAAACCCGGGCGATGTATGGAAATCAGCCAAATGGATTAATTTCCCTCCTGCTGCTCCGACTTCCTCTCTTAGTTCCCTTCTGGCACAATCCAGAGGAACTTCATTTTTGCCTAACTTCCCTGCCGGTATTTCCATTAAGACGCTGTTTAAGGGGTATCTGAACTGTTTTACCAGTATTATTTTCCCTTCTTTGTTTATGGGAACAATACCAACCGCGCCAGGGTGAGTGACCTTTTCTCTTGTAGCGATTTTATTGTTTGGTAGTTTTACTCTATCGACAAACAACTCAACTATTTCGCCTTTAAAAATTTCCTTTGAGCTTACTTTCTTTTCGTAAAGTTCTTTAGTCATTTTAAAATTTTTCCTTTTATCTTATTAAAACTAAATTATAGATTTACATATTTCAAGTACCAACGCAGCCAATTTTACCAATTGCTCAACTTTCACAAATTCTTTACTTGTGTGAACGTTCTCCATTCCACTACTCAAATTAAGCGATGTTTTTCCCTTTGAATTAAATATATTAATATCGCTTCCTCCTCCTGATGATGTGATTTTCGGTTTTATTTTTAACTTTTCTATGGCCGCTCTGGCAACGCATACAGGTATTTCATTTTCTGCAATTTCAAACCCGTCATATTCCCTTATGGTCTCATAATTCAAAATTGCTCCGGTTTCTTTTGCGCCTTTTTTCAGGTCATTAATCATTTCATCAGTAATTTTTTCGAGTTTTGATAATTTTAAACTTCTTGCTTCCAGCTCTAATTTTGTATCCTCCGCAACTATATTTCTGGCCACACCTCCATCTATTCTTCCCACATTACATGTACTTTCTTCATCTATCCTGCCCATTTTCATATTGGAAATTGCTATAGCAGCGGCTTTAATAGAATTAATCCCCTTTTCAGGCTCTACCCCCGCGTGGGCTGATCTTCCTTTAAAGTACGCATAAATTGAATTCTGATATGGTGCTTTATTTATTATAGCTCCCACATCACCATCACTATCAAATGCAAAACCATACTTTGCTTTGATTGAATTCATATCAATACATTTTGAGCCTAATACCCCAATTTCTTCTGAAATAGTAAATATAATGTAAATATTTCCCGTGGGGATATTTTTTTTCTTTATAACATTTAGAGCTTCTAGAATTGCAGCAACAGCAGCCTTGTTATCGCCACCCAATATGCATTCCTTGTTACTATTGACTATCTTCCCATTCTCTATTACTGGTATGATGTCTCCATTTATACTTACTGTGTCAAGATGCGCTGCCAGAAAAATTGGGCTGCTTCCTGATGGATTCTTTGTCCGGTATAAAGCTATGATATTTCCCGCATTGCTGCCAAATTTACTGCCACACTTATCAACATTAACTTCAAGGCCCAGTTTTTTTAATTTTTGGCTTACATGGTTAACTATTTCTTTTTCATTTTTTGAGGGGCTTTTTATTCTTAACAGTTCAATAAATATTTGTAGAAGTCTTTTTTCGTTAATCATATTATACTTTTCACTTCTTAACATTTAGATCTTTCCAGTGTTAATAGTAATTTTTTTATCATATTTTTTCGCAAGCTTAAAGATGTTAATAAAGATTATACCTGTAACCAGTAAAACAACCGATATTATAGTAGAACTTAAAATAAGCCTTACAAAGAAATCATAAAAGAAACCGGATGGAAAAAGGGTAATTATAAGAGAGCCCTCGGGAAAAGCGTAGTTCCCCTGAGGGAAAAACAACAGATGAAAATTTTCAAATAAAGCAGGAAAATTTTTCCCAAAAAAATAAATAATCATAACAAACAACAGCATCACCGCTGAAGATATTATAAATGTTATCCCTAAATTTCTAATAAAATTCTTAATATCCCTTTCTATCAACAATAAAGTTATAATTATAAATACGACAAGACTTGAATAATATAAAATAAAAATTCTTGCAAGCAGTATTCTTACATCTTCAAGGTGGCTGACCTCATCAAGTGTGAAAACGGCGACCGCGCTCATACTTTCATCTGCATATTTTACCTGGTTGGTATAATCCAGGGGGTCCAATTCTGATTTATATTTAAAAAATTCAAAAATTTTTTTCGTGATATTTATAACTTCACTTTTATTCAAAACAGAGAACACTTCATTATCCTCATATAAAGTCACATAATAATTCAGATTAAAAACGTAATAAACAAGAGGAGTAAATAAAATAATTATAATAAGTAAAATAGAATTTATTAAAACCAAAGTTTTTTTAGTCTTACTTGTTTTAAAACTCATACCTTAATTCTGTGAATCTTTTCTATTATCTCTAAACAACTTGTTTCTTTCTTTTCAGGGATGAATATTTTATGGAAGCACCTATAAAATCTCTGAATAATGGATGGGGTTTATCTGGCCTAGACTTAAATTCAGGATGAAACTGAACTGCAACAAACCAGGGGTGGTTCTTTATTTCAACAATCTCCGCCAGGTTCTTATCTGGATTGATTCCAGTTACTACAAGACCTGCTTTCTCTAATTTGTCCCGGTAATCATTATTTAACTCGAATCTATGTCTGTGCCTCTCAAAAATAATTCTTTTCTGGTAAGCTTTAAAAGCTTTAGAATCAATCTTCAACCTACACTTATAACTTCCCAATCTCATAGTTCCGCCCTTATCTTCTATATCTTTCTGCTCATGCATTAAATCAATAAGGGGGCTTCTGGTATCAGGATCAAATTCAGTGCTGTTTGCGTCTTCAAGACCCAGTACGTTTCTTCCAAATTCGATTACTGCACACTGCATTCCCAGACATATTCCCAAAAATGGTATCTTTTTTTTCCTGGCACACCTTATAGCATTGATTTTTCCGTTTATTCCTCTGGCCCCGAAACCGTACGGCACCAGTATTCCGTCTACTTTAAATAATATATTTTCTTCCGGGCAGCTTTCTTCTATTGATTCAGAATTTATCCATGTTAACTTAACATTTTTCTTGAAATAATATCCACCATGGTTTAAAGATTCCACAATACTTATATAAGCATCTTTCAAATTGGTATATTTTCCAACTATTCCTATCTCTACTTCGCCATCCAGATGATGAATTGCACTGACCAGTTTCTTCCACCCCTTAAGGTCAGACTCTCTGGCTTTTAATTTTAGTTTTGACAGGACTCTTGAATCCAATTTTTCTTTTTGAAGCATTAAAGGAACTTCATAAATATGTTTAACATCAATTGCTTCGATGGTGTCTTCTTTTTCTATATCACAGAAAAGGCTTATTTTACCTTTTATGCTGTCAGTTAATTTTGTTTCACTTCTACATATTATTATATCCGGCTGAATTCCTATACTTCTGAGCTCTTTTACACTGTGTTGGGTAGGTTTTGATTTTAATTCTTCGGTAGTTTTTAGATACGGTATGTAGGTAACATGAATATAAAGAACATTCTCTTTTCCAACGTCCTTTTTAAATTGTCTTATTGCTTCCAGAAAAGGCAGGCTTTCTATGTCACCTACGGTTCCTCCTATCTCGGTAATAACTATATCTGTTCTCCTTCGAAGTAAAGTTTTTTTGATACTTGCTTTTATTTCATCTGTTACATGGGGAATTACCTGCACTGTGGACCCCAGAAATTTGCCTTTTCTCTCATTGTCAATAACACCTTTATAAATTTTTCCTGAAGTGAAATTATTATATTTAGACAAATCTTCATCAATAAACCTCTCGTAATGTCCCAGATCAAGATCAGTTTCACCTCCGTCATCGGTAACAAAGACTTCTCCATGTTGAATAGGATTCATAGTTCCAGGATCGATGTTTATATAAGGATCAAATTTTTGGATAGTGACACTATAGCCTCTCGACTTCAAAAGTCTTCCCAGAGATGCTGCACATATACCTTTACCCAGTGAAGATAAAACTCCTCCGGTTACGAAGATGAACTTAGTTTTCAACTTTAATCTTCCTCTCTACTAAATCATTTTTAATAGTATTACATTTGTCCAGAAGTTCCTCGGCATGCATAACTGAAATATCGCTTTCAGTCAGTCCACTCATCATTCGGGAAATTTCTTTTATCTTACTTCCCAGGTCCAGTTTCTTTATTTTTATCTTAGTTCTTTTACCGTCTGTGAACTTATCAATAAAATAATGGGCATCAGAAAAACAGGCGATCTGTGCAAGATGAGTAATGGCGATTACCTGGCAGTTTCTCGAAATTTTATATAACTTTTCACCAACCACCAGTGAAGCTGCACCTCCTATACCTACATCTATTTCGTCAAATATCATAGTAGTGATATTATCAACAGAACCTATCACCGATTTTAGAGCAAGCATAATCCTCGATATTTCCCCACCTGAAGCAATCTTACTAAGTGGTCTTTCGGCTTCGCCTACATTCAGGGATATTAAAAATTCTATATCATCTATCCCGTCTTTAGCAAATTTTACCTTTTCTCCTTCAATCTCTATTCCATTATCGCCTTCCAGCAGTCTGTGTTGTGGTTGAAAAGACACGGATTTAAAGCCCAGATCAGCCATTTCTTTGGTTATCTTTTCCTTCAGACTAGTTACTGTTTCTTTCCTCAGCTCACTTAGCAGTAAAGCTTTATTTATTAAAATTTTGTGAATTTCATTATACTGGATCTGCTTTTTCTCAATCTCGCCATCCAGATTTTCAAAACTATCAATTTCCTCTTTTAATTTTTCTGCATACTGGTTAATTAAATTCAAATCAAGGTTATATTTTTTCTTTATTTCTGACAGCTTAAATAGCCTTTCCTGAATACTGTCCAATCTTTCTGCGCTGAAATCAAAATCGGCAAGATAACTGTTTAGATGATAACTTAATTCCTTAATAAAATCTCCGAGAGCAGACATCCTATCGTTAAATTTTTTAAACTTATTATCAATTTCAGAAAGCTCTGTTATATTCTTATTCAGAACAGCCAAATTGTCGCTTATTGACGGAATATCAGTATTATCGCCATCTATAATCTTTTTACTCTCTGATGCCAGTTTATAAATCTTCTCATAATTTTTAAGAATCCTTATTTCGTTTTCTAAAATTTCTTCTTCATTTTCTCTGATATTTAATTTCTTAATCTCTTCATACCTGTAATTTAGATCTTTTAACTTTTCTTCTCTGGTATTCTTTAATTCCTTTAATTTTGAGAATTCTTCCATTCTTTTGAAATACTCTTCCAGACTTTTAGAATAATCTCTTTTTGTATCTGAAATCCTGTCTCTGCCAAATCTATCTATTATCTCTATGTGAGTCTTATGATTCAGCAAGTATTGGTGATCATGCTGACCATGAATGTCCAGAAAAAGTTCTCCTATTTTCTTTAAGTTATTGACCTGAGTAAAAATCCCGTTTACGAATGCCCTGTTTTTGCCAACCCTCGTTACTTCCCTCGTTATCACTATATCATCACCTGTTTCCTCTTCATCAATTAAATTCTGGGATAGTAGATAATTTATAATCGTGGGGTTGTTTCTAAAATCAAAATACCCCTGAACCAGTAACTTATCTTCACCGTCTCTTATTAAATCAACACCTGCACGTTCACCGATCAACAAGTTTATTGCTTCAATTATAAGGGTTTTACCGGCTCCTGTTTCCCCGGTCAGAATGTTAAGGCCTCTCTGAAATTTTATTCTGGCATCATCTATTATGGCAAAATTTTTTACCTGTAGCTCTTTTAGCATACTTATGAAATAAAATCACAAACTTATTTTTAATTAGATTCTTTCAATAAATTTTTCTTTAAATACTTTGAAAAAAATATCCTTATTAAAAGTTATAAGCTTCAATTTTAGTTTTGATTTTTTCACCTTGAATGTATAACCCGACTCAATGCTGACTGGCACTGTTTTACCGTCAACACTCATACTGTCTTTTTCATTTCTCGAATTAATCATTATTTCCAATTTATTGTCTGGGTTTAGAATTATGCTTCTACTGAGCAATGTATGCGGGCATATAGGGGTTATAATTATAACTTCACTTCTTGGTTCCACAATCGGTCCTCCGGCTGAGAGGGAATATGCTGTAGAACCTGTTGGTGTAGAAATTATTACTCCATCAGCAGCAAAGTTCTTTATCGATATTCCGTTTACTACAATTTCAAATCTTATTATTTTTCCAAGCATAGACCTTGTTATTGCAAACTCATTCAAAGCCAGATAAGGAAGGGCCTTATTTTCTATTGCTTCTTTGCCTTTAAAAAATCTGCCCTCCAGTAACATTCTTTTTTCCACTTTGTACATGTCTTTCAGTACTCTATCTATAGCGTTATACATATTACAGGTATCCACAACGGTTAAAAATCCCAGATTTCCCACATTAATTCCCAGTACAGGGATTTCTTTCTTGAAAGAATATTTTGAAGCCCTCAGAAATGTCCCATCTCCTCCTACTGCTATTATTACATCATTTCTTTTACTGAATTCTTCTTCAGAAACTGAGGGAAGGTGGTAGTTTCTAGGCATCTTATCTGTTTCCACCAGAAGCACATTGACATTACTGCCTTTTTTAATTAAATAGTCATATATCTCCCGTGCAATTTCTATCGCTTCCTGCTTCTCGTTATTTGAAACTATGCCAATATTTTTCATTTCTTATTCCTTAGACTGATTAAAATAAAAATGTGCTCTATCAACTACATCTTCAATTATTTTATCATAATTTAAAATAGATTTAGCTTCTTTAAGTGATTTTATTAAAAAAATCCAGAATTCAATATTACCCTTCGAACCTTTTATTTTTGAAAAAGTAAAACTTTTTATCTCAACTGGAAATTTTATAATAAATTCGGCTATTTCCACTAGTACCTTATGATGCAATTTTTTACTCCTGATTATGCCTTTATTTTCAACTTCATCTTTTTTTAATTCAAATTGCGGCTTTACCAGCAGCAATATTTCGCCGTCTATATCTGTAAGTTCCAAGATCTTACTGAAAATTTTCCTTATGGAAATAAAAGAAACATCTACAACTGTAAGATTTGAAATGAACGGAAGTCTGCTAATGTCAAGATGCCTGATATTTGTCCTTTCAAAAACAATCACCTGTGGCAAGTTCCTTATTTTCCAGGATAGCTGTCCATATCCAACATCAATATCAATTATTTTCTCTGCTCCATTTTTCAGTAGAAAATCAGTAAACCCTCCTGTCGAGGATCCTATATCTATAGCTCTTTTGCCAGCAGCACTGAGTTTTAATTCATTGAATACTCCTTCTAATTTCAAACCACCTCTTGAAACATAAAAATTTTCTGGAACTATTTCTATCTCTGAATCTGGATCTACAAGTATGCCGGGTTTTTCGATTACTCTTCCCTTAACCTTAACTCTGCCCTCCAGTACTAGCGCCTGAGCACCCTTTTTGGTAGAAGCTAATTCTCTTTCTAAAAGTAAGGTCGATATTTTCTTCTTTTTACTATCCCTCTTTATATTTTTAATACTTGCTATGCCTTTCTTATTAATAAAAAATTAGCTATATTAACCAGCCATTCATAGTCTATATCCATGCTTTTAATTACAGTAATAGCTTCATTAATTTTTTCACTGGCAATTTTTTTAGATTTTGAAACTCCCCATCTACCCGGATAAGTATTTTTTTTCTGCATCGCATCCTTTCCTGTCGTCTTCCCTGCTGTATAATTATTAGATGTTACATCTAAAATATCATCCGTTATCTGGAAAGCAAGACCTAAATTTTCGGAATATTCAGTAAACTTTTTAAGATAATCACTACCGGCTTTACACAGAATTGCTGCACATCTAACGGAAGCAGTTATCAATTTTCCTGTCTTATTTCGATGCATATATTCCAATTTTTCATCACCGATCTTCTTACCGCTAAAATAAACGTCTATTATCTGTCCTGCAACCATACCCATAGCACCTGAGGCGTCAACAATCTCTTCCAAAATCTTATTTTTTATTCTGGCGTCTGCTTTTTGATATTTGATTATCAAATTAAAGGCCTCAGCAAATAAAGCATCACCGGTAAGTATTGCTATATCTTCACCAAACTTCTTATGGCACGTAGGTTTGCCCCTTCTGAGATCATCATTATCCATAGAAGGTAGGTCATCATGTATTAAAGAATAGGTATGGATAAATTCAATTGCACACGCAGTAGGAAGTACCGTTCTGTAATTTTTCCCCAGGCTCTTTGCAGTCAGCAAGCATAGTATTGGCCTGAATCTCTTTCCACCATTTTCTATACTATATTTGATTGCCTTCTCTAAAATATCAGGGCTACCCTTATATTTCTTGACATAATATCTTAAACTATCGTTTATTTCTTTTATTAGGAATTCAGGATAAAGCTCATTTACATTTAAATTGTATACTTTTGAGTCAGACATATTAATAAATCCATATCATAAATGGCAGTATTAACAGTTTATATTATTTAAAATCTTGCCCAGAACACCATTTACAAACTTTGGAGTATCTTCTTTTTGGCCTAAACTTTTTGCGATCTCGATGGCCTCATCTACGGAAACTTTCAGAGGTATATCGTCTTCATATAACATTTCATAAATAGCTACTCTTAAAATATTTCTATCAATTATTGCTATTCTATCCAGGGTCCAGTTCTCCACAATATCTGTAATCATGCAGTCAATTCTTTTTCTATGTTTATCTACGCCTTTTACAAGTTTTAAAGTAAACTCGTCGTATCTCTTACCTGCCAGTAAGTTATTTTCTACGATCTCATCTACTTTTTTCTCCAGTAAATCTCTTTGATACAATATTATTACTGCATTCTCTCTACTTTTTCTCCTTGCAATTTTAGGCATAATTTAAATACATTTAAAGTTGATTAAACACTTACTCTGGTTATATACTCTCCGGTTCTGGTATCAATTCTTATGACGTCTCCTACATTTATAAATAATGGAACCATAACTTTTGCTCCGGTTTCTATCTCTGCAGGCTTGAAGCTCGAGCTCACCGTATCTCCCTTCACTCCTGGTTCTGTTTTCGTAATTTCGGCCTCTATATTGATAGGAAGCTCAATTGAAATCGGCTTTCCTTTATAAAATATAACTGTTAGTTCCATATTTTCCATCAAATAATCTTTTTGATCTTCCAGTACATTTTCACTTAGTTGGATCTGTTCATAGGTTTTGACATCCATAAAATTATAATACTGATCTTTGTACAGGTATTGCATTTTCCTTGTTTCCAGTATTGCCTGCTCCATTTTCTCACCAGCACGAAAAGTCTTATCAATAATAGCTCCAGTACTTAAATCCTTTAATTTTGTTCTTACAAAAGCACCGCCTTTGCCAGGCTTAACATGCTGAAAATACAATATTCTATATAATTGGTTACCATATGTTATAGTCATTCCATTCTTGAAATCACTGGTGCTTATCATTAACTGATTCTCCTTTTTCTGTAATCGTATGATCAATCCATTATGAAAAAATCTTTCCTTGAACTATAAAGGACTTCGCAACTACTCTTTCTTACCAGAACTATATCCTCTATTCTTACACCGCCAAGATTTTCTATATAGATAGCCGGTTCAATAGTTATGACCATATTTTCTCTCAAAACTGTTCTGTTTCCTGTGTTTATTGCTGGCTTTTCATGAACTTCAAGGCCAACCCCATGTCCCAGCCCATGCCCAAAATTTGCACCATAACCTCTTGATGTTATAAGTTTCCTTGCTACTCTGTCCAATTGGCTGCAGGTTATACCTTCCCTGCACTTTTCAATTGCTGCAAGTTGTGCCTTTAAAACTATATCATAAATTTTTTTAAATTCATTACAAATTTTATTATTCTTCGTAAAAATTGTCCGGGTTACATCCGAACAGTAATTCTCAAATTTACATCCAAAGTCCATAAGTATCAAACCGTTTTTTACCTTTACTTTGTGAGGAGAATAATGAGGCATAGAAGAGTTCTTATCATAAGCAACAATCGTGTCAAATGACTTTCCGCTTGAGTTATTTTTTATCAGAAGCTCTTCTATTCTATAAGCGAGTTCAATTTCCTCATAATTATTTATTTTAGAAGCACTAAAGTTTATTATATTCTTAAAAACTTTATCTGTAATCTTGCATGCATTCTTAATACTGGCAATTTCAGTCTCCTCTTTGACTGCTCTTAATTTCTCGACGACTCCACCAACACTTACAAGTCTTTTATTCTGTTTGGATAAAATCTTTTCCAGTTTGCGGAAATCTGCAAAACTTATATTCTTACCCTCTAAACTGACCGATTTAAAACTATAACCTTTTAATATTTCTGCAAGATTTATGAATTTATTTCTCTGGTAGCAAACAATACTTATATTTTTATTTTGAATTGATTTTCTTGCCTGTTCCAGGTAGATAAAATGAACCAGCAGATACAGATGGCCATCCGCAATCAGTAACACGCTGCCTGAATCTTTACCATAAAAACCGGTGAGATAAAAAATATTTTCATCACCGGTTATTAAAAAACTCTGAATTTCTTTTATATTTAAGAAACTCTTTAACTTTTCAATTCTGGAGACAAATAGCTCAACCACTTTTACCTATAAATATTCTAACATTTTTTACATACCCAAAAATAATTTTAGTCAATAACTTCTTCCCACTGCTTTGAAAAGGTTACTCCTCCATATACCAATTTTGGCAGATCCTCGGGAATACTATCACCCAGATTTTCCTGATAACCTATAGTTGCAAAGCTTCCGAGGAGATAACCTAAAAAGCCACCTTCATCTGTGGCATTAATCTGATTGCATATTAAAGAACCAAGAACGGCATTATGGCTGCTCAGTATTGCTGATCCTCCTGCTATACCAAGAATATACACATCGGGATCTTCATAATCCGCTAAATAATGGTTGTAATCATCTACAGATATATCTAAATCTCCTAAGGGCATCAGAATAAGCAGACTATTTGTGGGGAAATCACTGACAGAATCGGGAACCAGTCCACAGGAAGCATCAATATTTCCAGTGGCAATTAACTTTCCTTTACCTGAATAATAAATATCGTTGTCCGGAGAATCAAGATTACTATCTTCTATTTCTTCACCAATTCTAATATCACCATTTATCAGAACATTTCCTTCAACCTCCAGATAGTAACTTCCATCATCTCCTTGCTCGAAACTTATATAATTATCTCCATTTGCTCTCAGGAATACATCATTAGGTGGCGGCTCAACCGGTATAAGCTCCGGATCTATAACAAATACACCATCAGTCATATCATCTTCATCAATTACGAGAACATCACTTGGTGGTTCCTGTATCTGACTTATAAAATTGTTAACATAAACCCCAACATTAAGTTTTGGGGGATCAAATATATCATCACCTATAGGTGAATTATAATATATATTAGAACCTGTTCCTGTGCTAATTGATCCATGGCAGGATAAATCAACAGGATTACTGGAACTTCCTATTCGTGAACTCCCGCTCATCCTTATGTCACCCATAACTATTAATGCCATTGTCACTACCGAAGAATTGGATTCTATAAGTGTTGAACCAATCAGCGCACCGCTCATTTCAATATCACCGGCAACATTAATCATCTGTGATCTAATTCTTGTTGGTCCACCTATATCTATATAGCCTTCCAGATCTATATTACCGCCAACTAAAATTTTATCGCTATCTACAACATCTCCAAGCTGAATAAGATCTCTTATAACGAGATCCTCACCTACATACAAAGGGCCATTTATGAAGGGTACATTGATTAAGTCAAAAAACTCTAAGCCACCCTTTGAATAAATATAACCAAAGATATCAACTTCGGTCGAAAAGCTTACTGCCAAATTTACTTGTATTTTTCTGGCTTGACCGCTGTATTCATCAGTTCCTTCGGAAGTTATTATATAATTAGTGAGTTTACCATCGTCGTTATAAATTTCTTCATACTCTACAGTAAAACTTCCTATTATTTCACTATCTGAGTTTAAAACATCTTCACTATATGGATTAGAAGGCAGGCTTGATATTTCATCGTTATGAAATTTTTCAATTTCTGAGAACATATTGGATATCCCTGCCTCTGCGATATTTAGAGCTTTCAACTTACTTTCATCAAGTTTTGCAAAAATAATATCCTCAAACATAAACTTCGTTAAAGCAGTAATAGCCACTATTATTACAAGTCCTATTATTAATACCATTATGGTAACATTTCCACACATGCTCTTAATTCTGGTGTTTTTTCTATTTTTCTTATTCTTCATTTTTAAACTCTATTCCTTAAAGTAACAGATGTTTCTAAATTCATTGTTCTATTACCTTCTGTTGTACTTTCCTGGTCGATAATTAAATTAATACCTATACTTCTTATATTCTCTAGTTCGGATGTACTTACGGGTGTGGACAGACTATCTTCACCAAAAGCTGTTTTATATGAAAAGATTCCGTCACTTATCAGATGCGTGACTACAACTTTACTGTCACCATCGTCTATTTGTCTTAATAAATTAAAAAATCCCCCATCATCTTCCAGATAATAGTGTACTTTTTCAAACTCATCATCAGAGTCAACATTACTATAAAACGTAACTTCATCTGTGTCTGCTTCTTCAATACCCAATGCTTTTCTTATTTCTCTTATATCTCTGGTTACTCTGTACATCGCTGTTCTGGCATCCTTTACTGAAGTAGCAACAGTAATAGTAGTCTCCGTGGCTTTGGTTGAGTTGAAATAAGACATAGTCACAAGGCCAACTATTACTGTAATAAGTAAAGTTGACAATAATAATTCAACTAAAGTTAACCCTGAATTATTTTTAAATTTATCTCGTAGTAGCAGCTTCATTACTTGGCTCACTTTCAGTGCCATCAGTATATACAGCAGTCACGTAATAAGTATACTTACCAACTCCAAACTCAAGGAAGGTATCTACATATCTTGTTATATTACTTGATCCACGATACCCGTATGAACCACTCCCTTTTTTTCTGTAAATTTTATACGTACTGATGGGAGTTTCGGTGTCTGGTCTTTCCCAATTCAAACCAATCGATCTTAAAATAATTATAGTAAAATCATATTCTATAATTAAATTTGCAGGCGGCGGGTAAGGGAGACTCGGTGGCCCACCTTCACCAAAAGAAGGATAGACTTGAGTAACTACTGTTACTTCTTCATTCATCTTGTCATTTATTGCACTTACCTCGACTTGTTTATAGCTATATTCTCCCTCAACCCAGGTAATACTTCTCCTTACGGTATACCCATTTATCACTGATTCAGCTTCTATATTCCCTGCCGGTTCCCCTGCAGAGGCCCCTTCAATTCCGATTTCACTATAACTCCTCAGTCTTATTTCTTCTATTTCATTATTAGCTATGGCTGCTGCTTCGGTTCTGGATTTATTTATCTCAGCTGCTCTTGTAGCTATCATGACTCCCTGGACCATTATCAAAGATACAATTACAAGTACCAGAAAAGCAATCACTACTTCAACTAAAGTCATACCTTTCTGACTTTTGACATTAAATCTTTTTATATTTTTATTCTTTAAAAAGTAAAAATATCTCTTTTCCATCCATAAAATCCTTAATCTATATAGTAATCAAGGATATATAGAATAGCTATTTTATACACTTCTATTCCGAGACCACTTATTACTCCCTTAACCGCCGGTGAAACTACCGACTTTGATCTCCAGTATTCTCTGCTGTAAATATTTGAGATATGCACTTCAATAGTTGGAATTTTGCTGGCTACTATAGCATCATGTATTCCATAACTGTAGTGAGTAAATGCCCCGGGATTAATTATCATAAAATCAATGCTTCCGATACACTGTTGAATTTTATCAATAATTTCACCTTCATGGTTGGATTGGAAGTATATAAGTTCTGCTTTACCCTTTGATAACTCATCCAGTTCTTTCTTTAAATCCTCAAAACTTCTATTACCGTAAATTTTTTCTTCTCTTTGTCCTAATAGATTTAAATTAGGACCATTAATTATAATTATCTTCTTCATTTTAATTAACCTTATGAATGCTTATATAAAATCGTTATATAATTAATAATATATTTAATATTTTTTTATATATATCTATATATAATTATACATACTTTTTTTAATACTATCAACGATTACACTTTCCTCTATATTATAGAAGAAAATGGGCTTGTTTATTCCCTTAAGCAGTACAAACTTATTTTGTGCTGTCTTAAACTTTTTATCATACTTCAATGCACCAATAACTTTCTCTACATCTGTTTTTGGCATTCTGTAAGGCAATTTCAACTTTTTATACAGCTCCAGAACCTCATCTTTTACTTCCTTTTTTACCAGGCCCATTGAAATTGAAATGTCAATTGCAATTACCATGCCAATGCTGATAGCTTCTCCGTGGTTAATTTCTCTTAATTTAAACGCATTCTCTATACAATGCCCTATGGTATGTCCAAAATTAAGTACGTTTCTATAGCCCTCGTCAAATTCATCTTTCTCAACTACTCTTTCTTTTATACAACAACAACTGTAAATGATGTCTTTAAAAACTTCTGTTTTAATTAATCTGAACAATCTATCGTCTTTTTTTTCTTCCACGTTTTCCGACATTTTATCTAATATTTTTTTGTTAAAAACCAGTCCATATTTCACAATCTCACTTAGGCCGTTAATGATTTGCTTTTCTTCCAGGGTATAATTAAAGGTTGGATCAATAACTATCATATAAGGTTGATAGAAACTTCCGATCACATTTTTTATTTCGTTATAATTGATAGCAACCTTCCCACCCATGCTGCTGTCAACCTGGCCAACAATAGTCGTTGGACAGTGTATAAGCTTCATCCCTCTGTGAAAAATCGAAGCTGTAAATCCTGCCAGATCACCTATCACGCCGCCGCCAAATGCAATCATAATATCATTTCTATGCACATTGAAATCAACCAATTTACTAAATATGTGATCAGCGCTTTTCAAGCTTTTATATTCTTCACCATCCTGAATAATTATTATTTCATAGGGCAAGTGACATTTTTCCAGGGTATTTTTTATTTTGCTCTCATATATGCCAAATACTTTATTGTTCGTCACCAGTATCATTTTTTCAGAATTCTTAAAATTCTTCCTAATCAGTGACGGAAAATATTCGGTAAACTCTGGGCTTACATATATGGGATAATGTCTAAGTTTGGTTTTAGCGGTAATAACTCTCATCTATTTTTGTAATTTAAGCCTGGCCAATATCTGATCTGAAATTTGCTCAGGATCATTATTATCATTATCTATAGTTATGTGAGCATATTTCTTGTACAAAATATCTCTTTCTTTGATCATTTTTTCTATAGTTTCTTTTTTATTCTTCACATCAACAAGCGGTCTATCTCTGACATCTTTAAGACGCTCGAATGCGTTCTGGCCAGATATTTTCAAATATACGACTACGCTATTCCTCCTGATTATACACATATTTTCTTTTCTTTTTACTACACCGCCCCCACAGGCAAAAACACAATTTTTATTTTTATATATCTTTTTAATAACCTTAGTTTCTAATTCTCTAAAATGTTCCTCGCCATGTATTTTAAAAATATCACTGACTTCTTTTTCCTGATCTAATTCAATTACTCTATCCAAGTCAATAAACAGTAGCCCCAGTTTTTTTGCCAGAATTTTCCCTATTGTACTCTTGCCAGAGCCCATAAAACCTATAAGAGATATGTTTTTAAAATCCATATAATGCTAGACTTTTTCAAGATACTTTCTGTAACCATTATAATTTTCCAAAATTTCATCTATATTATCTCTTCCAAATTTTTCCTGAATAGAATTTAAAACTTCTATAGACAACATTGCCTCGCCAATTATGGACGCACTGGGCACTGCACACACATCCGACCTTTCTTTCAGGCTTGTTTCACTTTTTTTGGTCTCAATATTTATAGTATGTAGACCTTTGACAGTAGTGGGTATAGGTTTCATCCAGGCCCCAACTACAATAGGTTCTCCATTAGTAACCCCACCTTCTATTCCCCCTGCCCTGTTGGTCTTTCTATAAAATCCAATACTATTCTTATAGTAGATCTCGTCATGAAAGTTGGTACCGGTTTTATCAGACGCACTAAAGCCATCACCGATTTCAACGGCCTTTATAGCAGGAATACTCATAAACGATTTTGCTATCCTGCCATCAATTCTCCTATCCCACTGGCTATATGAGCCCAGGCCAGGAGGTACTCCAGTTGCAATGACTCTAAACTTGCCTCCTACACTATCCCCAAGTTTTTTGACCCTGGTTATTTCTTCCTTCATTTGAGAGCTTATAGTTTTATCCGGACATCTCACTTCGGACTTTTCAATTTCCTTTAGCGTATTATCGTTTATTTCTATACTTTTACTAAAAATTACTTTCCCAATCTGACTTACATAACTAAATATATTTATTCCCAGTGTTTTTAATACAATTTTAGCTAATCCACCTATACAGGTTCTTACTGCGGTTTCCCTGGCACTACTTCTCTCTATTACATCTCTGATATTATCCAGTCTATATTTTAGAAAACCTGGCAGATCCGCGTGACCCGGTCTTGGGTTCAATAATTTCTTTTCCGGATTCATATCACTGTGAGTTGCAATACTAATGTCCATTATCTCTTTCCAATTATTCCAGTCTTTATTTTTAATAATAAAAGAAATTGGCGAACCTATGCTTTTACCCTTTCTAATACCGGAAATTATCTCAACGCTATCTTTCTCTATGGACATTCTTTTCCCCCTGCCAAAACCTCTCTGCCTCCTGGAAAGTTCACGGTTTAAAAAATCCACGTCTATTAAAACTCCAGAAGGATAGTCCTCTATGATTCCAACAAGGCTTTTACCATGAGATTCGCCGGCAGTTAAAAATCTCAAATATTACATCCTTTTTTAGTCATATTTTACTTCATCAATAAATAACGTTAATATATCGTCACCTTTTAATAACACCACCGAATTAACATTTATTGCCTGAACTAAATAAGTGTCCGAAAGAGGATCCTCCTCTTTTAGCTTATAAGTATAATCATTAAGATTTATCTCCGCATACTCCACACCATCTTTACTGTAGATTCTCTCCAATTTGAGGACATTCTTTTCCTCTTCTTCTTCATCCTGGATATAAAATGGCCTGAACGGATCCCTGATTGATTCATCCACCAGATTGATCTCACCTTCTATATCATAACTCTTCTTTATATCTGTATCACTTTTACCAATCTCTTTAATTTCCTCTTCATCTATCTCAACTTCCGGTAATTCCAGGGATTCTTCCTCTTCCGTATATGATTCCTTTATAATATTATAGACAGAACACCCGGAAATATAAGGAATCATAGCCAGGCAAGATATAACAACGGCAGTTATAAAAACCACTGTTAGTCTTTTTGTCTTTTTATTATTAATATTATTATTCATATTCATTACTCATAATATAACTGAGCAGTAATATAAGCACTTAAATTCGCATACTCGCTTTCTGTAGATTGTATTATTATATCTTCGATTGTTACTATCCTGGGCATTCTCTCCATTGTTTTAATAAAGTTAATTATATTATAATAGGAACCCGTGAGTATTAGATCTGCCTCAATTATAGTTCTTTCTGGTTCTTTCTCCTTTTCGTCAGCGGCAGAAGACTTTTCCGAATAATCAATTGAGTAAATAGCCACATCTGAATACTTTGCGATATCATAAATTTCATTGGTGAAAACACTTATATCATTTTCCGATGGAAGCTGTAAGGAATATTTCTGGTATTCAGCATTTAGTGAATAGTATTCGTCCCTTAGCAACAATAGTTCCTTCAATGTTTCATTAAACGCTTTATTATTTTCCCTTTCTTTTTCTATAGCGGTATTGGCTTTAATACTGGTAGACAAATTAGGAATAATAAATAAAACAACCAGTAAAACACTTATCAAAAAAATTGCTACTATAAAAATTATCTTAACTTTGCTGCTCATAATTAAATAAAAAAATAACCTTTACTATTTACTTAATGATTGTAACTCCGTATCCAATTCATCTTCTTCTGATGTTTTCTCTGTTTGTGTTCCCTTCTCTGCCTTCATTTCTTCCAGATAAGGCTCTATATCCAGATATGCACTTATGTTAAAGGATAGTGCCTCTATATTTGGTTCCGTAATGTAACTCTTGCTGATATTATTTATCCACACCTCACCAATGTCTGGCATATTCCTTATCTCCACAATCAATTTTGTTATATCAGTATAATCAGCCGCATATCCCCCGATAGTGAAAAACAATATTTTTTTGATCTCTGCCTGATCATTGTTTTCTTCCAGAGTTGTGGAAATAAATTTATAAAAAGGCTCGCTGCTTCCCTCTATATAATTAACATAGGCATCACCAGGTATCCTTTCTCCGAAATCAATCAGAACTTCTGACCATAATATCTCCTCTTTCTGTAAAGAGTCTATGAGTTCAGCTTTGGCGTTTACTTTTTTCTTGAACTCATTATAAGTTTCTAATTTAGTTACATAATTATTAATCTGCATATTTACCCTTCTATAATCATCCAACTTTGGCGTAAGATAGTTATTAATATTAAACAAAAATACCGAAAGGACAATTAACACAACAAGCACTATCACCAGTAGTGCTAATATTACATTGAATACTATACCCTTGATATCTCTTATTTTTTCTTCTTTAGGAAGAAGATTTATAGTCTTCATTTATTCAGACCCCGTAATGCCATACCTATGGCCAGAGGATCCAGCAGATAATTTAAATCCTTGCCTTTATATTCCGGATTCCTTTTTAGGTATTTTAATGAAAAATAATCGGCCATATTTAATAACTCAACCTTATAACCTACTTCCTGCTCTATATATTTATCAATATCTTTAATATATTCACCGGTTAAAATTATTTTACCAACTTTATATTTTGGATTCTCCTGTAAAAAGTGCTCTATTGACAATTTAATCTCCCCTACTAAATGATCAGCAGTATCTTTCATAACTTTAACTAAGTCCACGGTGCTGGCAGTACTTTTGGCATCATCCTTATCTATTTTTTTATCCTCTTTTTCCCCGGATTTAGCTGGCGGATCTTTACTCTCTTCTTTTCTAGTTTTCTCACCACTATCGCTCTTCTTAATGAGTAAAGATTTAAAATCAAATTTAGAGATTGTTTCCTCACAATACTTATTATCTTTTTTTACTTCTTTATAAATTCCGTCAATAAAACTCTTTATAGAAGTAGATGTAAATCTTGGATATTTTAGGTTATTGTCCTGGATCATCTCAATAATGGACATTTCACACCCAAGGTTCACTACACAAAAAGTACCTGATTTTTTATTTTTTGCATTTTTATCAATATTATAGATATAATCTACAGTTCTATAAAGAGAAAAACAATTCAGATCAATTGCCTGGGCAATAAGCCCGGCGCTTTTAAAGCTTTTAACTACATCATCAATCATACTCTTCATCGCACCTACAAGCATCAGTTTTGAAAAGTTTTCTCCTTTTTCCACAACATAATAATCATAAATAATATTATTTTTAGGTATGGGAATAAAATCATTGATCTGATATTTGATAGAATTGCTTATTTCTTCGTCTTCTATAACTGGTATCTTTATTTCTTTTGCAATCACCTTTTGGTTGGAAATCCCAATAAACACTTTTCTATCGGAAATCTTATATTTCTTCCAGATATCCTTTAAGTTTTTGGCCAAAAGCTCTGAATCCTGTATTTCTCCTCTTACAATAGAATTAGACGGTACTTCGGACCTTACCATTTTTCTTATAGTAAGATTCTTTCCTGATTTTAACAGTTCAGCAACATATATCCTGTAGGAACTTAAATTTAATCCGACTGTCAGCATCTTAATCACTCTCTTTTATCTAAGAAAATTTATATACCATTTTAAGATATTATCACCCCAAAATAAAGATATAACACTTCCCAGGGATATAAAGGGCCCGAATGGTATTGCCTGCTTCAATTTTCTTCCTTTTAAAGCAAGCAAAGACAAACCATATATTGAACCGGCTAAAAACCCAAGGAATAAGGCTGCTATTACGTTTTTTACCAGAAATGCCCCTATCATCAGACTCAATTTTATGTCACCCATTCCCATACCTCTTGGGTATATTAAATGAATTATAAGCATAAATAGAAAAGCGCCCACACTGAATGCCAAAGGCATCCACCAGTTCCTTAAATCAAATACGATATTTGTAATAAGTCCTACCAGGGCAAATGGCAGCACTATTACATTGGGAATTATTTTAAACTCAATATCAATAAAGGATATCACAATAAGCACGCTGCATAAGATTATACCGACAAGGGTTCTTACAGTTAATCCAAATAGAATATAATTGGCTGTGAACAGTATTCCGGTTATTATCTCTATTAGAAGATTTGTTACTGGAATTTTATTTTTACAATACCGGCATCTTCCTTTAAGTATAATAAAAGACAGCAGTGGAATATTATCGTAGAAAGGAATTTTTCTCTTGCAATCAGCACAAAAAGATGCCGGTTTTACAATGGACAATTTCCGGGGCAGCCTATATGCAACAACACCTAAAAAGCTACCTACAGCCAAACCGAAAATAAAAAATATTATATAAAAGGCTACTTTAATTATTTCCATTTTAATTGTTACTTATTTGCTGCTATTTTTATTCTTTTATAATTGTTAAAATCTTTTCTATATTATATTGCTATATTTATTATAATTGAATAATAATTCTAAAAATATTTATTACAGATATATTTCTATTATTCTAATAATATATGTGTGTAAATAAATATTTATATTTTTGAATAATAGCACGGTTATTTCTATTAGTCAAAAAATAAGAAACTAATTATAATAATAAGGGGTAGATTCTAACTACCCCTTATTATGACTTAATAATTCTATAATTACCCCGCTACATAACTTTTACTCTTCTTACTGCAGCTGTCCATCTATTATTACTATGTCATCACCTCCAGCAGCTGCCCCATCTGGACCATAACATGTTAATGTATAAGTCGTACCATCTGATGCATAAACATATGCTACAGCCCATGGATCATTGACTGGTACTGTAGCCATGTAATCAGGTTGCAAGGCAGCAGGATAAGCAGCTGTTAATGGGTAAGCTTCTAGATCCGACTGGTATATTTCCAGTGCAGTAGCTATGTTTTTCATCTCACTCTGTGCTGCAGCTGTTCTGGCTCTGTTTCGTAGTGCCATGTAACTCGGAATGGCTATACCTGTCAGAACTGCTAGTATGATTATTACTACCATGAGTTCTACCAGTGTAAAACCTTTTTCCTTTCTATATAGATTTCTATATAGCCACTTCATCTTTTACCTCCTTTATTTAACAAAAATTTAAATTTTATTATTGTACATTATATTATTATACCCATAATTAAAAATCTTAGACATATATTTATTATTTTCTTTTTAATTATTAATACTTATATTGCAAAGTAAGTTTATAACAATTTATTATAAATTACAATAATAAATTATAAATATCTTAAAAATGCTAAAATACATTTCTACTTAAATTATAAATAGTTATATTTCAACAATTATCACCAATTTATAATAGTTATTAGGATTTAATATGGCAGCAAAGAAAAAAATATTTTGCAGGAGATTTCTTAACCGTTTACGTAGTAACCTTTTAATATTTTTATGCTCTCTTCTAAATTTCTGGACACAGACCTCTGTGAGATTCCGATTTTTTCACCTATCTCTTTCTGGCTGAAACCTAAAAAATAGCTTAAAATCAATATTTTCTTATTCAAGTTACAAAGTTTATCTATGGCATCCCATAATAAAATTTTATCCTCTGTCACAAGGTCAAAACTCTTACATTCCTTTGATTTAATCAAACTTTTGTCATATTTGTGGTCATCACTTGTGTCTTCATTTCCATCTTCTCTGATTGGCCTGAAATTATAAAAAGCTGCCTCTCTTGCTTTCAAAAACTCGTTAATACCTTCTATTGAAATATTAATGCCTGCTGATATTTCTTCTATTGTGGGATATCTGTTGTTATTGGCTTCAAAATTCTTTACAAAATTACTGAATAATTTATTCAATCCCCATAACCATCGGGGAATTTTTACTAACTTGCTGTCTCTGATAAAATGTAATATCTCACCTTTTATATAATGAACAGCAAAAGTAGAAAACTTGTGGTTCTTTTCAGGATTAAATCTGTTTATTGCTATCACAAGTCCGGTAAAAGCAACTTGTTGTATATCTTTTTTCTCCCATCCATTATTCCGGAATCCTCCAGCAATTTTATAGGCGAGTCTCTCGGTCTTTTTAACTATTAAATTTAATATCGCTGAGCTATTGCAATTTTTATAAATTCCAATAAGCTCTTTTACTGGCAGACCTCTCAATTTTATTATATCGTAGTCTTTATATTCTGGCTCATTCATAATTAAAATAGTAAAAATATCTTTCTGTTTTAAATTACATATTCTGATATATATTAAACATTGGAAGATACATTGAGATTACAATTATACCAATAAATAAAGCAACAAATAAAAGCATTACAGGTTCCAGTATGGTGACTAATATATCTATGGTATTTGACACTTCCTTCTCGTAAAAATCAGCAATCTTGGAAGCTATTTCATCAAGTGTACCGGTTTTCTCCCCAACTGCCATCATCTGTACCATCATAGGAGGAAACACTTCCATACTGGACATCGGATCAGAAATATTCTCCCCTTCTCTTATTCCTTTTCTGATTTTCTCGAGCGCATTATCAATTAGTATATTATCGGCAACCCCTTTCGCAATCTCCAGGGAATTTAATATAGGAACTCCGGTAGTCAGCAATATTCCAAAATGTCTACTAAATCTTGATAAAGACATTTTTCTAAAAAGATCTCCGAATTTAGGAATATTTAACTTCAGTCTGTCCATAAGATATCTCCCCCTGGGACTTCTTACAAATTTTCTAAATAGATATCTTCCGCCGAATACTACCACGGCTAAAATAATGTAAAAATAAAATTTCTTGAACAGATTTCCTATAGATATTATTACCTGAGTAATCATTGGCAGTTCTGCTCCTAACTCATCATATATGCCTTGAAAAGTGGGAACCAGAAATATTATTATTACCAGGGATATTATTACTGCAAAGGCAAGGACGAACTTTGGATAGGCGGTCTTATTTCTTACCTTCAATTTAATTTCTTCTTCATTTTCCAGAAAATCAGCGAGGTCGTTCATGGTTTTATCCAGTACTCCTCCTGCCTCACCAGCTCTTATTAAACTTACATACAATCTATTAAAAACATTGGAATATCTTTCCATTGACTCCGAAAGAGAGTGACCCGATTCCACATGCATCCTTACCTCGGAAATTATAGTCTTGAATTTTGGGTTTGGAGTTTGCCTCTCCAGAACTATAAGAGATTCCAGCAGAGACATCCCCGAAGAAATTAAAGTTGCAAATTGTCTGGTAAAAACAACAAGATCTCTGATTCTGACACGGTTAAAAATGCTAAAACTTATTGTTCTATTTTTAAGTTTGACTTTTTCTTCTTTAAGTTTATCGATATTAATAATAAAATAACCCATATCCTTTAATTTGGATACGACCAAATCCTGGGTATCAGCATCAATAGAACCTTCTATCGCTTCGCCTTTTGAATCTCTGACTGTATAATTATATACTGACATAAAAATTAACCTCGATATTTATTATTTTCAAGTAAGTCTTAACCATGAATCATTCTCTTTACTTCATCTATATTATGAGCCTTCTCTAATGCAAGCTCCTCTGTAATCTTATCCCCTTTATAAAGATTTACCAGTGACATATCCATGGTCATCATGCCTCTCCTGCCACTGGCCTGGATTGCCGAGTAAATCTGATGTACTTTCACTTCCCTAATCATATTTCTTATTGCAGAAGTCACAAACATTAATTCGGTTGCAGGTATTCTCCCGCTCTTATCTTTATTGGGTATTAATTGCTGTACCAGAACTGCTTTTAAAGTTCCTGCTAATTGAGCTCTTACCTGCTTTTGCTGATAAGTCGGAAAAATATCTATAATTCTATCAATCGTCTGCGGCGCATCCTGGGTATGCAGTGTTGAAAAAACCAGGTGACCGGTTTCTGCTGCAGTCAATGCACTTGATATTGTTTCCAGATCTCTCATTTCTCCTACCATTATAACATCCGGGTCTTCTCTTAAAATGTACTTAAGAGCAGCTCCGAATGAGTGTGTGTCTGCCAATACCTCTCTCTGGGATACGATACTTTTTTTATGTGTGAATAAATATTCTATAGGATCTTCTATAGTTATGATATTTTCAGACCTACTTCTATTAATCATATCTATTATTGCAGCAAGAGTAGTTGATTTTCCACAACCGGTAGGTCCGGCTACAAGAACAAGACCTCTGGGGTAACTGGCAAATTCTTCAATTTGTTTCGGTAAATTTAACTCTTCAATACTGAGTATATCTCTTGAAATATATCTGAAAGCAGCCGCCAGGGTGTTTCTCTGGTAATAATAACTGCATCTAAATCTTCCATAACCGGGCATTGTATATGAAAAATCAACTGCCAGCTGTTCCCCCAGCCTTTCCATTTGTTCCTGATTTAATATCTTAGTTAGCATTTTTTCTGATATTTCCGGAGTGATTTCTCCAAATTTTTCTAACTTTACCAAGCCACCATGGATTCTAACAACAGGAGGAAGAACACATACGATATGCACATCTGATGCATTACTTTTAACTGCCTCAATTAAAATATCATCAATATCCATCTTTTTCCCTATCTGTTTAATTATTTGCTTATTTTATTATGTTATCTTGTTTTTTTCTATACTATTCAGAATCACCCTTCTTACATCATCTATCCCGGGCAATATACCAAACCAGATTTTAAAAGATAGCGCTGCCTGACTTATTAGTAAATCTATGCCATTTATAACTGTTGCACCTTCTTTTTTCGCTTTTTTTATAAATCTGGTTTCTATTGGTCTATAGACCATATCAAAAATGAATTTCCCCTTAAGACTCCAGTTATCAGGTACAGGCAGCATATCTTTATGAGGCCCTGTATCCATTCCCACAGGAGTGCAATTTACAATTAAATCAATATAATCCATTTCGCCATTTATGTCATTGATACTATTCAAAGCCTCTATTTTTTCACTTCCTACAGATTTGAAATCACTTATGATATCGGTTATTTTCTTCCTTGTTCTGTTATATACAAATACCTTTTTAACTTTCTTTTGAAGTACCCCATAAATAGCACCCCTTGCAGCGCCACCTGCTCCTATGATCAGACACTGGCTACCTGCCCATTTAAATTTTTTTTTATCCAGTGATCTTAAAAAACCTCCTACATCGGTATTAAAACCTTTTGAAACCCCTCGCTCCCGGTCAAATTTAACTGTATTTACAGATTTTATAATTGAAGATGTCCCATCCAGCTTATCGACTAATTTAAATATTCCCTCCTTATAAGGCATAGTTACATTTAATCCTATAAAACCTAATTTTTTCGCTCCGTTAAAAGCCTCTTCAAGATCTTCGTGATTAAATTCAAATGCCAGATAAACTGCGTCTTTGGAGTATCTACTTATGAAAAAATTCTGAATCTTCGGGGATAGGCTATGTTTTACCGGCTTCCCAACAAGCGCTATTACTTTTGTACTGGAGCTAATCATTTCATCTATGTCCATTGCTATTATTTAACTATTATATTGCTACTACTAAAATTTGATCTCGAATATATTATATTCTTTGCTATCTTCGATTTCTTCTATTCTAACATCTGTTACCACAGAGAATGCAGGCCCTTTTTTCACTTCATCTATAAACTGCTTCAGATCTTCTTCTTCTCCCTGACATACAACTTCTACTTTGCGGTCGAAAGTGTTTCTCACATAGCCACCCATGCCATACTTATTGGCTATAGACTCTACGAAATACCTGAAACCTACACCTTGAACCCTACCCAACAGTACCACTCTGTAAGTTTTAATATTTTCAACCATATATCTTTTAAATTAATTATTATAATAATACTAAAAAATTTTTATATTTTCAACTTCTTAAACTTTCATAACTTTTATTATATTTTAAATCCCCGCTTCTTTATTCTGAAAATTGAAAATGGGCTTACTCTACCCAGGCCACATATAACAACAAAATCATTGGGATTTGTGCATTCAACCTTAGTATTATCTGACATCGATACTATTTTTTCTATAGTAAACCTTTTAGGATTCTTATACGGCTGCAATATATCCAGGACCTCCCCAGTTCTGAACTGGTTCTTTACACTTATAACCGGGCCATTATATTTATCACTAAAATCATAGTATACACCGATAAACCTGTACTTTATGATATAACCAACATTATCATTGTCTTCAAGTTCATTCTTATCTTTTAGAAACATAAAGCCGTGGGTAAAATTCCGGTGAGAACATTTATCCAGCTCATCAGTTAAATATGATATTCTCTGTTCTGTAAATTTGTTTTGTTTGATATAATCCAGCGCTTTTCTGTAGACCCAGGTTGTAAGGCTTACGTAATTTTCAGTTTTCATTCTCCCTTCTATTTTAAAAGCATCCACACCTGTATCCGTCAGCAATTTCAATTTATCCAAAAGACAGAGATCTCTTGAATTATATATATAAGTCCCTCTTTCATCCTGTTCCACCGGGAAAAACAAGTTCGCTCTTTCCTCTTCCATCAAATAATATTTCCACCTGCAGCTATGTGCACACTTTCCTCTATTAGCATCACGGCCGGTCATATATTTACTTAACATACATCTTCCGGAATAGGAAATGCATAATGCACCATGCACGAATATTTCTATCTCAATATTTGCTTTCCCTATAATATTTTTTAAATCGGAAAAATTTATTTCCCTTGCCAGATTTACCCTGCTTACCCCGAGTTTTTCAAAAAACTTTACTCCCAGGTGATTATTTATATTGGTCTGTGTGCTTATATGTATTTTTCTCTCAGGCAGAATTTCTTTTACCAGCTCCAGAACACCGAAATCGGATACTATGATAGCATCCAGACTTACGTCTTTTATTTCTCTTAAATATTTTTTTAATCTGACCAGCTCATGCTCATAAACTATAGAGTTAAGGGTAAAATAAATTTTTACCCCATGTTTATGAGCATAATTAACTCCTTCTTCCAACTCTTTAAGGCTGAAATTTCCCCTGATGCTTCTTAAGTTGAATTCTTTGCCCCCCACATAAACAGCGTCCGCTCCATAATTGACTGCATACTTTAAAATATTTAAATTATTGGCAGGTACCAAAAGTTCTGGTATTTTTTTATCTTCTAGCATAATTTGACAAAAACTACTTTTTTAAAAAAAACTTGGAAATCAATATACCATCACCTATATCATAGAAATAATTACTGAAACTATCGGAATCTGTCACATAGTTTATATACTCTCTAATTCCATTTATACTGTTAAAATCATGTTTGCTTATTTTATCCTTAAAAACTTTATTGCCATAAAAAACGTTATCGGCAATCATTATGGCTCCTGAGTTCAGCCTGCTTTCCACAGTTTTTATATACAGCGGGTATTCATATTTCGCTCCATCAATGAACACCAGATCGAATTTTTCTTCGATATCTGGAATCAAACTTAAAGCGTTACCGGCTATAAACCTAAAATTCTTTTCCGGAAATTTGCCACTTATGAATTCTTTAGCTTCTTTTATTCTTTCCCTGTTCAAATCTATACCGGTGTAACAGCCCTCCACAAGATTCTTAATTAAGAAATAAGACGAAAATCCTGTTCCGCATCCAATCTCTAAAATATTCCTTGGGTTGGTAAATAGACAGATTACCTCAAGAAACCTTCCTGTAGTTATACCTATTATTGGTACTTTTTTCAGGCCTGCTTTTTTTTGTAGTTCATGTAGTAATTTCTTTTCCGCGATTAAATCTCTTATTTTCGCATTGCTATTTAACCTCTGCATCTAGGAATTCCTGGTAAGTATTAAAAAAAGAATGCTTGTGGTTCTCGGTGTCTGTAACTTTGAAATACGTATACTCTACGTCCTGTGCAGGACTTAAAGCTGCCTCAATACAGGCCAGGCCTGGATTGCATATAGGAGTAGGCGGTAAGCCGGCATACAGTCTGGTATTATACTCTGTGTCAATCTGCAGGTCACTTTCAGTCAAATCTTCCTCCCATTTGTCTAAAAAATAACTTAAGGTGGCATCTATATCCAACTTCATATCTATATCCAGCCTGTTATGTACTACTGCAGATATCAAAACTCTCTCTTCGGGAATATAAGCTTCTCTCTCAATCATTGACGCAATTTTTAATATGTCATAATGGGTTAAACCTTTGTTTTCTGCAAAAGAGTAATCAAGGCTTCCAGTTTCAAACTGGTACTGCGCAAGCATCATTTCAATTATATTTCTGGCAGTATAATCTATCGTTACTTCATAAGTTTTTGGAAATAAAAATCCCTCCAGGCTCTCAGCACCTTCTAAATAATCATAATCATAATTACTGATATCCACAACTTGTTCCATATCTTCATACTCTATAAAAGGTACGTCGCCAGCTACCCTTTCAACAATCTGTTTTACTGTATAGCCCTCTGGAATAGTAAACTTGTACGTTACTATCGCTGGGCCGGCTGTTATTTCATTCAGCACATCTTCATATTCTGAATTTGTTTTCAATGTATATATACCGGGTATTAAACTTCCCTCTTTACCCTTCTGTTCCACAAACAACCTGAAAAGAAACGCGCTGTTGATTATTCCTTTTTCTTCCAGAAGGTTAGCAACTTCCTTCAGTGTCATCCCTTCTTCTATTTCAAATTCAACATCGACCCCTGCCTGAACCGTATCCTCTTCTTCTCCTTTAAAAAGATCACAGGAAGTTAAGCAAAAGAAAAGTATGGATATAAACACCAATATACATATTAAAATTACCTTACCTGCAGATTTATTATCTAATATTTTCAATTTTCCTCTTTTTCCTATCTAAATAATGACTGAGAATTATGCTTGCTGAAAATTTATCAATTGCCTTTTTTTTAGAACGCTTACTTAAAAGTTTTGATGGAATTTTTGTGGTATACCTTTCATCAATATAATCGACTTCAATATTCAGGTTTTTAATTATATTGTCAACAAAACCAACAACCTTCTTTGCCTGAATACCTGTTTCTCCTCTCAAAGTATATGGCATTCCTACCACTATTCTTTTGACATTATATTCATTTATAATTTCCCTGATTTTTTCGTTTACTTTTTCATCGTTTCTGATTACTTCAAGCGGCGTAGATATGATCTCAAGTTCATCCGAAACCGCGACTCCTATTCTTCTGTCTCCTATATCCAGTCCCAGAATTCTCATTTCCCATTTTTTAATATGTCCATAACTCTGGACTTTACAAAATCAATGACGCTATCCAAAGAGGAGGCATCTGAACCACCCAGCTGTGCAAAGTAGGGTTTACCTCCACCTCCACCTTTTAATTTTTTACTGGTTTCCCTGGCTATCTTTCCGCAATCTACCCCTTCCTTCACAAGATCCTCAGTAGCTTGCAGAATCATAACCGGTTTACCATTTAAAATATTCCCAAAAACGATAAACGTATTTATCCCTCTAAAATAATCCTTAATCTCATCGCCTACTATCCCTATTTTACTAATTTCCATATTGGGCACCAATTCAGACTTTGAAAAATTAAAATCAATTATTTTTAAACCACTATCAGAAGAATCGTACCTGAATTTACCAAGTATTTCTTTCTTTGCAATCCTTATTTGCAGTAATGTTAATTCCTCTTCTTTCTTCCTCGTGTTATCTTTAACTTCACCTAAGGTATCCAATATTCTGTTATGTTCCACTTCCAGGTTAGCAGAAATCTCATCTAATACTCTTTCCTTTTCTTGCAGATAATTATATGCATACATACCAGTTACTGCTTCTATTCTTCTTAAGTTAGCACCAATGCTGGTTTCAGCCATAATCTTAAATATGCCAATATCCCCTGTCCTGCTTACGTGAATACCACCACAGAGCTCTCTGCTATAATTATTTATCTCTACTACCCTTACAAACTTACCGTACTTCTCACCAAATAAAGATATGGCTCCTATTTCTTCCGCAAATTCCCTGGTGGTTTCAAAACATCTCACGGAATCATTATTCTGTATCTTCTCATTTATCATTCTTTCTACTTTGTTAAGCTTTTCTTCGGACGGCGCATTATAGATAGAATAATCAAACCTGAATCTATCTTCTCCCACAAAAGAACCGGCCTGTTTCACTTCATTGCCAAACACGTTTCTTAGAGCCCAATGAAGAAGATGGGTTGCAGTATGGTTTCTACTTATATCCTTTCTGCGACTGCGGTCGATCTCCGCACTTATCTCGTCACCTACTCTCAGTTCACCTTTCTTAACACTTCCTATATGAGCATAAATACCATCAACTGGAATCTTGCAGTCTTCGACTATAAATATATTATTGCCTTTTTTAATAATGCCTCTATCTCCAATCTGACCACCTTTTTCTCCGTAAAACGGAGTTTCTTTTAAAATTATTTCGCCTTTTTCTCCTTCAGGTAACTTCGATGTCAATTCCCTGTTTCCATATTTATCAATTTTTACAATACTTTCAATTATTGTTTCCGATACATTCTTCTGATAACCAACAAATACCACTTCCAGATTCTTGCTTATTTTACGGTATAGTTCCAGATTCTTATCTATTTTTTTATCAAATAAAACTTTTTTCCTTGATTTCTCAACATGTTTCTTTAAATAATCATGGAACTTTTTCATGTCCAATTTTAAGTCGTTTTCACCCAATATTTCCATGGTCAGCTCAACTGGAAAACCAAACGTGTCATACAATTTAAAAGCGTCTTTGGAATCAAGATATTCTCTATTATCCTTCTTGATACTGTTAATTTTCTGTACCAGAACCTTACTTCCTTCCTTTAATGTTTCTGTGAATCTCTTTTCTTCATCCCTTACTAATTTAAACGAAAACTCTTCCCTTTCTAAAAGTTCGGGATATATTTTTGAATATTCATGTATGATTAGCTGGCCGATATCATTTAAAAAATAATCTTCGATTCCCACTAACTTACCATATCTTATGGCTCTTCTAATTATTCTCCTCAAGATATAACCTCTTCCTTCGTTTGAAGGTACCACTCCATCGGAAATCAAAAAGTAAATAGCCCGGCTGTGGTCGGCTATTATTCTTGCACTCTTATCAAATTCAGAATTATGACTTTTATTATTTTTAAAATTACTCTCTTTCCCTGATATTTTTTCTATTTCTTTCATTATAGTATCAAATAAGGACGTCCTAAAAACAGATGGATTCCCTTTTAAAACCGCCATTATTCGTTCTAATCCCATACCGGTATCAATATTTTTCCGGGGCAATTCGTCATACTTTTTGCCATTGAAATTGTACTGGGTAAAAACAAGATTCCATATTTCAAGGAATCTGCCGCAATCGCAATTCGGATTACAATCTTTTTTACCGCATCCATATTCTTTTCCAAAATCATAGTATATTTCAGAGCATGGTCCACAGGGTCCGGTCTCTCCGGCAGGACCCCAGAAATTTTCTTCTTTTCCGAATTTGTATATTTTATCAGCGCTTATCCCGCTTTTCTTCCAGTATTCTATAGATTCCAAATCCGCCGGTATTTCTTTGCTCCCTTCAAATACAGCAACCAGTAACTTTTCGATGGGAATTTTTAAAACATTTAAAAGAAAATCAAAAGAATATTCTATTGCTTCTTTTTTAAAATAATCTCCGAATGAAAAATTGCCTAACATCTCAAAAAATGTAAGATGTTTGTCCGTGTAACCCACCTTATCTATATCACTGGTTCTGAAGCATTTCTGCACTGTAGCAATTCTGCTGGCAGGAGGTTTTTTTATTCCCAGATAGTACGGTTTGAACTGTTGCATTCCGGCAGTAGTTAGAAGCACACTGGGGTCATCCTGTGGTATAAGGCTTGACGAAGACATTACCAGATGATCATTTTTCTTAAAATAATCCAAAAATGTCTTTCTTATATCCATAAAAATTAAATCAGGCTGATATTCGATAATAAAATGGATACTCCGCTTAGTCGTAACTAGAGGAAGTTTTTTGCGCCCTGCGCTCAGCAGGTGGATGCCCTCCTGTCTGTTTTATAAGTCCCACTATGTAATGGGCATTTACGCTACAGCCAAAGTTTGAGCTTCCAATGTAAATTTGTTGGCACAAAAATTTAACTTTAGTTGCGATACAAACAGAGTACCCGGAAAAATGTTATCATAATTGAATAGTTTATTCAATAAACCGGGATTTTGCCAGGTAATCATACAGAACTATCTATCTTCCTCTATCACCTCAATGAATACTTCTTTCAATTGTTCATCTGTTACACCTGAAGGTGAACCGGTAAGCAAGCACACTGCAGATTGCGTCTTTGGAAAAGCTATTACATCTCTTATGTTTTCAAGCCCTCCTAAAAGCATAATTAGTCTATCCATCCCCAGAGCTATACCACCATGAGGCGGGATGCCGTATTCCATTGCCCTTGTAAAGAAACCAAAATTTTCCCTGATCCTTTTTTCGTCAAAATTAAGTATTTTAAATATCTTTTTTTGTAAATTTACATCATTAATCCTTATAGAACCTCCGCCTAATTCTTCACCATTCAACACTATATCATAAGCCTGGGATTTAACATTTAAAGGTTCGGTATCAAGGTAACTCATTGTATTTTCATCTGGTTTTGTAAATGGGTGATGTACTGACGTTATTCTTTTCTCATTCTCATCCCATTCAAACAATGGAAAATCGTATATCCATACAAAATTAAATTCATTTTCTTTTATCATTTTTAATTTACCGGCAAGATGTTTTCTGATAGTGCCCAGCGTTTGGCACGTAGTCATGAATTGGTCAGCAACAATTAGAAGCAGATTCTTTTTTTTCAAGCCCAGAGCCTTAATTAAACCTTCTTTCTCATCCTGGGATAAAAGTTTTGAGATTGGAGACTTAAGATCCATGTCTTCATCAACTTTTATCCATATCAGTCCCCTGGCACCGCATTCCTTTGACATCTCTACCAGTTCATCCAATTCCCTCCTGGCGAAACTGGACCAGTCATCTATTACTATACTTTTTATACAGCCATTGTTTTTTAATATATCCTTAAAAATTTTAATCTCGCTATTTTTAAATATATCGGATATATCCTTTATAATTAAATTAAATCTCAAATCAGGTTTATCTGTACCATAGGTTTCCATACTTTCTTTCCATTTGATTCTCTTAAAGGGCATCTCTACCTTTTTACCAAGTACTTCATTAAAAATGTAAAAAAACAAACCCTCTATTATCTCCATCACATCTTCCATTTCTACAAAAGTCATTTCCAGATCTATCTGGGTAAATTCCGGTTGCCTATTTGCTCTTAAATCTTCGTCTCTAAAACATCTTGCAATCTGGTAGCACCTGTCGAACCCGGAAAACATCAAAATCTGTTTGAAAAGCTGTGGTGATTGTGGAAGGGCATAAAACTTACCAGAGTTCATCCTTGAAGGTACCAGAAAATCCCTTGCTCCTTCTGGAGTACTTTTTGCCATTATAGGAGTCTCTATTTCTAAAAAACCTTTAGAGTTGAAATATTTTCTGGTTGCAGTTGTTATATTATGCCTTAATCTAAGGTTTCTCTGCATCTCTCCGGTTCTTAAATCGATATATCTGTATTTTAATCTTGTGTTCTCTTCAACTTTATCTCTATCTTCAAGCATAAAAGGAGGCGTTTTTGATTTGCCAAGTACTGTAATATCTTTTACTACTATTTCTATCTCACCGGTCGGAATTGAAGAATTAATAGTATCCTTTGACCTCATTCTGACTTTGCCTTTGATTTTAATTACATATTCACTCCGTATGTCCTTGGCTATGGTATAAGAGTTCTTGTTTACATTGAGATTAAAAACCAGCTGGACAACTCCGGAAAAATCCCTCAGGTCAATAAAAATCAACTTGCCGTGGTCTCTTCTTTTATTAACCCAGCCACTCAAAATGACTTCTTTACTCTCAAATTCCTTATTTATCTCTCCACATAAGTTAGTTCTCATTCCGGTCTTAAAAACAGGATTAATCATAACTTTCCACTCCTATAATTTCCATAATTTCTTCCCTTTTGTTTTTCCAGTCAACTTTACATTGCTTGAATTCTTTAACATCCTTTATAGTCAGATTTTCAGTTTTAATTTCATCTTCACCAATTATAATAATAAAATTATAACTATTTTCTTTAGCCCACTTAATTTCTTTTTTCAGGCTCTTATTGTTAAAATTAATATCACAAACCACACCTTTCCCTCTAAGATATTTTAGAATATCCAGGGAATAAGCCAAGCAATTTTTGTCCATTGCTATTAAATAAACTTTTGATTTAGTTTCGGTCTTTTTAAACTTCAAATTTAGTTGTTTCATAAGCATTATTGTCCTGTCAATCCCCACCGCAAACCCTGTAGCAGGGATATCCTGACCTCCCAACTGGTCTATTAAATTATCATACCTTCCTCCGCCGCCCAGGGCATTTTGTGCACTATCGAGGTCCTCGGATATTATCTCAAATATAGTCCTGGTATAATAATCAAAACCTCTTACCAGGTTTTTATTAACCCTGTACTTTATTTTAAGAATTTTCAGATATTTTAAAATTTCTTCAAAGTTTTTCCTGCATTCAGGGCACAGATAGGAAAATACCCCCGGTGACCCGGCTATAATGCTGTGGCAGCTACTCTTTTTGCAGTCAAATATCCTTAAAGGGTTCTTTTCAAACCTGTTTTTGCAATCACTACATAATTTTTCTACTTCAGGTTTCAGATATTTTTTAAATTCCGTCAGAAATTTCTCCCTACATACACTGCAGCCAATACTGTTTATCAGAAGTACTAATTTTTTAAAACCTAATTTTTCAAAAAATGAATTTAAAATCCAGATAACTTCAGCATCTATAACAGGATTATTAGTACCAATAGCTTCTATTCCCAGTTGCCAGAATTCTCTCATCCTTCCCTTTTGAGGCCTTTCGTATCTGAACATATTTCCGATATAAAATAACTTTAAGGGCATATTTTCTGAATACATTTTGTTCTCGACGACTGCTCTCGCTATTGATGCGGTACCTTCAGGCCGCAGTGTCAGCGATCTTCCCTTTTTATCCGGGAAGGTATACATTTCTTTCTTAACGATTTCAGTGCTTTCTCCAATACTCCTGCTGAAAACCTGAGTATATTCAAACGCTGGAGTTATTATCTCTCTGTAATTAAAGATTTTAAATATCTCTCGGGCAGTATTTATAATATAGTTTCTGTAATCTATATCTTCACCGTAGATATCAGTTGTACCTCTGGGAGAACTTAATTTCAAAATAAATCACCTTCTTCTCCATTGCTCTCTTCATTTAAAAAATGATCTCTGAGATAATAATTTGATTCCAGCTCGTATCCAAGACTACTGATTTGCCCGTGACCGGGGTATATCATTAACCTACTTTCCATTTTTTTTACCTTAATCAGTGATTTTTTTATTTGCCCGATATTCCCTCCTGGCAAATCGGTACGCCCTATTGCACCCTTAAAAAGCAAATCACCGGTAAAAAGAAAATCACCTACTTTAAACATTATACTCCCCGGAGTATGTCCCGGAACGTTGATGATTTCAATACCCATGTCAGCAAAATATTTATAATCGGTACTATTTATTAAATTATAAGTTTTTAATGATAATTCATTTTCTCCAAAAAATGAAGAACAATTCTTTTCCGGATCGGTAATAATCGGCTCTTCCAGTTCATGAATATAAAATGGAATTTTGTAATACGATATCAAATCCTCGACTGAACCTATATGATCGTAGTGCCCGTGTGTATTTAATATAAAGTCTGGTCTTGTATTATCTTCTTCAATATTCTTTTGAATAGTATCAAAGTCTGCACCAGGGTCTACAATTACATTTGCCCTCTCCAGAGACAATATATAACAATTAACTTTATAAAATCCTAATTCTAATCTTTTTAATTTCAATACAGATTTTACTTTCTGGGCAATATTCTGAAAACATCGTAGACTGAGTCTATTTGTTTAATATTGTTAATAACATCCTTAAGGATATATTTATTACTAATTTCTATCAAGAACTTTAATTTAATATGACCGGCCTTATCCATTCTTAAAGAATTGGCTCTGACTATATTCAGATCATATTCACCTATTGCATTGGTAATATCTCTTAGAAGTTTGGTTCTATCAAGAGCCTCTATTTGTATTTCGGCATTGAATTTATAAGGAGCCTTTTTATCCCAGCAAACCTCAATAAACCTCTCCTTTTCGGAACTCATAGAAGTGGCAATATTGTTGCAATCAATCCTGTGAACTGAAATTCCCTTGCCTCTGGTGATATAACCTATAATACTATCTCCCGGCACCGGATTACAGCATTTAGCAATAGTCACTAGTACCTCTTCCATACCTTTTACTTTAATACCACTTCTTTCTTTCTTCTCAACTTCTTTTCTGTGTATATCTTCTATGGTTAACTCTTTCTTGGGTTCTTTTTGACTTAATTTTTTAACTATTTTAGTAAAAACCTGATGTGCAGATAGTTTATGAGAACCTATATTCCTGAAAAGGGCATCTGTCTTCCCAAGATTCATATCTCTGGTAACTTCATCAAATATTTCCGCTGGTACACTTTTAAAAGAAAGACCGTTTTTTCTTAAGACTTTTAACATTATGTCTCTACCTGTATTATATGTTTCCTGTCTCTGCTCTTTGCTGAACCACTGTTTTATCTTATTACGTGCTCTTGAAGTTTTGACTATATTAAGCCAGTCTCTGCTGGGTCCCTTATTGGTTTTGGATACTATTATTTCTACAATATCGCCATTCTCCAGAATAGTTTCTATGGGGACCATGTTCCCATTTATCTTTGAACCTATTATATTGTTTCCCACATCAGTATGTATCTGATAGGCAAAATCAATAGTAGTGGCTCCACGGGGCAGATTTACTACCTTACCTTTTGGAGTAAACACAAATACCTCTTCCTCAAATAAATCCAGCTTTAACGACTCCATATAATCCTGGGGATCGCTCAACTCCTTCTGCCAGTCCAATATCTGTCGTATCCAGGCAACTCTTTTATCAAATTCACTGAGCTTTTTAAATCCACCCTCTTTATATTTATAGTGTGCTGCAATACCATACTCTGCAAATTTATGCATTTCATACGTTCTTATCTGTATTTCAACGGGTTTACCCTTTACCCCAATAACCGTGGTATGGAGAGATTGATACATATTGAATTTAGGATTGGCTATGAAATCCCTAAACCTTCCAGGCACAGGTTTCCATAAAGAATGTATTATTCCCAGGGCAGCATAGCAACTTTTTACATCATTTACTATAATTCTAACTGCAATTATGTCATAAATGTCTTCGAATTTTCTGTTCTGCTTCGTAATTTTATTATAGACACTATAATAAGTTTTAATTCTCCCACTTATATCCGCAGGGATTTTCACTTCCTTTAACTTTTTACTCATTATTTTTATTGCCTCATCAATTAGCGACTTCCTCTCTTCCAGTTTTTCATCGATCATATTCTTTATTTTGGTGTACTCCCTGGGGTAAAGATATTTAAAACTCAAATCTTCCAATTCCGATTTTATGTGGTATATTCCCAGTCTATGGGCAATAGGCGTATAAACTTCCAGGGTTTCTATCGAATTCATACGTCTCTTTTCTTCATCCAGTGGAAATAAAGTCCGCATATTATGGAGCCTGTCTGCAAGCTTTACCAGTATTATTCTCACATCTTCAGACATTGCGATTATCATTTTCCTTATATTATTTACTTGCTGTTCTTCTTTACTGCTAAAAACTATCTTATCTAATTTCGTAACCCCATTTATAATATTGGCAGTCTTTTGCCCGAATTCTTTTTTAGCCATTTCCAGACTATAATCTGTATCTTCTATTACATCATGCAAAATGGCTGATATAATAGATACCTGATCCAGTTCAAGGTCTGCTAGAATCCCGGCTACTTCCAGGGGGTGAATTACAAAAGGTTCCCCTGATTTTCTGTACTGATTTTGATGATATTTTTTTGAAGTAAGGTAAGCTTTATAAATCAGCTGCTCGTCTATGTCCGGATTGTAAGCTTTTATTTTTTTTATTAATTTCTTGTATATAAGATCTGTATTTATATTTTTGGTTTTACTGTTCAGATCTAAGTTCATTTCTCTTTATTCTTTAATAAAAAAGTCAATATTATTATAGAACATTTTCAGCTTATCTAAAATAAGTCTATTATCACCAGCTGTACCGTTTTAAAATCACCCCAGATATTCTCTTCAATTTTGTATAATATATTGATCTTACTCCCGATTTTTGTTTTCTCTCTGACTTTTTTGTCTATCTTAAACATTATAGCGTCAATTATAGCTCCAGCCTGCCTGAGCTTAAGTTTCACATGCCTCCCCTCCATCAAATAACTAAAACCTACTATTTCGCAGTTTCCGGTCACAAAACTCGGTACAGGATTTCCGGCTCCAAAAGGTTTAAGTAGATCAATTTCTTTTAGAATTTTCTCATTTATAGCACTGAAATCTAATTCCAGGTCATAAATAAACTTTTTTTCGATATCGCCAGCCTTAATATTTTTATAAGCAATTTCTACCATACTCTTATAAAAGGTTTCGAAGTTTGAAACGTCCATACTTATACCACAGGCTGCTCTGTGTCCTCCAAAATTATCAAATAGATTGCTGCAGGAAATCAGATTTCCATACAAATCGAATTTATCAGTACTTCTTCCCGAACCTTTGAGTTTACCTTCCGATTCTTTAAATAAAATGGCAGGAATATTGAATTTTTTTACAATATCAGAAGCTACTATCCCGAGCACTCCCTCATTCCAGTTTTTTGATTTATCTATAAATATCCTCTTTTCCGCTATTATCTTATCAAAATCATAACTTTCGATTATTTCATTCAATATATCCTTTTGAATACTCTGTCTTTCCTCATTAAACGAGTTAAGGTCATTTACTATTTCATCTAAAATATCTCCCTCGCCGGTCAATAAATTAAAACTGCTTTCTGCATTTTTAATTCTGCCGGCTGCATTCAGCCTGGGGGCTATAATAAACCCTATGTCATACTCATTTATATTTTTTTTATCTTTTACTACTGTACCTATCATCTTTTCAAGGCCAGGATTTATAGTTTTCTTAAGCATTCTAAGTCCCTTTTTAACCATTATCCTGTTTTCGTCAACAAGAGGCATCACATCCGCAATGGTTGATATTGCAACCAGATCCAGAAGGGTGGTCAGATAATCCTTGTTAAATTTTTTCTTGTAATTACTTCCTAGTTTCCTTAAGACACCTATAATAAATTTAAAAGTGACACCTGCACCACTTAAGTGTTTAAAAGGATAACCGGAACCTCTAAGCTTGGGGTTAATTATTATGTAATTTTCCTGCTTTATATCAAAATCAATCGAGCGATTATGATGGTCACAGACTATTACATCGGGCCCTGGATTATCTTGAATAAATTTCTGAACTTCCACACTATTCGTGCCGCAATCCACACATATTATTAAATTATATTTGCCTTCTGAAGAGATTTTTTTAAAAAAATCAAGATTTAAACCATACCCTTCGCTAAACCTGTCTGGGATATAGGCCTCCACGTTTAATTTCAATTTCTTTAAGAATTTGTATATAAGTGAAGCGCTTATGATTCCATCTGCATCATAATCTCCGAAAACTAAAATATTCTCTTTCTTTCGAATTGCTTCCTTTACTCTCTTAATACCCTGTTCGATACCTGGAAGCATCATGCAGTCACGTAAATCTTTAAGGGTTGGGTTAAGAAAAGATATTATTTCTTCTTCCGAGGTTAAGTTTCTTCCGGCAAGAATATTTAACAAGAATTGACTATAATTTAATTTGTCTGATAACTTTGTGTTTTCCTTTTTAATATCTCTATACAGCCAGTTAGCAGGAAAATTTGTCATTTTTATTTCTTATATCTTGGAAATCTGTTATTCCATACCACCAAAACGGGACTTGCAATAAATATAGAGGAATATGTTCCGGCTATTATACCCACCATAAGGGCCAAGGCGAAATCTTGTAATGCAGCGGTTCCCAGTATAAGAAGTAGAACTACTGGAATTAATGTGGTTGCAGAAGTATTTAGGGATCTGGATAAAGTGATATTTACAGAATCATTTACTGCTTTAGCATAGCCTATCTTCCCTGCCATAGGAGTATTTTCCCTTATTCTATCAAAAACAACAATGGTGTCATTTATGGAATACCCTATTATAGTAAGTATAGCAGCGACAGTGGACGTATTTATTTCACGGTTCAAAATAGCATATATCCCGATAGTTATCAGGACGTCGTGAATCAGAGCAAGAATTGCCGAAACTCCTAATCTGAATTCAAATCTTATCCAAACATAGATTAAAATTCCAATAATGCTTATGCCCACGGCTATCAGGGCATATTTGGTTATTTGTTTGCTGAACCCCGGATCTACCTTTCTATCCTGGAGAGGCGAACCATCTAAACCTATTTTTTCGTCCAGCAATTCAAGCATCTCATTTTTGGTATCTGTATCTATGGGAGTAGTCCTTATTATAAATCTGTTTGATTTGGTTTGCTGGAGTAATTCTGTCTGTTGAATTATTGCATTCCCAAGTCCCATGTCACTTATCACACTACGTACTTCTGAAGTATTTACTTCCTTTGTAAACTTCACCTCTATAAGTGATCCTCCCAAAAAGTCGATACCTAAATTGAAACTTGCTCCCCTGATCAGGAAACCTGCAACACCTGCAAGTATTACAGCCAGAGAAATAATAAACCATATTTTTCTCTTACCTATGAAATCAAAATAAAAATTCTTAAGCTTCAAATGTTACTCACTGCTCCTTCTCCTCATTCCTAAAAAGGCAGGTGTGTTCATCCTGGATATCCCGGACATAAGGAACATAAAGGATCTGGTAAACAAAAGGCTGATTACCATACTTATTACTACTCCCAGGCTTAATGTAACTGCAAAACCTCTTATAGGTCCGGTGCCAAATCTATACAACGCAGCTGCTGTAATCAGAGTTGTTACGTTGGAATCGACAATAGTTCTGAGCGCATTCTTAAAGCCATATCCAATGGCGATTCTTGTAGATTTATCTTTGGCTGCTTCTTCTCTTATTCTTGCGAAAATAATAACATTAGCATCTACGGCCATACCTATGGTTAGTATGATTCCGGCAATTCCTGGTAGCGTTAGTGCTGCACCTATCGCTGAGATTATACCCCAGAATAATATAACATAGATTATTAAACCCAGAGCAGAATAAAGTCCGAGGCCTCTATAACTAAAAAACATAAATACCAGAATCAGAGCAAAACCAGCTACTCCGGCATAGAGACCCCCTTTTAAAGAATCCATTCCCAGAGTAGGCCCTACAACATTATTTTCTTCTATTTCCAAATTTACCGGCAATGCTCCAAATTGAAGAACAATCTCAATATCTTTTGCTTCCTCGAGGCTACCGATATTGGAAATTTCCGCATTACCATCCGTTATGGGAACTCTTATATAAGGAGCTGATTTGATTTCTTCATCCAGCACTATGGCAAGATTACTGCCGATGTTCTCGGTAGTGATTTCTTTGAATATCTCCACTCCTTCATCTTTAAAACTTAAAGTAACTATTATCTCTCCATAACTATCATACCCGGCCGCTGCCTTTGCCAGTTTATCTCCTGTTAGAAGGACAGGCCCAACCAATGTCGCAGCATCTATTTTAGAGTTAACCAGTATTTCCCCGATCTCGCTGCCGTCATTATAATCTGTTTCAAGCAATTCTCCGGTTTCGGAATTATATGTTATCTTTCCTATAATCTTTTCTTGATCAACGACAGCACTGGCCTCGTCTTCTGAATCAATATCTTCCTCTGAGATATCTTCCCTGGTGTATTCGACCAGCAATTTTCCTTCGCCTTCAGTGTTTTCCAACAATTCGCCAACTATTACATAAGGATCTCCCTCAATAAAGGCATTTATATCATCAACAAGCAGTATCTCATCCGCATCAGGGTCTATTATTAATTCCCCTTTTTCAGAATCAATTTTCACCAGATTCCAGCTCTGGTCTTTTATATAGATGAATGTCCCCTTAACTAGCCTGAATTCAAGCTGAGCAGTCTTCCCTATTATCTCTTCCGCTCTCTGGGATTCTTTTACACCGGGAAGTTGAACTACAATATTGTTGGATAAATCTTTCGTAATCAGAGGTTCAGAAATACCAAGTCTGTCCACTCTGTCCCTTATAATATCAATAGCAGCTTCCAGTTTTTCAGGGGTTACTTCTTCTCCTCCTACCTCTGTGGGCTTTAAAATTATCTGAGTTCCGCCCTTCAGGTCAAGCCCCAATTCTATAGGGTTGGTGAATATATAATAAAAACTTACACTAATCAGTACTACAAATAATACAATAACTGTTATATGAACTTTCTTATTTCTCATACTTTTTATTGAGCTGACTTTCTTGAAACAGCACTCTTATTTACTTTTACATCAACACCGCTTGCGATGGTTATTATAATTACATCTTCTCTAATGTCTTTAATTCTGCCGTGAAATCCGCCGATGGTTACTACTTCGTCACCTCTTTGTAAACTTGACATCAGTTCCTGAGCCTTTTTAGATCTCACCCTTTGTGGTCTTATAAGTAAAAAATAAAATGCTACCACCAAAATTGCCAGCCATATCCATGTTCCATAGCTTGAAAAGATTTTAGCAAAACCAGTGGTTTCCTGGACTTCAGCCCCTTCAGTTGTCGTTCCTTCAGCTGCTGTTTCTCCTTCAGTTGTCGTCACCGGAAGACATGCAATAGACAAAGATCCTATACATATTACCAATACACTGATAATCAATATGCTGACGATCCTTTTAGATAACTTCATAATCACTCCTTAAAAAAATAGTCTTTTTCAAAATCAAATATCACTATTATTAACTTTTTTTAAAATTTTGCAAATAGATAATTATCTTTATCTTTCAGGTTTATTATTATATCCTTTCATAAAATCCAATCTGAAACTTTCAAAATCTCCTGACAATATTGCATTTCTTGACTCATTCACTAAATTAAAAATAAAATGAAGATTATGGATTGTAAGAAGCACACTTGAAAGTATCTCCCTGCTTCTAAACAAATGCCTCAGATAAGATCTGCTATAATTCCTGCAGGTGTAGCAATTACAATTTTCATCCAGTGGATTGAAATCATAGGTATATTTCTTATTTTTTATATTTATCCTACCTTCGGTTGTAAAAGCACTGCCATTTCTTGAAATCCTTGTAGGCATTACACAATCAAACATATCCACTCCACTCCTTATAGCTTCCATTACTCCTATAGGATCTCCCAATCCCATAAAATACAGCGGTTTTTTATTATCCAGAAATTCAACCGTATAGTTTAGCATATCAACAGTTTGATCCCTTGTCTCGCCTACACTTAGCCCACCAATCGCTATACCATCAAAGCTCATTTCAGATATTGATTGAGCACAGAATTTTCTTATGTTTCTTATGAATCCTCCCTGTACTATACCAAATATCCTGGAATCTTCGTTAAAGTTCATTTTGTTTTTCACCTTCAATGATATATCTGCCCACTCCAGAGTCCTTTTAGATGCTTCAAGGGTATAATTATAATCTTCATTAAAAGGTATACACTCATCAAGAACCATAATGATATCCGATCCGAGCCTACATTGCATTTTTATTACATCTTCAGGAGTAAAAAAATGACTCGACCCATCTATTATTGACTTGAATTCCACCCCATTATCTTTGATTTTTCTTATTTCACTCAGGCTGAAAACCTGAAATCCTCCACTGTCAGTTAGAATACTTCTCTCCCAGTTCATGAACTTATGAAGTCCGCCTGCTTTCTCAATAACCTTAATTCCTGGCTGAAGGTAAAGATGGTACAGGTTGCCAAGTATAATCTCACATCCCGCTTCATAGAGTTGTTCATTGGTAACTGCTTTAACCGTTGCTTTGGTACCCACCGGCATAAATACTGGCGTCTTTACAACTCCCTTTCTGGTAGTTATTAAACCTGCCCTTGCAGAAGACTTTGAATCCTTCTCTAAAATTTTAAAAAATGCCATGGTCTTTTATATATAATTTTCATATGTTAACATTTAAAACATTATTTTTTACTGCCTTGCCTATCCTGAGGATTTCTTCTGCTGTTTTTTTCTGATAATTCATTCATTATATCAGTCTGTATTTTTTGTATTTCCATTAACCTTTGCCACTGATATACCAGTAAATTCTCTATCTTTTCATTTAAGCTTTTTATCTCGAGCTCAGCTTTCAAATTTACAATATAATCATTCCGTGACCTTAGCCTGTCCTTGGCTTCCTGCCTGTTCTGACTCATCATTATTATTGGCGCTTGCACCGCAGCCAAGCAGGAAAGTATTAAATTTAAAAGTATATAAGGATAAGGGTCAAAACTTTTTCCGATAAGGCTTACCGAATTCACAACCATCCAGATTATGATAATTGCAAAGAAAATCATTATAAATTTCCAGCTACCACCAAAATTTGCAAGTTTATCTGACAGTTTCTGTCCAAAGGTTAATTGTTCCTCAAAATCAATATTTACATTCCTGGTAATCGTTTCTTGTTCCTTTATGCTGTCAAATACTTTTTCTTCAAGTGCTGTAATTTCTCCCTTTTCCTTCCTTAAAACCTCTTCAACATATTTTAACCTTACTTGATTAAGGTCAGTTCTGCATATATACCCTTCGTCGGAACATTCGGGATACTTCTCTTTAATAAATTCCAGCAACGCAGAATCTACTAATTCCAGAGGAATTAATTCACTTTTTTTCTTGTGTTTTTTACATAACTGACAAATTTTAACTTTCTCTTGATTTACCATCACATTTCTCCTTTTTATAAATTTTTCCACTCTCAATGTGTTCTTATCCAGATAGCATAATTCTGGTTTTATTCCACATCGTATTAGCGCAAAAAATTATTTCTTTTACAGTATATTATATGATATAGTGTATTCTTAAAATTTAGTAGTACCATATGCCAATTAGAAAAATATCAATGCTGGTAATTTATAGATAACAATACTAACGAAAGGAAATTCCATAAAAAATGAATGTTTTAATCTGGGCTATAGTTATTTTTATATCCATTCTTGTACAGGTACTTTTTGGCACTGTCAGGCTGATCTTAATGGTCAAAAATAAAAAAGCATTGACTATAACAATAGGTTTTTTTGAATCCGTAATAGCTCTGACAATTGCTATATTAGTTATATCCAATGCCGTTAAAGAGGGAATAAATATTTATATAATTTTGTCCTATGCTGCCGGGTTTGCTCTGGGTCTATATGTGGGAATGCATATATCACAATTAATAAGTAAGGATGTATTGAGTATTAACATTTTTTCCAGATTCCATAGTGAGGAGATCGAAGATTCCCTGCGTGAGAAAGGTTTTGGCGTAACCTGCTATTATGGCAGTGGAAAAGACGGTAATATAAAGGTGCTCAACATAATTTGCAAAAGAAATAATTTTGATGAATTAAAATCATTCGTAAAAAAAATAGATACGAAAGTTTTAGTCACCAGTCATTCTCTTGAAGGATTGAGCGGCGGTTTTATTTATGATATTAAGAGCAGAATATGATGCTGACATCTATTCCACTACTGACTTTACCGAATTTAGTGAATCGATCTTTTCTAAGGATTTGAACCTTTTCTCGGACTCTTTCAAAATCATTAGAAGCATTTCACTATACGATATGCCTCTAATTTTAGACATCTTAGCTAAATGGCCATCCCAGCACCATCCGGGATTAGGATTAACTTCTAATAACTTGGGCTTCCCTTTTGATGTTAATCTCCAGTCCAGGCGTGCATAATCTCTGCATCCCAGTCTTTCAAATAATTTTAGCGAGCAATCAGTAATAAATCGTTCTGTTTCCACAGGTAACTCAGCAGGAATAGATTTAATTTTCCAGTAAGGTGAATCCTGCAGCCATTTTGCCTCATAACCACAAATCCTGGGAAGGTCAGGTGGCAGCTCTGAGTAATCCTCTTCAATTATTGGTAGAACTGTATAGGAGTCAGGAAAATTCCCAATTATTCCCACACTTAAATCCTTACCTGAAAGAAATTCTTCAATCAGGATTGGCTTGTCATATCCAAGTTTATCTCTGATCTCTGAAATTACGTTTAAAATTTTCTCAATATTATAAACCACGTTCCTCTGAGTTATGCCAAAACTTGAATCACCGAAATTCGGTTTAATAATCATTGGAAAATCAAAAGGAACCTCGAATGAGGTATCTCCTGACTTTATAAAAAAAGCCTGTGGAGTAGGGATTCCCATTTCTTCTGCAATACCTCTTACCAGTGATTTATCGTAACAATGAGCAAGACATTGTGGCTCTGAACCAGTATATGAGATCCCCAGGATTTCCAGTAAAGCGGGGACATGAAGTTCTCTTCTTGCATCATTGAAGTATCCCTCATCACAAAGATTGAGCACATAATCAATCTTTCCTTTTTCCTGCATTTTAATAAGATCCCTAATCATAGTCTCATGGTTATCAAGATAATAAAACTTGTAATTATAGTTTTTTTCGATATCTCTCAAAGAATCCTTTAGTTGATCAATAGTATACAGATCATCGTCATCAAACATGTAGAATGGTTTCAGGATATCGATTCTGTTGGGATCACCTAATAGAACTGTAACATTTTTTAAATGAGGTTTTTTTACTTTTACAGGCGACCATTCCTTCTTTGCAATAGCAGAAACGATAATTCTTCTTTCGGTCATGCCCAGATCCTGATTTCTTTTTGAATCCGGTGTTATTGTACCATTTGAAGTAATATTACTGAATCCTGCTTGTTTCAAGAATTCGATTATTTCTTCCTGAGTATAAAGTCTCTCTGCATAAAATTGATCTGCCACCACTCCATTATCAACATCACTTATTATCTCCCTTGAAATTAAACGGGTTTTGTCAAAAGACAGTGAGCGTTCACGGCAGACAAAATATTTTTTATCTATCCACTCCCATGACCTGGGTTTAAGATTTTCCTTTAAATATTCTCCATCAGACAAATCAATCAAAAAACGCCCCCAGGGCTTTAGTACTCTTAAGACTTCTTTAAGTACCATCATATCTTCCTTGGAAGTCTCAAAATACCCAAAACTATTACCCAGAATCATTACTACATCAAATGTGTCTGGAGAATAAGGCAGCTTTCTTGCGTCACCCTCTCTGAATTTAATCATTAAGCTTTCTTTTTTTGCCCTTTGAATCAAGTAATGGGATCGATCCAGTCCTTCGACATACTTGAATCCTCTGTTTGCCAGTTCAATACAATGTCGTCCCTGCCCACAACATAAATCAAGTATTTTGTCTTCCGGGGATAAATTTAAAATCTTTATAAATAAGTCTACTTCTTTTTTGGTAATCTGTTTGTCATCTACAACATCGCCATCAGTTTTTAAATAATTTGAGTTGAAAATATTTTTCCACCAATCAGGCTTTAAATGCTCTTCCAGATTTGATATCGGACCAATGGTCTTTTTATAGGAGGAATTTGAATTGATACCCTTTTGAGGAGGTTCGCAACTTGATGAATCTCCTTTCATTTATTGCACCCCTTCTTTAGATTAATATTTATTTAATTTTTTCCTTATCTTAATACTTTTATTTCATTTGTAAATAAAAATTTTTAAGGCTCGGGGATCTTTGATAATAGCAGTGATCTAACCCAATCCCTGTTATTCCAGAGAGCACATCCACTGCTGGTTTCACTTAATTTATCGCGATCTTCCCGGATTAGCTTCAGTAAGTTTGATTTTAAAGCATCCTTCAGGGATGTAACATTTAAATTAGTATCTGAATAGGGCGCAACCGGGCAGGGCTCAAGATTCCCCTCGGGGCTGATATGAACAAAGCCTCTTCCGGCAGAGAGACAGCCGCCAAACTTTTCTTCATTTCCTGGAAATGCAATGAAAAGACCGGGATACCTGGATTCAAATTTGGACATCAAATTTAGTAATTCTTTTCTTCTGTTATTATCAATAACCAGATATTCGGTTCCTTTTTCTACAGGCACATATTCTAAAAAGAAAAAGACATTACATCTATTATCTATAAAATATCTTATAAAATTCTCACCGGTCAGGGTGTCAAAATTCTCATTTGTCACTGTGGCAGAAATACCAAAAGGAATACCATTTGAATTTAACGCGGTTATTACCTCCTGAATTTTTTCATATACACCCTCACCTCTCCTACGATTAGTTTCTACTCTGGAACCCTCTATACTAATTATAGGCAGTAAATTCTTTTGTTTTTTAAAACTAACTATTATATCTTCATTTATTAGCTGGGCATTGGTAAACAAAAGGAAAACAATCTCCGGGAATTTTTCTGTTATATCTAATAATTCCGGCCTTACCAGAGGCTCACCGCCAGCCAGTATAACAAATGACATGCCGAGATCCCTGGCTTCCTTAATTATCTCTAACCATCGTTCTTCCTTAATTTCACCGGAACGTAATAAAGTATTAACCTGTACATAACATCCTCTACATTTAAGATTACATCTCTTAGTTACACTGGCGATCATAAGTGGAGGAACGTGGATTCCTTTCTTTTCCCAGTATGCTCTTAATTTTATGGCCTTCCTCTGGTAGAGCATTATTTTTAAAAAGAAAAACAGGTAAGAAAATGAGATCCTTCCCCTAAAAACTCTTATTATATTGCCATAGTTATTTCTGATTGAATAATTAATAATATTTATATAATCTATATTTTTCATCTAATCAATTATTTTGCTTATAAATTATTGGAAATCGAAAGATATTTTATTCTCATTGCAAAGAATAGTAAAACAAAAATTTTCCGATCCGGACTTAAATCTTTGTATATCTGGTTACTTCCTCTTCAATCCTCTGATAAATCCTCCCCTGATCTTGTCCAGCATATAGCTTACTACAAAAGCGCCTGGATCCTGGCCATGTATTAATTTATTCAGCCTTGGAAGACTCACGTGACTGCACACTACATTAATAATTTCTACTTCGCCCTGTCTTCCAGCACCTTTATAACAGGTGAAACCGAAATCCTCTTTCAGAAGCAACTTTTTTATTTCCTCATTATGTTCTCTGGAAATAATATTCGTACTTACGAGATCACGGGATAATTTTTCCGATATTAAAATACCTATGACCGTCCCTACAGCAAAGCCAGCGCCATAAGCAAGTATTCCATAAATATTGTCAACATTTTTAATTATCCTGACTATGATTGATATAAATATAGTGACTTCAACAAAACCTATCAGGGCAGCAACGATTTTCTTCCTTCTTACTATCATATTAACTCTAATGGTGCCCAGGCTAACGTCAACGATCCTGGCAGCAAAGATAACTAATGACCATATTAATGTATCAACCAAATTTTACCTCCAAGCTAACTCATATCTCTTCCACGATTCCATGTTCGCTGGTCACAGAATCAGTATCTTGAGAAAAAATAAGTATTCCATATCTTCTCCTTTTGATAGTAACAGATATTCCGGTAAGTGTATATTCAAAGCTTTTTTTAATATCATACCACGTCAGTTTTATAAATTAATATAAGAAATATAAAAAGTATACCAAATTTCTGTATTCTTTATGATTTTTAAAATTATGGTAGAATGCAATTATATTCAATTTGGATATTAAAACCAGAGATAAAAGGATGAAACTTTTTAAAATAATAAAATCTCCATAAAAAATGACAATAAAAACAAAATCATTAGATGAATTTGCAAAGTTACGTACGAAACTGCACAAAGATCTCTTAAGGCTGGAAAAAACAAGAGATAAAGATAGATATATAAAAAAAATTATAAAAGAAAATGAACTCTTCTATTCCCCGATGATAAACGAACTTCCCGGTCTGGTTTATTGCTGCAGAAATGACAATAACTGGACTATGGAATTTGTCAGTAAAGGATGCTTCCAGCTGACTGGATATAAACCTTCAGATTTAATATTAAATAATAAAATCTCTTATGAAAGAATTATTCACCCTGAAGACAGAAAAATGGTGAGAGATAATGTAGAAAAAGCAATAAGAAAACTGAAACAATTCCATCTTGAATACCGGATAATTACTGCAGAAAACAAAATAAAATGGGTTTCAGAAATCGGACAATTTCTCCCACTGCCCAATCATAATTTACAACTACTCGAGGGGTTCATAATAGATACAACAGCTATAAAACAGGTAGAAGAAGCCCTAAAAGAAAGTGAGAAAAAATATAGATTTCTTTTTGAAACATCTCCAGTCGGAATTGTTATCGTAAACAATAAGGGATTTGTAACAAATATAAGCGATATAGTAACAGATTTTACAGGTTTTAAAAAACAGGAACTTCTGGGTACGCATTTTACAAAATTGAAATTTCTTTCAATTAAAGATATGCCTCAATATATTAAAGTCTATACAAGACTTTTACTCGGTAAAAAATTAAAGCCTTTGCTCATCAACTGGAAACGTAAAAATGGTAGATTATTTACTGGAGAAGTTCGTACCTCCGTAATTAAAAAAAATAAAAGAATCGCAGGAATTCAGGTGATAATAACAGACATAACCGAGCGTATAAATATCGAAGAGAAATTGAGAGACAGTGAAGAGTTTAATAAAACTATTCTTGAAAATTCTCCAAGTCCTACTCTTGTTATAAACCCGGATAAGTCAATCAGGTATGTCAACCCAGCACTGGAGAAAATTACCGGTTTTTCCTTAAAAGAAACTATTGGCCTTAAACCTCCTTACCCGTACTGGCCTAAAGAAATGATAGATAGCTGTATGAAAAAATTAAGTTATGCCATAAAAAACGATATGAATATTCCTGAACTTATGCTTATAAACAAAAGTGGCCAAAGGTTTTGGGTTGAACTTACATCATCACCACTAAGAATCAATGGAAAACTAAAATATTTATTAATCAACTTCATAGATATCACAGAAAGAAAAAAAGCATATGAAGAACTGAAAAAAACATTAGACGACACTATAAGTACCCTTGCATTGATAGTAGAGACAAGAGATCCTTACACAGCCGGACATCAGAAAAGAGTTGCTGTGCTATCAGGAAAAATTGCCAAAGAATTAAACCTTAGCGATGGAAAAATTGAATTCATAAGAACTGCAGCAGAAATCCATGATATAGGCAAAATAAATATACCTGCCTCCATTCTGTCAAAACCAGGAAAACTGTCTGATATAGAATTCAATATGATAAAAACTCACCCACAGGTGGGATTCGACATTGTTAAAAAAATTGAATTCCATTATCCGATAGCCAAAATCATATTACAGCACCACGAAAGAGAGAATGGTTCAGGTTATCCTAACGGCCTTAAAAGCAAAGATATAATTTTCGAATCAAAAATTATTGGTGTAGCAGACGTGGTGGAAGCAATGTCTTCACATAGGCCCTACAGACCTGCTTTCGGTATTAAAGCAGCAGCTAATGAAATCCGGAAAAATAAAGGAAAGCTTTACGATCCTGAAATAGCTAAAGCCTGCCTGAAAGTCATAACTGATAAAAAATTCTCTTTTGATGACTGAGCAGCTTCATTTTATTAACATGCAATCCCCAAAACTATAAAATCTGTAACCATTTTGCTTTGCATTCTCATATGCATTTAAAATATTTTCTCTTCCCGCAAATGCAGATACCATTACCAGAAGAGTTGATCTCGGCAGATGAAAATTAGTAATCATCCAATCCACTACTCTGAAATCATAACCTGGGTATATATAGATATCGGTCATCCCGCCGTCACCTATTATCTTTCCATGTTTGGACATCAAGGTTTCCAGGACTCTAACAGTAGTAGTACCTACTGCAATGATTCTTTTTCCCAGTTCTTTTGCTCTCCTAATTTTTCTGGCTTCGTATTCTCTGATATAATAATGCTCGCTGTGCATTTCATGTTCTTCTATTTCACTTGCTGAGATAGGCCTGAAAGTGTCAAGACCTATATCCAGACCTAATTTTGCCAATATAACACCTTTGCCTTTCAATTTCCTTATTAATTCACTTGAAAAATGGAGTCCTGCAGTAGGAGCAGCAGAAGAGCCTTCCCTACTGGCATATATAGTCTGATAACAGCTCTCATCTATATCACTGCATTTAATATAGGGAGGAAGCGGTATTCTGCCATATTCGTTAAAAATAGCATCTGCAGGTGAGTTGAATTCCACTATTGCTTCGCCATAATCCAATTTTGTTTTAACAGTAAGATGATATTTACCTATGGTCACCTTATCTAAAGGCTTAATTCGTTTCGAAGGTTTGAGTAATACCATATACTGGTTATCTTTTAATCTGTTCAGAACAAAGCACTCAATATTAGCTCCTGTTCCCTCTTTTTTACCCTTTAGCCTGCAGCGGGTAACTTTACTCTCATTTACTACTAAAACATCTCCATTATCAAAATAGCTGTAAATATTATAAAAAATATCATGCTTTATATTACCGGTTTGTTTCTCAAGTATTAAAAGTTTAGATTCATCCCTTTGCGGAAGCGGTCTTTGAGCTATGAATTTTTGAGGAAGTTCGTAATCAAATAATTCAGTCTTCATTTTCCAGGAAGTTATCAAAAAGTTTGGGATCAGTTTCTTTTTTTATTCCCATATATTTAAAAGCCAAATTTGTGGCCACTCTGCCCTTTGAAGTCCTCTTTACAAATCCTAACTGTAAAAGATATGGTTCATAAACATCTTCAATGGTATTTACTTCTTCGCCTATCGAAGCTGCTATGGTCCCTACACCTACCGGACCACCATCAAACTTTATGACCAGTGTATTCAGTATTTTTTTATCCACCACATCCAGACCCAGCTTGTCTATGTCCAGTCTACCAAGAGCTTTTTCGGCTATCTCGTCATCTATTATACTGTCGCTGGACATCAGAGCATAATCTCTTACTCTCCGCAGCAATCTATTTGCAATTCTTGGTGTCCCCCTGCTCCTTCCGGCAATAATTTCGGCACCTTTTTCAGTTATCTCTATACCAAGTATGGATGCAGATCTTTTGATAATTTTAATAATGCTTTTTTTATCATAATAATCTAATCTTATATTTACTCCAAATCTATCCCTGAGCGGTGAAGCCACCAGGCCAATTCTAGTGGTAGCACCTATAATGGTAAAAGGTGCAATATCAATCCTGATCGACTTTGCAGAAGGCCCCTTTCCTATTATTATATCCAGCTTATAGTCCTCCATGGCAGGGTATAAAATTTCTTCCACGCTCCTGTTCAACCTATGAATTTCATCAACAAATAACACGTCGAATTTCTCCAAATTAGTCAATATAGCAGCCAGATCTCCTGCCCTTTCAATGGCCGGACCGGAAGTAATTCTAAATCCGACTCCTAATTCATTGGCAATTATCTCTCCAAGGCATGTTTTGCCCAGACCGGGCGGACCTGATAGAATGACGTGGTCCAACGGCTCTTTTCTTTTTCTGGCGGATTTGATAAATACCAAAAGATTTTCTACTATTTTTTCCTGGCCTATAAATTCCGATATATGTCTGGGGCGCAAGCTTTTGTCCAGCTCAGTATCAACTTTTATATGTTTAGGATTTATATCATTATTTTCTTCGTTTTCCTTAGTCATCTTATTCATTGGATTATTATTTTAAATTTCTTTAAGCGCTAATTTCAGGATATTCTCAATTTTTTCTTTCTCGACAACATCAATACTTAATCTGGATAGTGCTTTATTTATCTCTCTTGAATTGTAACCCAGGATCTTCAAAGCCTGTTTGACCTCATATATTTTTTCATTCTCTGCCAGGCCTGCACGAGTAACCCATGCCATTTTATCTTCTTCTATTTTACCTTTGAGCTCTACTATTATCCTCTCAGCAAGTTTGAGGCCAATCCCGGGAATTCTCCTCAACAGTTCGACTTCCCTGTCTGCAATTACTCTTTCAAGTTCCTGCCCGCTGTAAATTGACAAAGCGCTCAATGCTATCTTAATTGATATTCCGGAGACACTTATCAATTTTAAAAATAAATCTTTATCGGAGAGGTCCAGAAAACCTACCAGTCTTAATTCATCTTCTCTTACATGGGTATATATATCGAGTTCTACTTCTGAACCTACCTCCGGTATCTTTTCAAAAGTCCTGCTTGAAATCAATACCTCAAATCCTATCCCTCCAGCCTGTACTATAACACTTGAAGGTAACTTTTTAACTATTTTTCCGAATATTTTCGCAATCATATGAAGTTGTCAGTATTTTTTAAAAGTCTTGACTTTATCTTTAAACTTTTTATTGTTAGCATGACATACAGATATAGCCATTGCATCCCATGCATCATCTTTTTTGGGGAAAAAACTATCTTCAACTTTTAAGATAATCCTCAACATATATTTTATCTGCTTCTTTGTAGCTTTTCCATAACCAACAATAGCCTGCTTGACCTCCAGCGGAGTATACTCATATATCTCCAGCTTATTAACACTCCCGGCCAGTATAGAAACACCCCTTGCCTGGCCTACATCTAGAGCTGTCTTTACATTCATGCTAAAAAAGATTTCCTCAATTGCCAGACAATCAGGGCAGTATTCTTTGATCAACTGATTTATCGTTCTGTAAATCTCTTCCAATCTCTCACAGGTGGGTTTATTCTTCTTAGTGATAATGCAGTCAGAGTACACAGGATAGTATTTTCCTTCTTTTATGTCCAGTATACTTACTCCTGTAGTTTCCAGCCCCGGATCTACTCCTAATATTCTTATTCTGTCATCTGTCATTTTATAAAATATCTATACTTCACTTAACATCTCATCGGATATTTCCAGATTTGAATTTACATTCTGGACATCATCATGTTCGTCTAATGCGTTAATTAGCTTTAACGTTTTAGCACTATCCTCTTTCGATAATTTAATGGTTGATTTGGGTATAAGTCCCAGTTCACTTGACTTTATTTTTATTTTATTTTTATCAAGGGCCTCTTTTACCTTTATAAATTCAACAGGAGGAGTTTTTATTTCATATACATCATCATCTTCATCAATATCTTCTGCTCCATTATCAATTATACTTAACATAAATTCTTCTTCATTTTTAATTTCACTACGCTCTACTATTATTATACCTTTTCTTTCAAACTGCCAGCTTACGCTTCCACTTTCACCCAGGGTTCCATTATATCTACCCAAAATGTTTCTTATATCTGAAGCAGTTCTATTTCTGTTTTCGGTCATCACTTCTATTATTATAGCTATGCCTCCGGGACCGTATCCTTCATACATAATACTCTCATAATTTTCTCCTTCTATTTCCCCGGTTCCTCTTTTAATCGCTCTATCTATATTGCCCTGAGGCATATTATACTCTTTGGCCTTGGCAATTGCGTTGGCAAGAGCTATGTTATCTTTTGGGTCGCCTCCTCCACCTTCTTTTACCGCCACAATTATGTTTCTGCTGAGTTTCCCAAACATATTACCTCTTTTTGCATCTTCTTTAGCTTTCTTATGCTTAATTGAATGCCACTTTGAATGCCCGGACATATCAATTCTCCTCTTTATAATTTTTGATCATATTTATGAAATACCTGTGTATTCTTAAATCATCAGTCAATTCAGGGTGAAAAGCACATACCATAACATTTTTATCCCTCAACAATACCATCTCTCCTTTAAGTCTTGCCAGTACCACAACTTCCTTGCCTGTACTTAGAATTTTTGGTGCTCTTATAAAAATGGATCTAAATTCCTTGCCATTCTCATTCTGATTAAAACTTATATCCAGCAGTTCCTCAAAACTATCTACCTGCCGGCCATAAGCATTTCTCTGTACCTTAATATCTATATAGCCCAAACCTTCACCTTCCCCCTCAATACTTTTAGCCAGTAAAATCAAGCCGGCACAGGTTCCGAATATGGGTTTATTTCCCTGGTAAAATTTATCAAGACTTTCTTTGAAATTATACTTCTTAAGCAATTTATTTATAGTAGTACTCTCGCCGCCGGGGATAATAAGCCCATCAATACTATTTAGCTGCTCTGGGAACCTCACTTCAACTGCAGATACTCCACACTCCTCAAGTCTTGTTATATGTTCTTTGAAAGCTCCCTGAAGGGAAAGAACGCCAACTCTTATATTCACTTCTTTTTTTACCATCCTCTATTTGAGATTACCTCTTCTTTTGAAAGGGCGGATACAGCAGTTCCCCTCATGGGAATTCCCAGTCCCCTGGAAACTCTGGCTAAAACCTCAGGATTATTGTAATGAGTGGTGGCTTCAACAATAGCATGAGCCATCTTTGACGGATTTTCAGATTTAAAAATCCCGGAACCCACAAATATTCCTTCTGCACCAAGCTGCATTATCATAGCAGCATCGGCAGGAGTGGATATTCCACCTGCCGAGAAATTAACTACTGGTAACTTCCTGTTTTCATGAACATATACTACCAGATCATAAGGAGCACCAAGCTCTTTAGACACGGTCATAAGCTCTTCCCTGGGCAGTGAGGCAACTCTGGCCATCTCATCTTTTATACTCCTCATGTGCTTTACTGCTTCTATAACATCACCGGTACCGGCTTCCCCCTTGGTTCTTATCATAGCAGCACCTTCTCCTATTCTTCTCAAGGCTTCGCCCAGATTTATGGCACCGCATACAAATGGAACCTTAAAGTCCCATTTATTTATATGGTACTTTTCATCTGCCGGAGTTAAAACTTCACTCTCATCTATATAATCAATTCCAATGGCTTCCAGTATCTGTGCTTCAGCAAAATGCCCTATCCTTGCCTTCGCCATTACCGGTATGGAGACTGTATCCATAATTTTTAATATAATTTCAGGATCGGTCATTCTGGCCACACCTCCCGCTGCTCTTATATCAGCAGGAATTCTCTCCAGGGCCATAACCGATACTGCTCCTGCTTCTTCAGCTATCTTTGCCTGTTCCGGTGAGGTTACATCCATTATCACCCCGCCTTTTAACATCTGGGCAAGTCCTGCTTTTACCTTCAACGTTCCTTTTTCCATATTATTAAAACACCTCCAGTTATTTTACTCCCACTCCTAATGACATGCTTTCCAGTCTCCTAATCCTTTCTTCCGCAGGAGGATGAGTATTAAATAAATTACTAAACATTGCCTTAGATTTAGCGCCAAATGGATTGGCAATAAACAGGTGAGCAGTTGCACTGTTAGCAGTTTTAACTTCACTGTGTTTGCTTATTTTTCTAAGCGCATTCGCGAGTCCTGCAGGATATCTTGAAATCAGAGCTCCTGTTGAATCAGCTAAAAATTCCCGGTTTCTGCTCACTGCCAGCCTTATCAGGGTAGCAATTATAGGAGATAAAATTAAAAGTAACAACCCCACCACCAAAAGAACAAGGGTCAATATGCCTCCGCCAGAACTTCTACTGGATCTCCTTCCCCTACCGCCAAAAATAAAGCTTCTTAACACAATATTACTTATTATAGTAATCATTCCTACCAGAATAACTATTATTGTACCCAGCAGTATATCATAATTTTTTATATGGGACAGCTCATGGGATATGACTCCTTTGAGCTCCTCATCATCAAGGTTATCCAGCAGACCCCTGGTAAAAACTACCACACTATTTTGAGGATTACGACCGGTAGCAAAGGCATTCATCCCGTCATCTTCTATCGTGTATATTCTGGGCATGGGCAGGCCAGCTGCTATTGAAAGCCCCTCTATCATATAATAAACTCTGGGGTTCTCCTCTCTGGATATGGGTCTCGCTCTGGTCAGACCAAGTACAATTTTGTCACTGTAATAGTAACTGGAAAAACTTATAATAACCGCCAGTATAAGTGCGAATACCATAAGCAGTATGGAATAGCTGCTGTTTATACCATAGCGATAATCTATGTAATAACCCACAGCAAATCCCACCGCAGTTATAAATACGATGAATCCAATTATTATAAATACAGTTTTTGCTCTGTTACTGGCAATTTGTTCATACATTACTTAAGTCACACCTTTTCTTAAGATAAACTACCTATTTTTAGAACTTAACCTTAACCGGCTCTCTGGCTGAAACTTCCTCTATCTCAAAATAATCTCTGGACGTGAAATTAAACATTCTGGCAAATACATTTCCAGGGAATGTCTGTATTCTGGTATTAAGTTTCATGACCATATCATTATAAAACTGTCTGGCATAGGCGATATTGCTTTCAATACCATTTAACTGTTCCATTAATCTTGAAAAATGCTGATCAGCCTTAAGGTTGGGATAATTTTCGGACAATGCAAATAATGATTTTAAGGTACCGGTTATCATATTTTCAGCTTTTGCCTGTTCTTTTACCGTCTTGGCATCAATACCCATCTTTCTTGCACTTATGACTTTCTCAAGGGTTTCTCTTTCGTGTGCCGCATACCCTTTAACTGTCTCTACCAGATTTGGTATTAAATCATATCTTTTCCTCAGCTGTACATCAATCTGGTGCCATGAGTTATCAACCTTATTTCTTAAAGATACAATGGAATTATACATGCCTATTCCAATAAGAATCAGCAGTATTACTATTCCTGATATTACTGCTATAAGAGCAATTACTCCTGGTAGCATAATAACCTCCTAACTATATTATTTTGTTCACCTCTAAAGTAGAATATTTTACATTTTTCTATATTAAAAACAAACAACTTTAGATTATATCATATAAACAATTGCAAAAATATAATCCCATTCCACAGCCGATTTCAGGCTTCAATACCAGCTAATATTGTTTTTACACAAAAAAATTTTTATGGTATATTTCTTCTATTGCCTAATTGCGGTTGAGTACTATCAAAAAAATCTGATACTTTCGGGGAGGATATCAATGAACAGTAAAAGTTGCTCTAATACTAAAGTCATAGGTCTTGTCTCAGGAAATAGCACTGGGAAAACCTCACTTACAGAATGTCTTCTGTACAATTCCAAAGTCACTGACAGATTAGGAACCATAGAAGCAAAAAATACAGTTTCCGACTTCAGTCCACTGGAAACCAGAAAAGGATTCAGCGTCAGCTCAAGCATACTTAATTATGAATGGAAAGATTTCAATATAAATCTGATAGACTGTCCCGGGTACATGGATTTTGTAGGACAGACCCAGGCTGCAATTAAAGTTATGGATAGTGCTCTTCTGGTTATTGATACAAAATCCGGAGTACAGGCCCCTACTGAGTTAGTTATAGAACTACTGGCTAAAAATCCAAAACCGATGTTCTGTGTATTCAACAAATTGGACCTTGAGAATATAGATTATTTTAAATTAGTAGAAGATATGAAAAGTGAATATAAATTAAAACTTGTCCCTATAACTATCCCCGTAAACAGCGGTGAAAATTTCTCAAAGATTGTAGATATACTTCAAAACCAGGCATATGAGTACAAAGAAAAAAGTTTCATCGGTAACAAGACCTCTGTTGATGAAAACATTAGAGATCAAATTGAGAGTCATCATAATGAACTGATCGAATCTATAGTAGAAACAGATGATGAACTGCTTAATAAATATCTTGAAGGTGAAAAAATTGACGATAAGATAATAAGTGATATTTTTAAAAAAGCAGTAACAGCCGGTAAGGTAGTCCCCGTATTTGCCATATCCTCGGGTAAAAATTTTGGTATAGATATTTTAATGGATTATATAAACTCTCTTCTTCCTTCTGCTCTTGATATAGCACCTGTAAAAGCAAAGGACCTGAGTAAAGATTCTGAAGTAGAAATAAAGCCTTCACCTGATGGGCCAGTTCTTGCATATGTTTTCAAGACTATGGCCGATCCTTACATTGGTAAATTATCCATATTTAGAATTTTTTCCGGAACCGTTAAAATAAACGAGAGCTATTACCTATCCAGTTCAGGAAAAACATATAGATTTGCTAATCTATTCAAACTGCAGGGTAAAAATCAGAATGATGTAAGCGAGGCTTCATGTGGGGAAATCGTAGCAGTATCCAAAGTTATGGATATTTCAAATGATGATACTATTTCCAGTCAGGATCAGCCTTTAAAAATACCTGAAACGGAATATTTCTCTCCAACCTTTCCAAGAGCTATTGTACCCAAGAGCAAAGGCGATGAAGAAAAGATAAGCAATGGCATTTCTAAATTAATTCAGGAAGACCCAACTATAAAACAGGAATTAAATCTGGAAGTGCATCAAAATATACTCTGGGGAATGGGAGAATTGCATCTTTCTATAGTAAGAGAGAAATTAAAAGAGAAATTTGATATTGATATTGATATATTAACACCTCATGTTGCCTATAAAGAAACAATAAGGAAAGATGCTAAAGCTGAATACAAATACAAAAAGCAATCCGGCGGCAGAGGGCAGTATGGGCATGTTCTAATTGAAATTAAACCTCTACAGAGCGGAGGGGGCTTTGAATTTGAAAACAGTATCTTTGGCGGAGCAATTCCTAAAGGTTATATACCCGGAGTGGAAAAAGGTCTCAGGGAAGCTCTTTTAAAAGGGGTTCTTGCAGAATATCCGGTAGTAGATGTTGGTGTAAACTTGTACGATGGATCATATCATACGGTAGATTCATCCGAGATGGCTTTCAAAATAGCAGCATCAATGGCTTTCAAGAAAGGGATGCAGGAAGCATCTCCGGTCATACTGGAACCCTTTATGGAGTTGGAAATTACAATACCTGAGAAGTACCTGGGAGATATAATAGGAGATATAAATGCGAAAAGAGGTAAGATTATTTCAATGACTCAAACCGAAAATAAAAAACAGCTCATCAAGGCTTCTGTGCCCCAATCTGAAATTTTCAACTATACTATTGACCTGACATCTCTTACCCAGGGTAGAGGACGTTTTGTTCAAAAATTTTCGCATTATGAAGAATTACCTTCAAATCTAGCTCAGAAGATAATTGAAGAGAGGAAAAAACAAAAGGAATGAACAGAACTCACAAAAGGCGAATATTTATACTGGATAAGGTTCCCTATATCCTGTTCGGGGTAATATTGATAGCTGCCATAATTATATTCTTCTCGATCAGAAGTTGTATGCCACTGAATTTCTTTTCCGGAGTACAGCAGGAGGAAACTGAAAATGAAATAGAATATTCTCTTTTTATATCTTCTCCAACCAATGACAAAGTTTTTGATTTCGTCAATCAGAATGAAACTGTTCCGGTGGAAATAAAAGCAAAAGAAGTAGAGAGTACAAACTACACCATAAAATTACTGGTAAATGATAGTGAAATAAAATCATTCACTTCCCCTCCCTATGAATACAACTGGAACCCGGGAAGCTCTGGCGAATACGAAATGATAGCTCAGCTTATAGATGATAATGGTAATATAGTTACAAACTCAAATACAGTAAATTTCACTGTTCAGTATGAAGTTGAACCCACCGAAAATAATGTTATGAGTGTGGATATTGAAGAAAAGAAAAACCAGATCTTAAGCCAGGCCGTCTTCAGAACCAACAATACCATACCTACGGGAGTTCCTTTATTTTCATACAAATGCTACACCCCACCTGTTATAGACGGCAGCATACAAGAATGGGATAAATTTGAGAGTTTTTCTGCTTTTGAGCCCACTATAAAAAAAGAAAATTATACCTCTCATACTGATATTTCAGGCACATTCTATTCCTGCTGGGATGAAGACAATTTTTATTTCGCAATACAGGTGGTTGATGATGTGTTCAGTCAGAATTATACTAGCAATCAAATAAGTAAGGGTGACAGTGTAACCATTGTACTTGATACTGAACTTGTGGAAGATATGCAAATTCAGTTTTATAACAGTGATGATTATGAGATTAATTTCTCACCAGGTAATTTTTCTGGTGTATCCGCTGAGTCATTTATGAACTGGCCCTCCAACGCACCACCTAGAGAGGTTATTATTGATTCCACCAGACTGGCAAATGGGTATCTGATAGAAGCCAGCATCCCGTGGTATAATTTCTCCAACTATGTCCCAAAAGATATGGATGTATTGGGATTCACTGTTTCTATACTGGATACTGACAGCTTACCCTTAGACTCGCCAACTACAGAACTTGTAATTTCCTCATCAAAAATATTTGATTTTAATAATGTATCTACTCTGGGAGCAATTGCACTAATAGATGCCGGGGATATACAGAGTGTTGAAGAAGCACCTGGTGGTGAAGATACTGATTGAGTTACATAATCTTACTATTAAACTTTTAGTTTTCCTTACTTTCCTTTAAAATTTCTATGAAATTTTTCACTAATTTAGGGTCAAACTGTATGCCGGAATATCTCCTGAGCTCTTTAATTGCTTCATCTTTGCTCAGTGGTTCTTTATAATTCCTTCCAGTTGTCATAACATCATAGGAATCAGCTATTGCTATAATACGCGATGTGATAGGAATATCTTCACCTTTTAACCCCAGAGGATATCCGGATCCATCCCACCATTCATGATGTGCTAACACTGCTTCAGCAATAACAACTAGCTGAGGTGATGACTCGCAAATATTATACCCTATTTCGGGATGTTTCTTTATTCTTCTCCACTCTCTTTCGGTTAGCTTATCACTTTTATTTAGTATATCTTCAGAAATTGCAATTTTTCCAATATCATGTAGAGCTGAAAGTAATATTAGTTCATCTAGTTTATTTTGGTAAAGATTTATAGAATTCCCTAACTTTATTGCTAACTTTTTGATCCTTTCAGCATGCTCCCTTGTTTCATGGCTTTTTTCCCACAACGTTCTTTCAAGAGCAGATATTATAGAACTGGAAATACTTTTTCTTTCTACCAGCTTACGGCTATACATATTATTTTCAGCAGATTGCATTACAGTATTAATATCCTGATCAGATTGCTCTTTGGTCGAGGTCCCCAATGATATACTAAGAGGAATGCCATCCGATTTTACTCTACTCGCTGCACTTCTAATTCTTTTAATAATCTTATACGCATGTTCTCTTTTTGTTTTGGGAAGGATTATTGAAAACTCATCTCCTCCCCACCGGGCAATGATGTCTTCTCTTCTGCAACTCTCTTCTAAAATTCTAGCAGCCTCACATAAATATAGATCTCCTTTTAAATGTCCAAAGGCATCATTTACCAATTTTAGGCCGTTAACATCTCCAACGATAATGCTTAAAGGAAGTTGTCTTTTGGTATTAAGTCTTTTTAGCTCTTCTTCAAAATATGTCCTGTTGAATAAGCCAGTCAGATTGTCGTGAAAAGACATGTATTTCAATTTTTCTTCTACCCTTTTTCTTTCAGTGACGTCTCTTAGAACTCCCAAGCTCCCGGTAAGACTTCCTTTTGGATTACGAAGAAAACCTACCTTCAATTCTCCCCAAAAAGTCGACCCATCTTTTCTCATATATTCATACTCCATAAGAGGTACATCAATAGCTGCATCTTTCCGGGCTAAAGCTACATACTTTTTAAAAGAACTAATAGCTTTTTTATAGGAATCTTTTGTCATGATATCTTTCATTTTTATCCTATCTTTATCCTCAAGTTTATAGCCAAAGAGCCTGGTAGCAGAAGGGCTTACATATTCTATACCAAGATTCATATTCTGAACAAATATAATATCATTTACATTTTCGGCAAGAAATTGGCACCTTTGTTCACTTTCTTTTATTTTTTCTTCCGTTCTCTTTTTCTCCGTTAAATCTATTGCCACTATCCTCAACCCCAAAAAGGCTCCATCATTACCGCTTATAGCATTACTATTCACCAGAACTTGAAAATTGCTGCCGTCTTTTCTCACTACAGTATATTCATTTAGACTGATTTTTTGTCTTTTTAATACTTTTTCGATATCCTTTCTGGCTTTGTGTTTGTCCTCATCCTTAATAACCTCAAATACATTCAGACCCTTTTTTATATCTTCTTTAGTATAACCAGTAGCTTTTAATCCATACTTGTTTAAAAAAATAACATTCAGCTCTTTATCAGTTCTTGCAACTATTTCAGGGAGCAGATCAACTAACTTTTTAAATTCTATCTCACCCTCTAGGGATACTTTGTTTTTATTGCTTTGCTTTGATACTATTCTCTTTATTCTATTCTTCATCCTTCAATACCTTTTTACTAATTAAAGTTTGACTTACTATTATAATATAATTTAATTATTTTTTTAAAACTTTTTAATAAAAAATTATTAAACTAATAAATAGAATTAGCTTTACTTGAACATCGCTGCTAAAATATCAATGATTAATTTCTAATATTTGATTATGATAAAAAATAAATGTAATCATTTAAAAACCTTTAAAATAGATATATCCGGAATTGTCCAGGGAGTGGGTTTCAGACCCTTTATATACAGGCTTGCCCAGAAATATAATCTTAATGGAACAGTTACCAATACTACCGAGGGGGTTACCATAAAAGTAAATACATCCAGCAAAGGCATAGTTGATAAGTTTACTTCCGATATTAAATTGCAAAAACCATCGGCCTCGGTTATCGAAAATATAAAAGTAGGAGAAATTCCCTCCCGGGAATTCAAAGATTTTAAAATAGGAAAAAGCAAAGAAACAGAAGAAAAATTCCAGCTGGTATCTCCGGATATTGCTACGTGTAGCCTTTGTATTGAGGATATCAAAAATAAGAAAGACATTCGGAGATATTACTACCCTTTTACCAATTGCACTAACTGTGGACCCAGATTTACCATAATACAGAACATGCCTTACGACCGGCCCAACACTACTATGCACAAGTTTAAAATGTGTGAAGATTGCTCCAGAGAATACCATGATCATCATGACCGGAGATTTCATGCCCAACCTAATGCCTGCCGGAAATGTGGCCCAAGATTACTCCTGATTGACAGAAACGGAAAGAAAATAGATTCCAGAAATCCCATCATCACCTCAGCAGAACTGCTCAGCCATGGGAAAATTGTAGCCATAAAGAGTCTTGGCGGATTTCAGATTGCTTGTAGCGCCCTATCTGATGATACGGTTATGGAACTTAGAAAAAGAAAGAGAAGACCAGTAAAACCGTTTGCTGTAATGGTTAGAGATATTGTATCTTTAAAAAAATACTACCTATTAAATAAAAAAGAAACGGAAAGCCTGATTTCAGCCAGAGCTCCTATTGTCCTACTCAAAAAGAAGGACAAAAATTATAAAATTTCCTGGTACGTGTCCCTGTATAACCGCTACGAAGGAGTAATGCTTCCCTATACCCCTATACATCACCTGCTTTTCAACCATATTGATATACCACTTATCATGACCAGTGGAAATATTTCCGAAGAACCCATAACAGCTGAAAATATAGAAGCCTTGGATAAATTAAGAGATATCTGTGATTATTTTCTTATCCACAACAGGGATATTTACTCAAGGTATGACGATTCGGTCATAAAAATTTTTGATGATAAAGAGATGATTATAAGGAGGGCAAGGGGGTATTCTCCCTACCCGGTAAAATTAGATAAGAATATTGGAAAATCCACCATATTTGCAGCAGGTGCCCATGAAAAAAATACCCTCTGCTTCCTGGTAAAAAACTACGCCATTGTAAGCCAGCATATAGGAGATCTGGATGATGTAGAATCGTTTCAGTTTTATAATTCCACGTTTGCTCATTACAGGAAACTTTTTAACATCGAAAAAATAGATGTAGTAGCTTATGATAAACACCCTGCCTATGCTTCCACAAAATTTGCCAGAGAGCTGAAAAATGCAGGTACCAGGATTGCAGTGCAGCATCACAAAGCTCACATTGCCAGTGTAATAGCTGAAAACAGCATAAATAAAAGTGTAATGGGTTTTGCCTGGGATGGAACAGGTTATGGTGACGACGGAAAAATCTGGGGAAGTGAAATATTTACAGTTGATAGCAACCTGAACTTTATAAGAGTCAGCCATCTGGATGAAAAAATTATGCCTGGCGGCGAGATTACCATAAAAAAGCCGTACAGAATGGCAATAACCTATCTATATTATTTGTGGATCAAGCATAAAAATACTGAAGGCAAATTCCCGGAATTTGTATATAACAACCTGCCCTTCTTTAAAAAAATCATATCCACTTTTGAAATAGAAGCCATTGAAAAACAAATAGAGTCTGGGTTCAATAGTCCGGTTACTACCAGCATGGGAAGATTTTTTGATGCAGTAAGTTCACTGCTTAATTGTACCCATGAATCCAGTTTTGAAGGTGAAGCCGCAGTTCACCTGGAAATGATAACCGATTACGGGCTTAAAGACGGGTATAAAATTAAAATCGACAATCCGGGTGACCAGTATATAATTGATGACCATTATATCTTTACCCAGATATTTAAGGATGTGCTGGATAAGGTTTCCAAAAGCGCAATATCCGCAAAGTTTCATAACACTCTGGCGGAGATTGTATTAAAAATGAGTCAGATGATAAGAAAAACTTCCGGTATCAGTCAAGTTGCATTAAGTGGTGGAGTTTTTCAGAATAATTATCTTTTAGATAAATGTTTTAATGTATTGAAAAATAATGATTTCGGGGTATACTCAAACTTTATGGTTCCTGTAAATGATGGAGGCATTTCCTTAGGACAGAGTTATATAGCCGCTTTAAGAATTTTATCCTTAAAGAAAGGAGAAACAGAGCATGTGTCTGGCGATACCAGCAGAGATAATTAGAATAAATAAAAATATTGCAGAAATTGAAAGCTTCGGAGTAAAAAAAGAAATTGATATTTCCCTTGTTCCTGATGCCAGAAAAGGAGATTTCGTTATAGTTCATGCCGGATTTGCCATACAGATCATAGATAAGGAGGAAGCAGAAACCATTCAAAATTACTGGAAGGAACTACTGGATGAAAAATAACGTTAAAGAACTTATTGAATCCTTAAATAGCTACAAACCTGACCGTAAAATAAACATAATGGAAGTGTGTGGAACTCATACCATGGCTATTTCCAGATTTGGGCTAAGACAGATTATCCCTGAAACTATTAATCTCATAAGTGGACCAGGTTGCCCTGTCTGCGTTACACCTGCAGCTGACATAGACAGAATACTTGAGATTATAGAGAATTATGAGGTATGTGTATTTACTTTTGGCGACATGCTTCGGGTACCGGGAAGTAAATCAAGCCTGTATAATAAAAAATCAGAAGGCAAAGATATAAATATCTGCTACTCCCCTGCCGATGCCCTGGATTTTGCTATAAAAACCCCGGATAAAAAAGTTATCTTTATAGCTATTGGATTTGAAACTACCATACCTTTAATCTCAGTTATTACAAAAAGAGCGTACGAGAAAAAAACCGGTAACTTTTACATATACAACACCCACAAGCTTATTCCAGAAGCACTGGAAGCTCTCCTAAAAGACAATGAAATAAGAATAGATGCTTTCCTATGTCCAGGCCATGTCTCTACTATCATTGGAAGCAGGCCCTATAATTTTATTGCAAAAGATTATCATACACCGTGCGTAGTAAGCGGTTTTGAACCAGTCGACATACTTGAATCAATAGTTATGATAATGGAACAGTTAAAAAGGGGCAAACCCGAAGTTGAGATTCAGTACAGAAGAGCAGTTAAAGAAGAAGGAAATCCTACTGCGTTAAAATCAATGTATGAAGTATTTGAAAAATCCGATTCCGTATGGAGAGGCCTGGGAAATATTCCCGGAAGCGGCCTAAGACTTAAGAAAAAATTTTTAAAATTTGATGCAAAAACCCGCTTTTTGGTTAAAGAAATCAAATCTACCGAACCTCCCGGCTGCCAGTGCGGTGAAGTCTTAAAGGGAATCAAAAAACCTTCTGAATGCAAGCTATTTTCAAAGGTATGCAGACCCGAAAGCCCGGTAGGCCCCTGTATGGTTTCCACCGAAGGATCCTGTGCTGCTTATTATAAATATGAAAAGTTAAAAGTATAGAAATATTAGAAGTTTTTAAATATAAGATATAAATTTAAATGCAAGATGCAAATTAAAAAGTACCAAGGATGACAGTCAGGAAAAAATATGAATACCGACAGTATCAATAGTAAAAAATTTAAAGATAAAACAATCCAGCTTTCCCACGGCGATGGCGGAATTAAAACTGGAGAGCTTATAAATAATCTCCTTCTTAAATATCTCGGAAATAGAATCTTAAACAGGCTTGAGGATAGCGCTGTTCTAAATAGCGTCAGTAAAAAAATTGCTTTCACCACTGATAGCTTTGTGGTAAACCCCATTTTCTTTCCCGGAGGTGATATCGGCAAATTAAGTATTTGCGGTACCATAAATGACCTGGCTACTACCGGTTGCGTCCCTGCAGCATTAAGTTTGTCATTTATTCTGGAAGAAAATTTTCCCGTTTCGGATTTTACAGAAATACTTTCTTCCATAAAAAAAGTTCTAAGCGATACCAAACTACATATTGTCACCGGTGATACTAAAGTAGTGGAAAAAGGAAATGTTGATAAGATATATATAAATACTTCAGGCTTAGGAGTTATTCCCAATAATTTAGAAATATCTCCCTATAAAATAAAAGTCGGAGATAAAGTTTTAATAAATGGAGGTATTGCAGAACACGGAACGGCAATAATAAGCAGCAGAAAAGAATTTAACTTTAAAACCAATATTACCAGTGACTGTGCCCCCCTATCCTCTCTAGTTAAGGATATAACAGCAGTATCCAGTAATATCCATGCCTTAAGAGATCCTACCAGAGGCGGGCTTGCTACTGTGCTTTTTGAGTTGTCTAAAGCTTCCGGAACCAGTATTGATATATATGAAGATAATATTCCCATAAAAAAAGAGGTGGTGGGAATCTGTGAATTTCTGGGACTTGATCCCCTTTATATTGCTAATGAAGGGAAAATGGTCGTTTTTGTGGACAAGAAGGACGCTAATTTAGTACTAAAGGCAATGAGAAAAAATAAGCATGGAAAGGAAAGCCGTGTCATAGGTGAAGTAACAGAAAAAAGTAAAAAAGATAAAAATGGTGAAGGAAGAGTTATTTTAATTACAAAACTTGGTACCAGAAGAATTCTCAATCTCCACTACAGCGAACAGCTCCCCAGAATCTGCTAGGCTTTTACAACTATCAGAATTGCTTTCTTTTTATCTCATCCATTATTAATTTGCATACCCTGGGGATTGAATCAAGCAGCTTTTTTGAAAGACCTGGAGAAACGCTATCAGGAATATTCTCTACCTGACAGGAAAAGATTTTTATATAAACCTTGCATAAGTTTTTTAGCTCTTTTAATAAATTTGAAGTTGGCGCTTGATGCATTGAAAAATCATCTATCTTGTTTTCCGGAATGTTTTCAATCTCAATCTCAAAAACCTCTCCCGGCGTTTTCCCAACATCCAATGCATCAACAATGATTATCTCTTCTGGCTTTTTGAGAGAAAGAATTATGTCAAACAAAATGTTTCTGACACTGCAGCCAGCATTTATCACTTCAACATTTTCCGGAATAGAATAATTTTTTTCCAGATAATCTACTACCTGTGGTCCAAAACCATCATCGCCAAACAGTATATTTCCACATCCTAAAATAAGGATTGGCTTCCCGTAATAGTGTGGAACATTATTTTGCATTTTAGTTTTTATAGATTTGAACTACTTTGCCGGAAGCATCCACGATACTTACCTTAACAGCGATACTGCCATCTAAATTATGCGTTGCACAGGATAAACAGGGGTCATAAGCGCGAATAGCCATCTCTACCCTATTCAAAATACCCTGGTCATATTTACCGTTCTTGATCAAATCTACCGCTGCCTTCCTTACCGACATATTAATCGGGGCATTATTGTGTGTGGTTCCCACTATCAAATTTACATTGGTAACAATTCCATTTTCATCAGTCTCATAGTCATGAATCAATGTACCACGGGGAGCTTCCACGCAGCCAATTCCCCTAGCAGCACGCGGTTTAACTGGAACTCTTGTATCCTTTGAAGTTATTTCAGGATCTTCTAACAACTGGACAGCATATTCTGCATTATATAGTAATTCAATCAACCTCGCCCAATTATAAAGAAGAGTCAACTGCACAGGCCTGCCAAATTCATTACGGAATTCTTCAAATTCTTTCTGTGCAAGCGGTGTTTTGATCTTATCACAAACATTCATTCTAGCCAGTGTGTTAGTTCTGTAAACACCAACAGGATTTTCCAGATCCATCGAAAGTTTACCTGCTTTCTTCATATAGGGAAATTTTAAGTATGTCCACGGCTCAATATGCTCCTCAATGTAATCGGTATATTTATCATAAGTGAAGTCTTCATAACTGCCATCAGCCTGCATCATTCTTAAAACTCCATCATAGAGGTCAAGTGTCCCATCTTTTGTCACTGTACCTAAAAATCCTGTTTTTATAACTCCCAACGTCTTGACTGCATCAATATACGGCGGAAATAGATTTTTCTTGGCATAATCAATCGAAAATTTTGCAAACTCCAAAACTTCATTTGCCATTTCAAGCATTTTATCTCTCTCTTCAGGAGTAAGAGCTTTGCTATATCCTCCTGGGACCGCAGCAACCGGATGAATGGATTTCCCAGAAATTATTTCCAGCATCTTTGCACCCAGGTGCCTGTTTCTTACAACCTTTTTTGCTATATCGGGAAACTTTTGAGCGATACCAATTACATTTCTTATACTATAGTCGGCATCAGGCCCCATGACAAAATCAGCTCCAGCCAGAAAGTAAAAATGCAGTATATGTTCCTCAGTAAAAGCAATAGCATTACAAAGTTCCCGAAGCTTTCTTGCAGCAGGTGGTATCTCTACCCCAAAAACGGCGTCACATGTCTTTGCGCTTGCTAAATGATGCGACCAGGGACATACTCCACAAATACTTGTAGTAATTCTTGGAAGCTCCTCTACGGGCCTGCCAACACAAAATTTTTCAAATCCTCTTAGTTCAACAATATGAACCATTGTATCGCTGACATTTCCACTATCATCTAATTGTATGGTAACCTTCGCATGACCCTCGAGTCTTGTTACCGGTTGAATAACAATCTTTTTACCCATTTTTTCTCCTCTCTAATTTGATTATTGGCATTATCTGACCAGATCAATCAACCTGAGATTGAAATTATCTAGTAGATTTTATGGCCTTCCCGGTATTGGTCTTAATCTGCCCTGCGCCCCGATATACCTCTGGAATGTAGAACGCCTATCAAGAATCAACTTAGGATCCAGACCAATACTTGAAAGTGCGCCCATCATCTCTACCATCGGATTAGCCCCGGCTCTTATCGGACCAAAGCAACCTCTGCAGGGCATGAATGCCTTTATACATCTTGGCGTTTTTTCACTGCCTCCGCAACCGGATTTGGTTATGGGACCCAGACATAAATAACCGAGTTCCATAAAGCATCTTGTTTCCTCTAATTTCTGCCCCGGCGGTACTATTGATTCAAGCGGCCTCTTTACTGATGTCACCGCTTTTTTCTCTCGTTTTGTAGGGCAATCATCACAAACGCTTCTCTCCGGCATCGTAAAAGGTTTGCCTTCAAGCAGTGAAGTCAATGCATTGGCAATAAGCTCTGGCGTGGTAGGGCAACCAGGAATATAGACATCTACTTTAACCACTTCATCGATTGCATAAACTCTATCTGTAAGCGGTGGGATATCTTCTGCAGGTGTATCGGCCGGATCTGTAGTTTTTAACTGTCTGAAAACCTTATCGTAAAGGTCAGTTAAAGGATATTGGTTTGCCAGTGCGGGAATCCCACCGAAACATGCACAGGAGCCAAGCGATATAAGTGTTTTGCATTTTTTCCTCATTTCTTCCGTGACATGTTTTTCCTTTTCATTCCTTATTCCGCCTGATATAATTCCCACATCTGCTTCAGGAATTTCCATTTCTGTCTTTTCTCCTGTTTGACCAAAATATTTGTGGTCCATAAGGACAGGCATATGTACAAATTCTAGCTTGGGTAATAAATCAAGCAATGGTTCCCCAATATCTAGAATTGTTACTTCGCACCCTCCACAAATATTTAACCACTCTTCCGCAATTTTTACTGTCATAATATTTCTCCTTTCTAAATAGTAGGTTGACCTTCTACTATGACTTCTTTTACAACTCTACGAGTAAAAACATAATATTTTTGATTTTCTTCTAACACCTCCGTTTCAAATCCATCTTTTTTATATTTTTGAGCTACATCTAAAGCACTTTTTTCATCGGGATAGTCTTTCCCATCCCACATGAATTTCTTCTCTTTAATTATTCTTGATAAATCCATTTTTAGCCTCTCACATTTTAAAAGGACTTGGACCTAACTTTTTTATTTCCTCTGTAAATTCATTCATTACCTGCGCAAACTTAGGACCTTCTGAAGCCGAAATCCATTCCAGTCTAAACCTTCCATCTTCTATTCCAAAATCCTCCAGCATGAGTCTGATCGCATCTGCTCTCTTCTCAGCCTTCAAATTACCCTCTATATAATGACAATCTCCGGGATGACAGCCACATATTATTACGCCATCAGCACCCTTTGTCAAAGCATTTATTACTAAATTCGGATGAATCATCCCCGAGCACATCACTCTTATTATACGTATATTGGTAGGATATTGCATCCTTGATATACCAGCTAAATCGGCTCCTGCGTATGAACACCAATTACAGCAGAATGCTAAAATTAACGGTTCAAATTCCATAGGTTTTGTTTGTTCATCGTTCATAATTTTTCCTATTTTCAAATTTTAAGTTTCTGCAGATTGCAGAGCTGCATCAACCTGTGCCGATATTTGCTCAATTTTAAAGCCCTTAACAAATATTCCCATCTTGGGACAGGTTGCCATACAGGTCCCACAACCCTTACAAATATACTCATTTACTTCAACTGTCTTTTTTATTTCACCATCTTTCATATACTCAATCAAAGTCAGTGCATTATATGGGCATGGGTCAATACAGTATGCACATCCGTCACAATTTTCATCTACCACAAAAGATATATTTGCTTCCAGCTCTATATTATCTTTTGAAAGTATAGTACTTGCCCGTGCTGCCGCGCCGCAAGCCTGAGTAATACTTTCTTCGATTGATTTTGCCGAATGAGCAAGGCCACATAAAAAGACCCCTTCAGTAGCAAAATCAACCGGACGAAGCTTCATATGTGCTTCTAAAAAGAATTTGTCCTGATCTAATGGTACCTTTAACATCTGAGCAAGATCTTTATTTTCCGGATGGGGAATAGTTCCTGCAGACAAGACTAAAAGATCGGCATTGATAGTAACCGGACTATTAAGTATGGGATCAACTAAAGAAACTTTTAACACACCATCTTGCTTTGTTACTTCCGGTTTTTTATCCTCCTCATATCGGATAAAAATTACTCCCATCTGACGTGCTTTAGAGTAATAACTTTCCCTAAATCCATATGTTCTCATATCTCTATAGAGAATAAATACATTCGCCTTCGGATTAATCTCTTTTATTTTCAGGGCGTTTTTAACTGCTTCGGAACAGCATACCCTGCTGCAATAAGGCCGCTCGTCATCTCTTGAACCAACACACTGGATCATAACTACCGACTGACAATTGGCTAACCGGTCACTTGATGACTGGCTATCCGTCTGCCTGTCATTTGCCGCCAGCAGTTCTTCCAGTTGAAGTTGTGTTATTACTTTCTCATCTTCACCGTACAGATATTCGGTTGGCTTGTATTCCTGGGCACCGGTAGCCACAACTATTACTCCGTGTTCAATTTCGTCTGATTTCCCCTTGCCTGTCTCCAATGTTGTCTTAAAGTTACCAATAAATCCTTCTATATTTGATATCTTTGTATCAGTATAAAGATGAATCCTACTATTTTCTTTGACACGCTTAATTAAAGAGTTCAAGTGCTCCTGCGGCTTTCTTCCATCAAGCAGAAAATGTATATTTTTTAAATTACCGCCCAGCTCTTTCTTTTTCTCTACCAGATATACCTCATAACCCTGCTCTGCTATCTCTAAGGCTGCGCTCATTCCACTCAACCCTCCGCCAATAACCAGAGCTCTATTATTTACCTTGACCTTTCTCCTCTGCAGCGGTTCCAACAGACGTACCTTTGCCACTGCCATTCGTATAAGGTCTTTTGCTTTTCTGGTTGCTTTTTCCGGTTCATGCATATGAACCCAGGAACACTGATCACGTATATTAGCCATCTCAAACAAATAAGGATTGAGCTTTGCCTCGCGGATTGTATTTCTAAACAGAGGTTCATGTGTTCTTGGCGTACAGGAAGCAACAATCACCCGATTGAGATTATGCTCTTCAATCAAATTTTTAATCTTCTCCTGAGTATCATTTGAACAGGTATAGAGATTATTTTCTACATAAACCACATCAGGTAAGCTTTTTGCATACTCCACTACTTCGGAAATGCCTACCACACCGGCGATGTTTGTTCCACAGTGACAAACAAATACGCCAATACGCGGAGCCTGTCCGGTAATATCTTTTTCGGGAGGGTATTCTTTAGTCTTAATTAAAGTACCTCGTACCTCAGAAAGGAGAGATAAAACCTTAGACGCCGCGCCACCTGCCTGCATTACGGTTTCCGGTATATCTTTCGGTTCGGTAAAAGGCCCGCATACAAACATTCCTTCTTTGCTCGATTCGACCGGTTTAAAAGGATCTGTCCAGCAAAAACCGTACTCATTGAGTTTTATCCCAAAATTACTACTCAGCTCTCTGGCCAGTTCCGGCGGCTGCATGCCGACAGACAGAACTACTAAATCATACTGGTCAGTTAATCTCTTTCCATCATCAGTTACATAATTAATTTTAAGGTTTTTTGTCTCTGCTATTTCTTCCACAGTTGAAGGACGGCATCTTATATATTTTACTCCTAGTTCCTTTGCTCTTTCATAATAAGCATCAAATCCTTTACCGAAAGCTCGCATATCCATAAAATAGATATGACACTCTAATTCCCCTCCGGCATGTTCCTTAGCAATAATTGCTTCTTTAGTGGCATACATACAACATATTGAAGAACAATAATCCCTTTCTGTGTCTCTTGAGCCCACGCATTGAATAAAAGCGATCTTTTTCGGGGCAAGTTCATCCGAAGGTCTTAAGATTTTACCTTCGTATGGGCCGGAAGCACTTAATATTCTTTCAAATTCAATAGCAGTAACAACATTAGAATAATTTAAATATCCGTATTCTAATTTCGAACCTGCATTAAAAAGATCATAACCAGGTGAAAAAATTACCGAGCCAACTTTTAAATCAAGATCTTCTTCTTTTTGATCATAATTAATCGCCCCTGCTTCACAAAATTCCTTGCATATCTCACATTTATCACGAAGCATATGAACACAATAACGACTATCAATAGTAGCCTTATTGGGTATAGCCTGCGGATAAGGAATATATACTGCCGGTCTGGAGTTTAAACCCGTATTATGTTCATCAAGAATAAAGCGGGGCTTGCTTTTGCTTACTTCCGGAAGTTTGATCTTTCCTGTCGGACAGATAAAATCACAGGCACCACAAACCTGGCATACCTCGGAAGGTTTTCCAAAAGGCGAGACTACTTCTCTTCTCGGGCCGCGCCCCGCAAAACTTATGACCGCTTTCCCCATTCGCTCTTCGCACATTCTTACACACAGCCCGCAAAGTGTACAATCTTCATTTTTGGATTTGAATCTTATTTTCTCAACACCTAATTCTCTGGCAAGATTTTTAATATCTTCCGAATCCGGACATCGTGCCATAAGCAACTCTACCATCATTTTCCTTGTCTTTATAACTTTTTCCGAATCAGTCTGAACAACCAGACCCTCCAGCGCCGGATATGTGCAGGATGCCTGAATCTCTGAAGACCCTCCACCCTTGTCTATTTCAACAAGACAAATCCTGCAGGCGCCATAGGGTGAAAGTGCCTTATGCGAACATAGAGTCGGTATCTTTATTCCTGCTTTCTCTGCAGCTTTCAGAATAGTTAATCCTTTTTCTACTTTAATTTTTTTATCATTTATGGTTAACGATATCATTTTTTAATCTCTCTCGTATTCAGACGATGACATATACCATCTTTTTTATATTCATAAATAAAATCTATATCAGGATTTGCAGTAATTAAAACTTTCAGCGATTTATAAACATCTCCAAGGGGTTTACGGTCAATATGACTGCAGCCGAAAGTAGCTTTAACCTTTGTCCCCTCACCAGGCTTTGACTCAACTTTGATACTCCCACCGCTTTCTTCCGCTGATTGTGCCAGAAGAGGAAGGCCCAATCCGACTTCCCCTTTGTCTTTTGTTGTAAAAAACGGATCCAGTGTATTTTTTAATGTCTTTTTATCCATACCTTTGCCGTCATCAATTATTTCAATAGTAAGCAAATCCTTTTTCTTATCCTCTGCAATCTTTATGTCAATATTTTTCGCAGAAGCTCTAATTGAATTTTCTACTATATCCAAAATATGCAACGACAGATCCTCCATTTAACTAAGCCAATACCTTTCTTCCATCTTCTCCGGATAAAGCTTTCTTAATTTCCCCTACGCTTGCTTCTTTCATAAGAAAGATAGTAAAGCTTTTACCAATATCATTTAAAAAATGAGCATCGGAAAAAGTAACCAGAGGTAAACCATATCTCTCCGGATTTAACTTTATACCGGAAAACGAGCCTGCTTGGTTTTTATAATTTGGAGATAATTCCAGAGCATCCAAAAGTAATCCTTCCGGAATAAACCCCAATTGTGCAATAATACTAAAGTTTTCTCTATCAATATGTGAAGCAACACTTAACCCTCCAAGAGAACAAATTGTCTGCACAATTTCCTGCAAAGGTAAAGATGTTGCTCCAATCAAAAGCCTGCTATTGGAACCAGTAACCTTATCATTCTCATTGATTATAAGTTGTCTCCCGAAAACCTTCTCATCATTGAATCCTGATAATTTTTCATAAATGATTTCCTGAAACTTAAACAACTCATCCACATCGTCAAAAAGAGCAAGTATATGAACCTCTTCCTGCGACGTGGCCTCAATCCCGCCAATGACTGCTACATCTTCCTTTTCTCCTATTTTTTGGGTCGCTATTACATTTTCTGCTGAATTGTGATCACATATTCCAATTATATCCAGGTCACTCATTTTCGCCTGTTTAATTATTCTTCCCGGAAACATCTCTTCATCTGCACAGGGCGAAAGAGAAGTATGAATATGCAAATCTGCTTTAAATTCTCTTAACATTCGCTCTTACTGCCCCCTCCAGACTCCGGCTCTCTTAATAATCTATGTAAC
>CAYPYW010000003.1:55526-103760 GCA_964415365.1 uncultured Actinomycetota bacterium | reverse complement strand
ACTTTTTATTATTTTAAGTCAGTTTGGAGGTTTACACAAAATTATTTACAGACTCGTTTTAATTGTCTCTAAATCCTCTTTTAGATTAATAAATTCATTAAAATAAAAAGTTCGAAATGTGTCCACTAAGGACAGCCAGTACCTTAGGATACCTTCTCAAGACGCTCAGCAACCCAGACCTTAATAATTGATTGCCTCGGTACACCCAACCGTTTTGCTTCTTTATCCAACAGATTGATCATCCAGAGAGGGAAATCTACATTAACCCTTTTTTGTTCTTGTTTTGGTCGTCTTAATTTAGATAGATCAAGGTGTTCTATAATATTCTTATTTTCATCAAACTTCTTTTCAAATTCGTTAGCTTTCATAAATATCAATTTCCTCCTTTCTTGACCTGCGAACCGAAATAATCCTAATATTCTCATTCCTGTAAGTTATAACTCCTGTCCAGTGTTTTCCTGCAATCTTACCTATTGTAAGAAATCTTGGTTCATCACTCGTTTTAACAGGAATCTCTACATAATCAGGATCTTCCCATAATTCTTTAGCTTCATCAAAATCAATGCCATGTTTTTGTTTGTTTGATTCACTTTTATCGATATCAAACTCAAATTCCATAATATAGTTATTATACCTTTTTTATACCTATTGTAAATATTACTTTTATATCAACAGAAACTTCTTAAGGCTAATTATTTCCTTTAAAATTTGGTTCGCAATTTCGTAACCTGGGCAGCCAAAATTTCATTTAATTATGAAGCAAATTCTAAATTAAGTTCTGCTATTTTATATTTAAAATCCATTATTTCTTCATAATAAAAAGTTCGAAATGTGTTCAATATCCCCAATCATTAAGACATATGTGTCATAAATGTCTTAATATTAAAATTAAAAAATAAATAAAATTTTAAGTAGATCAGTTCTTTTTATATTGCGAGATTTTAATAATCTTTCTTCTACTGTATTTAATATCAAAACTCACCTCCATTTGGTGAGTATTTCTTCCCTTCGGAATGTAGCCTTAACTATGTAAAAGACTATTATATCAGCGATAAATAAAGCTGCTGCCATTATAAGAAGATTGGTTATTGTCAGTGATATAAATTTAAGCTCTGACATAAAGTATACAATTGCAAATGGTATAACTATAAATATACCCATTTGCTGGGCTGCCCGTATATCATTAATCCGTGAAGAGATCAGGACATTGATACCGATGCTAAAATACAGGAAAGTGGTGCCAGGAGTAGCAGTATCACACCAATGTTCCAATTGGGAAAGTAAAGGTATCCCAATTTACCAAAAGTAAATAAGTCTATCAGAAACATAAATATTACCGCCCCGATATAGGTTGAGGCAATAGAAGGTATAAATGCAGCAATACTTTTACCCGCCAGAATCTCTGAATCAGTTACAGGAGCCGCAAGCAAAGGTTCAAGACTTTTCTGGACTTTCTCTCCAACTAGGCTGTAAGAGGCAGTGGAAATCGGTATAGCCGCAGGTCCTATGACAAACCAGAATGAGAAGGCACTTATATATACGGGTAGCACGACTGTTGGAGGATTCTTGGCTCTTGATATGACAAGTTCAATTATTAAAGGCAGGCCGATTGAGACAACTAACACAAAGCCGATAATTGATTGGAGAATAAATCTCTTCTTTCTGAAGGTTTTAAAGTCTTTAGATACAATTGTCCAAGCTTTTGACAGCCTCATTTTGTTTCCTCGACAATTTCTAAATAAGTTTCCTCTAAATCAGGATTGGGTTCAGTCACAAACTGAACACGACCCCCAGCTGAAACTATTGCTTTTACAAAATCGGGATTTTCTTTTAGGGGGTCAGCTTCTATAATTATTTTATTTCCCTCAGCAATTAGATTTTTTGGCTTCAAACTTTTTACTGCATCTATAATTGATTCATTAACTTCTTTTAGTTGGATAACGATTTTGTTTCCAGAGAAGGATTTTTCCAATTGTTCTGGTGTATTTACTGCAAGTAATTTGGTCTTTAATATCCCTATTCTGTCACAAATCCTCTGGGCTTCGTCAAGATTATGTGTATTTAAAAAGATTGTTTTACCTTCCTTTTTGAGCCCAAGGATAATGTCTCTTACTACCTTAGAATATTCCGGGTCCAGGTTTACCGTAGGTTCGTCTAAAAATAGTAATTTAGGATTATGTATGAGAGCTCTTGCTATTGCCACTTTCTGTTTCATACCCTTTGAGAAATCCCCGACTGCAAAGTTTCTTTTATCCCATAAGCCAAGCATCTTTAAAAAATACTCGATACCTTCTTTTCTCTGCTTTTCTGTACATTCATATAGTCTTCCATAGTAATCAAGGTTTTCATGTGCACTCAGTTCTTCATAGAGACCCACGTTGTCCGGAACAAGCCCGATAATTTTTCTGACTTTCAAGGAATTAGCATTATCTCCAATCTTATAGCCATCTATTTTGGCTTCTCCGCTTGTCTGGGAAATAAGGCAACATAATATCCTTATGGTTGTGGTTTTTCCTGCTCCGTTGGGCCCGAGAAGACCAAATATCTCTCCCTTGTCAACTTGAAAAGACAGGTTATCAACTGCAGTAATATCCCCGAACTTTTTTGTTAGATTTTTTACCTCTATCATTTAATTTAATTATATGTCGTTAAACTAAAATTGAATATAATTATAATACATTTTATGGGAATAAGTTAAATGCTTTGCCAGGATATAAAAATATGAATATATTGCAGATATCTATATGGTTTAATTCAAAGATGATATAAGGATAATATATTATGCTCGTGTAAGAAACTTTAACTCTGGGTAAAGTTAAATTAATTTATTAATACTTTATTTCTACGCTTAAATTAAAAGTTCTTACTATTGTACCCTTCGGTCTACCAGTAACTTTATTCCATATCGACTATGAACAAAATAAGATCTAGAACAAGTCTTTTTGGGGATTTTGTTTTTCTATCACATTTTTAATCCTGCCTATCAATTTTTCGGCTGCTTCAATTGAGGTTTTTGCTTCTTTGACAGTTATATGATTTTTAGAATCATATATAAAATCATGACGCCTTCTTCTCATTCTATTGAATTTCCCAGTAATATATTTGTATTCATCTCCCAGTATCAATAATGTAAATTCTACTATTGTCTTATGGGAATTCTTTATTGTTGGTAAATAGCCCTCTGAAAATATCAGGGCCCTTCCGGCTCTAATCATGGCATGATACGCAATAGTATAAGACCAGGTCAAATCAATTTCCAAATTAGCTTTAGCTGTATTTAAGTCTTTTGTTGAACGGGCAAGCTGGTGGCTAATCTGTTTAAAATCTGGTTTTTGTTTCTTAACCAGATTACCTTTGAGAAATTTTTCGTAAATCATTATCTTCTCCAGCAAGTATTATTTTTTTATCCTTTAAGATCTGTAAAATAAAAGAGTCTTTTTCTTCAATCTCTTTTTTTAATCCATCATAACTAAAAATTTTATAATTTATCTCGCGTTGAAGTTTCCTTTCCAAGACATCCAGTTTCTCAATTAATTTATCTTCATCCGGATCTCCAACAATTAATAAATCAATATCCGATAAAAACTGTTCTTTGGATTTAGCATAAGACCCATATATGAAGGCTATTCTAATATCTCCTATTTCCTTAAGAATTTGCTTTATGCTTCCCTGTATTCCCACAGTTTTAAAGATAATATTTTTTAACTCATTATATATAGGATAATTCTCATTAACTGTAATAAAGCGTAAATTACCCTTATATTCACTTGTAAGTATTCCCTCTGAAATAAGATTATTTAAAGTCCTTTGGAATGTACCCGGCTTTTTATTCAATATCCTTCCTATTTCTTGAATATAAAAAGACCTTTCAGGATTGGTAAAAAAGAGGCCAAGCAAATCAGCTTTACTTTTTGATAAAATATTCATATTGCATATAATTATATGCATTTTGAATATATAGGTCAAGCATATTAACCAAATATCTCCAAAAGAAAATACCAATCGAAAAATATAATATTCTTAAACACCAGGATGAAATAGAAAGACCTGCTCCATATAACCATGATATGTTAATTGACACTCAATTAGATGAATTTTTTCTAATAGAGTTAAGACACTTTAAACCAGTTATCGGTGGTTTTGAAAGAAACGGATATATATTTACTATAATTCCTCCGGTACCCGCTACAATAATTTATTTTTATCAACTTTGTCTACTATGTTATAATTGATATGTGTTCAAATCAAAAATAAATAAATATTTCTACTTTAAAGCAAAACTCAAGTCTAAATTATAACATCAGATTATATTCAAATATTTAATTTGTAAGGAAAGGAGTCAATAAAATGGCAGAAATTCCAAACGATGTAAAGAAGTTGCTCTTTGAGAGAAATGTAAAGTTATGCTGTTGGATGCACAGCATATTTACCTATCTAGGTGCAGTATTCATAATAATTGGTATTGTTAGCGATGCTATAAATAAGGTATTAGGTTTGGAATCAATTAATTGGTTCCTGCTGGCAATAGCATTTTGGTTGATAGGTATATTTACATGGTTTAGGGGTTACTACTCAGCAAAGGAAAAATAAGGTTAACAGGCTATAAACCAAAATAACTATAACCTAACCTCAGGTTATGCTACTGTTTCTTTTTAGTTGCATTATAGACTATATTAATTGGTCGTTTGTAGAAACCTAATTTATTTACTCTGATGATATTATTTATTTTTAAAAGATTCCCATATTTTTAATAATTCTCTTAAAAATTGGTTCGAAATTTTGTAACTTGGGGGAGCAAGATTTTACTATTTACATCACATTGCAAAATTTAAATTCAGTTCCTCTATCTTGTATTTAAAGCTTATTATTTCTTCATAATAAAAAGTTCGAAATGTGTTCAGTATCCCCAGCCAGAATAGGGCTCTCCTCCAAAAACAGGGGCATCCTGCTCCCTAACAGCGTAGCGCTTTGACACGCAATCTGTAGTTTTCAAGGTTACCTGCCTAATTTTAATTGATGTTTTTGATACCTTGCTGAAAGAACCAAGTTAAATATTTTTTAATATCACCTATTAAATAAAAAGGAAGATTTAGAATATAAAATTTCTTACCTTTGATGGTCTCTGCTAAATCAATTTTTAACTTACCTGAATACACCCTCACTGAATAATTATGTGGTGAACAGTCAATAAATTCGTGCAAAGATCGTAACTGTCCAGACTTTCCTGTCTTCACTTCAATGGGAATAACATAGTTTTCAAATTGAATAATATAATCTACCTGTGCATTAGATTGCTTTTTTTCTCTTACCCAAAACTGTACTTTCTCTAAAAAGTTCTGGCTTTCTGCAATTAATTCCTGTCCAACTATATGCTCTGCAATTTTTCCCTCATAAACACTATTTAAATCTTTTGTGCTAAAGAGTTCTTTTTGTAATCCTGCAAAAAAATTTACTAGACCTGTATCAAGAAAATGAAGCCTTGGGGATTTATTGTAATTAGGTATTATAGGTAAATCAGTTCCTGTTGAAGGATACATCAAATTAATCAACATAGCTTTTTCAAGAGTTTTTAATGCTTCAGAAATTTCTCTGGACTTGTATCTCGACTGGCCAAATCCTTCAAAACGAATTCTGCTCCCCGCTAAATACAAAGAACTTTCAATTGAATGGCGTATAACACGAATCATTGTATCGTTTCTGGCATACTTTTCCACATCATCAAGATACGACCGCAGGAGGCTTTCATAAATTGGCCTTAGTTCAACTAAATCCTGTTTTCTATAATAAACATTTACTACCTCGGGCATACCACCAATTAGAGTATACTGATAAAATTTCTTTAGTAATTTCTCATGTCCAAATTCTTGAAAAGGCACTTTTTCAAGAATTTCTTTATAAGAGTCGTCCTCTCCTGCATATGTAAACTCTCTAAAAGTTAAAGGTTTCATATAAAGAAATTCAACCCTTCCCACGGGAAAACTTATTTGTTTATCTATTAAAGATTCAAGAAGAGAACCTGCAGCTATAACATATAAATCTTTTGCGGATTCATAGAAATATCTTAACATCGAAATTGCATTAGGACAGTTTTGTATTTCATCTATAAATATAAGTGTTCTGCCTTTAACTTTCTTTTTGTTTTTTTCAAAAAATATCGCTTGTATAAGATCTTCAATGTTATAGTTCCTCTCAAATAACCTACAATCTGAAGAAATTTCAAGATTCAGATATATATATTGATCAAATTGTTTTGAAAATATTTCAACTGCTATTGTTTTGCCCACTTGTCTAGCACCACGAAGTATCAATGGCTTTCTTTGATCTTTATTTACCCAGTTTTCCAGATCTTTTATTATTGCTCGATTAAACATTATACCCCATTATGATTTATCCTTGTAATAAAGTCAGGTACAATATAATAATATTTTGTAACAAAGTCAACCATAATTTTCCAATAATTTGTAATAAAACCAGTACATCAAAGGGGGTTTTCAAGGTATACTCTAGTTTTTTTCCTTTAAGTTGTAAGTTCGTAAGTACAAAATTAATTATTTGTCTTTTTTGCTCGACTTTCGAACTTCCAAATGATTCACAAGTCTTGGGTTTGTGTGTCATTTTTAATCAGTTTTGCGATTTCTAAAACAATACTGGCACGGATTACATTTTATTAAAAGTACAGATATTTAATACCCATACCCTTTTGATTACAGGCAAAAACATAGATAACTTTTTGTAAAAAATTTAAATTAATTTAATTTTAATATATTATATTATTAAAATATGATAATAATATATAATAGATTTCAATTAGCTATAAAAGAATTGTTTCCACCTATATATCAACCTTTTAATGATGAAAATAGCAGTTTTTTCCTATATAAAGATTTAAGATGTGGATTAATTCATATAATCTTGCCAAAACATAATTTAGAGCTTATTAAGGAAGCCGAAATCTCTAGATACGGAGAGCATTTAGAAATAAAAACAATCAGGAATATTAAAAGATTAATATTAGTGTCTCAATATTTGTTCGAAGATTTTAAAGAAGCGGGAAGAGAAGTTATCCGAAGAATTGATAATAGAGAAATTAGACACCGAAAGATATATAGAACATTTATATTTGCTTAATTAATGAAGGTTACATTTGATACCAATATTTTAATAGAAGTAGAAGAAGACAGAGATAATAAATCTGAAACTATAAGGATTCTAGAAATAAGACAAAAGAAGAGAATTAATATTGGAGTGGTCGCAGTATGTGCAATTGAAAAGAAAGTAAAAGGAAAATTCATTGATAATATTAAAGAATTTAAAAGCTGGTTAGTTGAAAATAATTTCAATGATCTAGAAATTGTTAAAACAATAGGAAGATATAACCTCGCTTTTTGGGACTACTGCTATTGGGCTAGTGGAGAAATAAGTAAACTTGAAAGAAATATCTATAATACAATATTTGGAAAATCTGAAATTGAGTATATGAAAAATAATATAAATAATAAAATATGGCGTAAAAATATCATAGATACTATGATTTTTCTTGGTCATGTCTACAATGATAGAGATATTTTTATTACATTAGACAAGCATTTTTTGAAAAAATCTGTTAAATCTAAATTAGAAAATATTTATAAAACAAGGATATTTAGACCAAAAGAATTTTTGGAATCTTCAAACGTGACAAGTACTTAGAGACCCCTTGGGATTATAAAATTTATTATTTTTAACAGAATTTTTTTAATCCTCTTTGAATTTGGATCGAAAGAAGGTGTAAGATTAATGATTAATGGAATATACTAAAAAGAAGGATTTGAAATGGATGAAAATATAGTTGTTCTATTTGAAAAATTGATAAGATATGGTCATGAAAAACTTACTGAAGGTGGGTGGGATGGTCGGGTTTGCTCTCGCGATTATCCAAGAAATGAGGAATATTCAAAGTTCCTGTCTGATGGTATGAATTTAATTTATAGAGAAATAGGTTACAGTAACCCATCTTACAAGCATCTAGAAAGAATAGCATCAGATCCAAAAAAGTCATCTAATCCTTATTATTTTGCTGAAGTTTTGGGAGTAATTGAAGCAGCAAAGGATGAATATATAAGAACTACTAAGAAACCATTAGAGGCTGATAATTATAATTATGAAGCTTATAAGATATTATTTTCATTTGAAAACTTTCTAAGGGAATTTATTGAAGATAAATCAATGATATTATAGTAATATTTAGTTCTTAAATCGTTTAATATCCCCAGCCAATTCAAGATCGCCTTTTAAGTATATTATTTTTTAACTTTAATTCATTAAAGATAGCATAAGCAGTAAATCCCCCAAATCCACTGTTTACTATTAGCCATGGCAGTCCAAAATAAGCCACTCCAAACCAATTGCCTGGATCAACTGGGGAAATCTGCATGGGAATATTATAGCAGTACATAAGGACAATAAATGTTAATATAAAGTCAGTAATGGATAATATCACTCCCATTACTATTGATTTTAACTTCAGGTTAATTTTTTTTGACAAATATTTATAAGTTATATCAGCAGATAAACCAATTAAGAGCCCTATAATTGCCCATACAAATACAGCCCAGATACCTTTTAATGCTGGCACAGCGATCAATTCGTAATAATACTCTACGAAGAAACCGACTATAGCATAGGGTAAGAAAATAAGGAGTCCTATACCAAAATTTTTAAAGATAAGTATGGGCAGGATAACAATAATTGCTACAAAATATCCTATCATATACACAAAGAACATACCTATTCCCCAGACATCCCCCATCTTCCCAAATCCAACTGTTGCAGAGCCGGCTAAGAAATCAAAAAAATATGTACCAAGTGCATATACTATCATTAGTAGAAATCCGAATAGCAAGATAGTCTGCCATCTATTAAGTTTCCATTTGAGATAAGTATCTTTTTCCATATAGACTCCTTTAATAAAAAATAATAACTGTTAGAAAATTATTATAAGTATTTTATTTTTTTATGAAGTAAAAGAAAACATTTTTAAATTCCGTCAAAAATTGTTTCGAAATTTCGCTAAACAGGGCAGCCAATGCTAATATAATTATGACTATGACTTAGGTATTCCTATCCACTTTGGAGTTTTATTTAAATACTCTTTATAAGTATTCCCATATTTTTCTTTGCAGTAATATTCTTCAGAAACAGTGTCAATATAGGCAAGGATAAAAAATATAATTGAAATTAATAAGATAACCCATGAAGCAGTAGCTATTCCTATAGCAATTAAAGCTAGGAAGTTAGAAAAATATATTGGATGTCTGGAATATCGGTACATTCCTTTGGTTACGACACTGTCAACTGGAGTAGTAACAAAATTTATAACGGCAGTTACAAGTAAAGCTGTGGCTAATATAAATATAACAAGCCCTGTATAAAACCATGCTGTCCCTAATTTAAATGGTAGAAAAATTGAATATAAATATGCAAAATAGATAACAATAGTAGCAATATAACTTATTACCTTATCTCTCTTTTTCATATTAGAAGGATTACTACCTTTCTTATAGGCTTCCTTGTTAAATAACGTTATTAGAAATGGTAGAATTATAAATATAGCAGCAAAAATCCAGCCATTAAGTAGACCTATCTTAAATTCTGGTATAAGTTGCATAGTAAAACTCTTCGTATAATTATTTGTTATTAAATTATAATACCATGTGAAAAGTAATGCCATTATTTAGGTAACCCACTTAATAGTTGTATTTATTGGTGTTTCCACTATACTAGCCACTTTTAGACATTTAAGTCTCAAAAATCTCAATCTTGTCGTATTACTTATGTTATAATTTACTGCAGGGAATAACATAATAGATAAATCAAGTATAAAAGGTGAGATTAAATGAAGCTTGATAGCAATAAATATTACAGAATGCCATTTATACTTGGGCCAATGTTTGATAAGGATAATATCCCCAAGATTCCTTATCCTAAAATTGAAACTCTTGCCATCCAGTATAAAAGTGACCCTGAAGCTATTATCTCTTTATTACCTGAATGCTACCAACCAGCTAAAGACCCTGTTGTTACAGTAATATTTGGTTATTATGATGGTCTTGATTTTATGGGCGGAGGTCAATATAGAATAGCAACTGTTCAGGTATCAGCGCATTTTAAAGGCCAAAAAGATAATTTAGAAGGTGATTATGTTTTAGTCATGTTTGAAAATGATACATTTCCTATCATTGGCGGACGTGAAGACCTTGGTGTTCCAAAAATATATGCAGATATTTCTTCAATAAAGATGTTACCTGATGGACATTTAAAATGTGAAGCTTCATTATGGGGACATTTATTATTTGGCATTGACCTCGAGCCATTAAAAGAACAGAATAAAATAGTCATTCAGGTTGCCTCAAAAAGAATAAATGAACGGCCATGGCTTTGTTACAAATATATTCCTTCACTTGTTGGACCTCCAGATGCCGATTATCCTACTATGTCAAAAAATGATGTAAAGATTGGACAGTTATGGCTGGGTAAATCTGGCAAAATATACTTTGGTTCCCCTGAATATGAAGATGTCGCATACACCAAAAACGTAATTGATAGTCTAAAAACCTTACAGATTAAAGAAATAATCCAGACAGTTCATATCTGTGGTTCATCTGTATTAAGGTATGACTTGTCAAGAAGATTGAAATAATATGGTTTTGAATTTTATAACATTACTTGATTAATTTAGTAACTTGATTCTCAATTTCTCTTTTTGTCGGCTTTCCGTTTACTTAAGTTATAATAACTTGATCTATAGATCTTTAAAACATCACACATAAGTCGAATACTGTATATATGCTTATTGCTAGTGATAAATTCTACTTTTTGTCTTGTCTTCCCTTTTTAAAAGACTCGGAACTTTTTTAAGATTTCATTCTCCTCTAATAGCTGCTTGTTATTCTTCTCTAAAAGCTTAATTTTGTACCGGCTATCTACTCTTGTATTGCCGGAGCCTTTGAATGCTTCTTTGCCATACTTATCGTATTCTCTTAACCAACGGTAAATTGTCTGCTCCGTGATTCCGAGACTTTTGGATACTTCAGGGATGCGCTTTCCATCTTCAATTATCTGCCTTATTGTCTGCAGTTTGTATCCTTTGCTAAAGGTTCTTCTCCCCATCTTTTTTACCTCCAATTCCATTTTATTATTGTCTTTTCTTTGGTGTCAATATTAGGGGGGAAGTCCACACAGTTCTAACTTTGTCTACTGTCCCCAGAGTGAAGAAAAGATTAGAATTGAAGTATCAGAATTTTTTTATTTTAAAAAAAGTATTATAATTTAATTAAATTCATCTTATTCAGTAATAAAAATTTTATTACTTTAACATTTAAGATGATTAAAATAGCTAAAAAATCTTTAAGAATTTTCATCATCATTCTTTTATGTATATCCATTACTGCCTTAATCAGTTGTAAAGACATAAATGAATTAATACAAAACCTCAGCAGTGATAATGATAAAATACGAACTGATGCCGAAAATGCATTAATCAGAATTGGCAAGCCTGCTGTTGACCCATTAATTATATTACTCAAAGATAGGGAAAATCCTGCAAGAGCATCGGCTGCTAAAATATTGGGGGAAATTGGTGACAGCAAAGCCATAAAACCACTGATTGATTGTTTAATGGACCCAGAAGAATACATTATTAAAGATAAAAATATAGAAGAGCTTCTTACAGAACTATTTGGGGAAAAGCTACCAGAAGCTGAAGAAATGCCAGAAGCACAGCCAGCACCTGAAATTGGGGAAATGCCGGGAGCTGCAGAGGAAATACTGGATAATGGGGTGGATACCAACGAAACTTCTGCTAATGCTGGCATAAATTCAGAGGCACATTTAAATAATCAATATCCTGTTTTTAAAGAAGTTGTGTACGCGCTAAGTCTATTATGCGAGGATAGTGAAAATGAAAAAATAATTGCCCAAGAGATAAATAAAATGGACATAGCTTTTGTAATGGTAGTATATCCCGATTTAATAGAGATAGGTGCTTCAGGAACTGAGGATATGTTGATCAATGCTCTAAACTTATATGGTTATTCCATGATGGCTGAAGACTTTATAAACAGTGGGAATGAAAAATTAGAAGAAGCAGCAAAGGAATGGGCTAAAGAAAATAATTATACAATTTATGAGATGCCAGGGTTTGGTGGTAAGGAATGGGGAAGCGGCAGGAAATAACTAATTAAAAAGAAGGAAGTTAATATTTAACTGGTAATGATTTTAGATGGCAATCGTGAAAAATTATAATAGGATAACGGAGGAAAAGACATATAGAATAGTAAATATATAGGGAATTTTATTCATAGCAATTGATAATAAAATTCTTTTAAAAAACTAAATTAAGTATAAAAATATCCCCATTTAAGTTCAGCGATTTGGTTCTAATTTTATCCACTGTCCCCAGTCACTCTGAATTATTCAAACTATTCAGTCTGTGTAAAAACTATTTATTGATTCAACCTGTTTTTCGACTATTTCTTGTCCGCCAAGGGGCCCAATAGTGGCACCAGCAATATAACCACTGTAACTTCCACCTTTTGATACACGTTCAGTGGGTACATAAATACCCTCACCAGCAAGTTGAACAATAAATGTTTGCAAGGCTTTACTTCTTGCTTTTATCCTCAAGCCGAAGTCCAGAAAATATTCAAAGCGGTTAGTGCACATAGCAATATCGCCAATTCTCAAAGCGTGTAATTCAATAAACATTTTTAGCTTTTCGCCTTTTTGCTGTTCTTTATAAAGATCAATAACGGATTTGTAAAAAACCACCCTCCTATAAGCAGTGGAGCGCTCAAAAGAAGTTGGGTCCATATCTTTCAAATCATCAAATTTTTTCTGCCATAAAGCAACTTCTTTTTTAGCGGTTTTTAAATCTTCATTCGTTACAATACGCCGGGTAATATCCATTCGATCAATTTTATGTTTGAATTTCACATCATCATGGATTTCTTTTGAAACCAATGGTAACACTTCATTAATAGCAACAATGACTTTATTGGCAATGTCCTGACGCCTTGCAAAATCGTAGTCATTACCAAATCCCTTAATTGCCAACATTCTTGCGTCTGCTCGACGATTTATCATTGGCCTCGGTGACATATCTCCAGCAGCTGAACATTGAGAGAGAATAAATAGATCATTTCCATAATGTTTTCGGACCTCCTTCCGTGTTTCATGCCAGTAATCCGCAGAAATAAAGCATTCCATTTCAGAGCATTGTGAAGGGCAAGGTATATTAATGATCATACCAGTAAGTGTGTGTGCTTCGTTGTATGTAAAGAGCAAATCAATACTATGATCTTCATATCCTGAAATATGGGAAAATTCAGGAACATTTGTTTCCCCGTACATCTTTATCGAACCATCGAAATACGACACCAGCCGATTAAAACCGACAACAGCATGCCCTCTTCCCCAACTCAATGCTCCCGGTTTACGCGAATTCCAAGCTAGAATTGCAGCTTCGCTAACCTTCTGTATCAGGAAATCGGCATATTCTTTTTTTGACATAACATCGCTACCCAATCCAGGGCAAGTCGGCCATATCCCCGGCAAAAGCGGAGCGGTGTGCGTATGTGTAGCGCTGATAATTATCTTATCAGGATCAAAATCCTTCAGTTTCTCTCTTAAAACGTTTCGGCATTCCTTTATTGTATAATCAGATACACAGGTAACATCCAGTGAGATGATTATCGCCTGTTCGGAACCATCCTCAGCTTCAAAAGCCAGAGCAGTGGCATACAGAGGGTCATGTACTTCCTCAGTAACTCTCTCATGAAACTGACCAAACAGAGCTACTTTTCCTTTTGGAGTAATATCCCTTTCACACCAACCAATAAGAATTTTTCCAGTACCCACAAGGATCCTTCTGTTAGTGTTAATAATTTTCTTCAGTTATATATTAGAATAAAAACAATTTTTGCATTTATATTAGGATTCATATAGTAAACAAGTTAATCACAATAAATCCATGTTGTATTCGATTTGTAAGTTAATATTGGAGCTGATCTTATCAGCATCCGCACGATTTTCGGATAATCAAATCAGAATCAATCTCTATTTCCTTATAAGAATATTTTTTGCCATCAATTCTATCTTGTAAAATACTAGCTGCTCTTTCACCCATCTCAACATCAACTCTCTCAAGGGTAGTTAGCGGTGGATTAAATGCACTTACATAATCATAATCATCAAAAGTTACCACTGCTATATCTTCAGGTATTTTAAAACCTGAATCATTTATATATCTTAGACTTCCAATAACCATATTAGTGTTAGATGTAAAAATTGCTTGTGGTTTATCCTTCATGTTTAAAAGTTCTTTGGTTGCATTATATGCAAGACTCTTCTTCCAATTAGCTATTTTTATATATTCCTCATTTATCTTAATACCATGCTCTCTTAAAGCCTTTTTATATCCTATTAGCTTATTGAGGCCACTCGATTCATCCAGGGGTCCGCTAATACAAGCAATTTTTGACAGTTCATGTTTTTCAATTAAATGATTTACAAGTTTATATGAACTATTTATGTCACTATGCAAAACAAAATCTATATTCTTTACATCGATTTTATTATCAACAATGACGGTTGGTATATTAAAATCCTCCCATAAATTACTTTTCGAAATAGTCGCAACAATGAGCCCGTCAACTTTTTTTGCTACGGCAATTCTTGCAACTCTTCTTTCAATCTCTTCATCAAAGCCAGTATTGAAAAGAATTATATCTTTCCCCTTTTTTCTGAAAAAACTTTCAATCCCATAAACTACACTGGCAAAAAAATAATTCGAAATACTGGGGATTATTACACCGATAATATTTGTTCTACCGAGCCTTAAACTTCTTGCTGACCACTGCGGTTCATAATCTAATTCCTTTACAGCACTGGTCACCCTTTTTTTTACATCATCAGAAACAAATTTTTCCTTGTTTATTACCCGGGATACAGTTGGTACTGAAACACCTGCCAGTTTTGCTACCTCCCTTAAAGTAGGTGGCTTGTTTTTTTTCATTATTTATTTCCTCTCACATTATTTTTATTAATCATCTTTCCCATTACAGTAGATGAATATTTTAGAGGACTTTCCTTATTAATTCCTTCCTTACCCGATATTACGAAATCATCTAAGTCCACTTTATCAGGATAAGTATACATCATACAAACATTTTTCCCAGCACTAGCATGATCATCTAAAAAGGAATTTCTTCATTCATCAAATGATCATATCAATATTACACAATCGACAATAATCTTGTAATATCTCTACATTATCACCATATGATACGATATAGTGCTGAGAAACTACTTTCTCAGCAAACTCTTTTGTTGGTACATCCAATATTATTTCCAAACCTGGGAGCTGTGGTGGATCATCCCAGCCAACTTCTACCCATTTTGGAGGTTCCACCGCTTCTCCAGTTACAATATGCATCGCATATCTATCTCCATGACTTGTAAGTCGCGCCATAGTTATTTTTCCCGTTTTTATCTTTGATACATTCAATACTCCCATACCTAGATTACCAAAACTATTCATCATAAGTTCCATATTTCCATCAACTACTGCTGAAGGAACATAATCTGGTACTCCTGCAATAATCCTATCGCTAAAGAATTCATAGAATTCAAGATAAGCTCCTATTTGGCCTGTAAGCTTCTTTATAATAAGTTGGGTAACCAGTCCCAAGGTATCATTTTCCGGAATGGTACAGATTCCAAGCTCATCTGTCATCAGCATAAAAGTAAGAGCTGGTGTAAAGTTTAAAAGTTTTTTGACCCCATCCACATCTGATAAAGATACACCATCGTATTCTTCATCATATATCTTTTGTTTTAATGCTATATATAATTTGACCGGTTTTTCGAGATGCTTGTCCTCAATATTATTTTTAAAATAATATTTATTTTTTACTACTTTTATCACCTCTTCAATTTTCCTTTTAGGTAACTTTTCCATTTTTCTGGAAATTTCAAGCATCTCAAAGAATTCGACCTCTGGACCTATCTCTCTTCTTAAGGATACTCCGTCATAAAGGGTGCCGTAAAGTTTCATGTCCCTGAAACCCATCATTCCTATCCTGGAAGATCTTAATAGTCTTCTTGAAGCGGCTACTTTTGCAAAATCACTTATCTGGGACATATCACAGAATGAGTCCGGGGTGTTATAGATATATTTGTAATCATAACCCAGATCTTCAAAAACTTTTCTGGCTGCAGACGTTCCTGCCTGACTAGCAGTAGTAAATAAAATACCATTCTTATAATAGCCACCAAGACCCCAGAGAACCATCGGCTTTTCTTTAAAATTATCTGTAACCTGAATAATAGCATGGGTGGGGATCCATCCAGCTATACAGAGTATAAGGAGATCAAATTCCTTTCCTGTTAGCTTTGTTATTGCCCTTTCAGCATCCTGCCTCCGTGGATCGTCACTTACATACTCAGTAGTTACCAGTTCCAAGCCCGCATGCTTCAATTTTTTTATGGCCTGTAATAACAGTTTCCCAATAATATCTTTTGGAGTATTCACTTCTCCAAACCCTACAAAACCAACTTTTACATTTTTATCAGAATTTTTCATAAACCTTTAATTATTGTTATGTGTTATCTTTCATGAAATTTGAGAACCTTAATTAGTAAAAGATTTATAAATCACAGTTAAAAAATTCCTTGTACCATCTTGTTTAATATGCCATCTTGCTCTCTACCAAATAGATACTTAAGGTTATGATAACGTTATTAATATCGTTATAATAATATAGCAAAATAATTATGTCAAAATATTTTTAAACTTATGTAGTTACTCTTCGATATTGTCTCCTATTTATTATATTGTTTGTATAAGATAGTACATCGACTGATACTCATTACCTACTTCAAATTTAAAAGATCCCTTTTCATATTTTGATGGTATATAGCCAATCACAAAGCCCTGAGGATTAATTGCTAATACTCTCAAGCTTCGTTTGTCTGTTTTAATCTCTATTTGGGCTTCAATTACCTCGACTTGAATAGGTCCATGCCCTGACTCTAGTTGCTGTGTGTGTTCATCATTATATTTACTATTTGTATTATCAGCTCTACCAATAGTCGTAAGTAACATGTTAGATGAACTGTTAATTGGTTCTTCTGTAAGAGTGCTTAAAGCAATCGTAGCAAAATCTGTCTTTACTTTAAATTTTAAATCTGTAAGACTTAACCTACCCTCTTTTCCCAAGAAGCCATATACTACTTTTGAATTAGGTGTATCTATCCAACCAAACTTTTTTTTCAGATTCCTATAAAACTCTCCTGTATCTGATAATATTTCTCCTTTTTCTAAATCTACTACAATTTCATCCGGTGATATCATCATATCCTTTTTATCTGCTTCTTCATGAAAAACAATCTCTACCCGGTGCTTTTCAGTTGTAAGTTCAAGAGCTTTAATGGAAGTTGTTTTTGACAAATTATCCATTTTTATACCCACTGTTTTTTGAGCAGGTTTTATATCTCCTCTACGGAATATTAATGCTGCATGATAGAATAACCCAAACTTTGCCGGATCATTAAATGTATCAAAAACACCTCCCCTGTAATATATACCTCCTATGGCATCCGAAGTTATTCTTTTACCAATTATTTCAATATTTTCATCAGTTGTATATCTGTAAGTGTGTATACAATACCCACCCCAACCTTGAAGTAATCCTGCTGCTGTTAGTAAAAGTGGGCTCTCTGCCCGCCATTCATTAGGCCATGGATTATCCCACTCAGACACAAAGAAGGGTTTACCAGACACTCTATTTAAAGCTAATTGTGGCAATATATTATTCTTACTACCAGTCATGGAATTGTTATCAAATCTCCTCTTATCCTTATCCCACAATTTAAAATTCATCCAATAAGCATGACTATCAGTAAAATCTGTTTCTAACTGGCACGCAAGTAAAGAACTATTTATGCTCCAATTTGTACCTGTTATAGGTATTTTTACTCCCAATTCCCGCATATGGCATATAATTTCTTTATAATATTCTTTTTGTACTTCCATGAAAAATTGCTTTACGGATTCGTTCTCTGGATCAAATTCTACTTTTGCTTTTCCTGGATTTATGCCTTTTTCAGCGGCCCAATTCCTGTACCTCTTTTCTAGTTCTGACCTGTAGTATTCGACAGTTATTTTACTGGAAAACAGATCATTCTCATTTGCTATCTCTACAAGAGCAATTGCAGGATCATCATAATAAGCCAGCCCTGTATATGGATTTATATGTCTCCATAGATCATAATTGAATTTTTTTTGTAGCTCTATCAATTTCCGGTTATATGTACTATAAGGTTTTGCAGCATCGCCTAATTGATTGGCTTCCTCAATCCCGTCTCCTGTTTTGAACCTCCTATATGTTAAAAGGTCCATATATATATAGATGCCTTCCTGTTTCAAACAAAATATAAGATAATCAAGTCTATCTATGCTCTCTGGGTCTAAGTCTAGGGTGTTTGGTTTATTTTCACCTTTATTAAACTGGAAAATATTTGGAGTTGACCATTCTGCATCAAGTTGATGTAATCTTACTATGTTTACTCCCACTTTTGATAACCTTCTAGCTACCTTTTTACTATATTCAAATGATGGAAAATTTGCTCCACTGTTAAAGTTTGTTCCCCAAAACCGTGGTTCTATTCCATCTTCAAAAACGAATCTATCACCTTCCACTTTTAGGAAGCCATGTTTACCCGCCGGTTTCTCTTTTCTATAAATAAATGATAAATCAATCGGCATATCATCCCATGGTAGCGTGTACGGAATAAACCTCTTCATTTCCTTCCTCATCTTATCCTCTTCTGAAACCATTATTCATAAAGATTTTAAAGCATAATCATTTTTATACTTTAAACCAATTCTAACACTCAGTAATATCTATTCAATATAGTCGTTCATATACCTGATTAAATAGGCTGTATTTTCTCTTGTACCTATCAGTTTTTTTCGGTTCGAACTCCCTTTTAACCTTTACAGAAAATTCCACTGCATCTTCTATTCTCTGATATAAGCCACATCCCACCGCAGCAAGTATTGCAGCTCCTAAACTAGCAGATTCACTATTCCTGGTTGTTACCACCTTCTTTCCTGTGATATCTGCTTTGATCTGATTCCATGTGTTGCTTTCAGATCCTCCACCTGAAGATATTATTTTCTCCACTTTCACATCTAATTTCTCCAGAATATCTATATTTTTCTTTAAAAGATATGCTACTCCTTCATAGATAGCTCTTAGAAAATGCTTCTTCTGATGCTTTAATCTAATACCATAAAAAACCCCCTTCGCTTTGGGATTAAATTCTGGAGAGTTTACTCCAGCGATATATGGCAGAAATAAGAGATCATTTGAAGAAATGTCTACATTGTTGATTTCTTTGTCTAAATCATCATACGCCTTCTCATCTTCAAAGTTTTTCTTGAACCATTCAAGACATATCCCCCCGCTTTCACATACCGGAAGAAGTATATAGGTATCCTTTATTGCATTATAATGACAGGGGATCTTAAACTGATTGATAATTGGTTCATCCATCAGAGTCCCAATAGCCATTACTGTACCAGTAGATTCACTCACTATATCCTTTTTTATATTGCCAACCCCTATCATGGCACTCATCTGATCTAGTGATCCTATATTTACTTCTATATCTTTGGAAAAACCAAATTCATTTACAACTGACATGAGGGGACTTCCGATATTAGTCCCTGCTTCTTTAAGAGCAGGGAGCCGCTCCCTGTCTATACCAACAAATTCAATGATTTCTTTCCAGTATTCTTTTTTGTTTATATCGAAATAATATGAAAAGTTATTTATGGTATATTCAGAGACGTAATCACCGGTAAGCTTGTAGATTATATAATCCTTTAATAGTAAAAATCTATAGGCGTTCTTAAAACTATTATTTTCATTTCTTTTAAGCCATAATATCTTGGTTATAGGCCAGTTAGGAATTATATACGGTTGCCCAGTTATAGTATAAGACCCCTCTTGGTTGAACTGTTTGGATAGAATTTTGCATTCTCCTTTAGATCTACTATCCATCCATGAAATGGCTCTTCTTACCGGCTCTCCATCCTTATTAAGAATAACAAGTGTCTCAGCCTGACTCGTTATTGAAATTGAGATTATTTCCTCCGGATTTATACTGCTTTTTTCTATTACTTTCCCGAGAACTTTCTTACAGGCATTCCAGTAATCTTCAGCTTCAAACTCTACGAAATCACCGTGAGTAATTAAAGAGTAATTAAAATTAGCTGATGCAACCTCTTCAAATTGCTTATTAAAGATAATAGCTTTTAGATTTGTAGTACCCAGATCAAGTGTAAGAATATATTTTTTCATAAACAAAACAACTTATTGCTTTATCGCACCGCTCATTATTCCACTAACAATATATTTCTGTGCAAATAGATATAATAATACAAAAGGAAGACTGACCATAACTACATCTGCAAATACAAGATGCCAATTTATTGAGTGTTCTGCTGAACTGACAAAATTGTATAATCCCAATACCAGAGTGTACTGTCTACTCGACCTTAACAAATAAAATGGCCATAAAAAATCATTCCAAATAATTATTCCCATAAATACTGAGATTGTTGCTGACACTGGTTTTATTAATGGAAAGATTATTCTAAAGAAAATCTGAAAATTATTACACCCATCAATTCTAGCAGCCTCTTCTAATTCAATTGGTATGGACTTAATAAATCCGGTTGTAAAAAATAAAGCAAATGACATCATGATCCCAACATAAAATATATATAATCCAAATCTGGTACCATAAATGTGCAAAATTTTTAATACTTTTATTGAACTTACAATAGCTGGAGGTATAAGTATTCCAGAAATGGTAATGTAGTAAAGAGTTCTTATTAACTTGGTTTTAGCCCTTGCAAATATCCAGCTTGCAAGAGATGAAATAAAAATTAATGAAGGTAAAACTGTAACTAAAAAAAATAGTGAATTTAAAAAACCGCGAACTGTATTCCCCTCTATATAAACCTTCGTATAGTTCTCCTTTATTTGCCATACAGTAGGAAGCATAAAGCCTGCATTCATTGACTCTCCTCTATTTTTAAATGAGTTTATTACCAAAATCCATAAAGGTACAAGTATCATTATTATTGCCAGAATAATCAGAATAGCTTTTCTTATATAATCTTTTTTATAAGGATTACCCATCTATAACTCCACCTCTCGTTTTCTTAAAAGAATAATCATGGGTATGGCAAATATACATACCAAAATAAAAATAACAAGCCCTATAGCAGTTGCAAAACTCCATCTACCCAACCCGAAATTTTGGAATACAAATATATTTAGTACTTCTGTAGATCTTCCGGGACCTCCCTTGGTCATTATTAGTGGTATAACAAAAGCAGAAAAAGTACCTACTAAAGTAACCACAATATTGAATGTAAAAGAAGGTATAATAAGGGGTATTTTTATTTTACTTATTAGACTCCAACCTCTTGCCCCTTCCACCATAGCTGCTTCTATTAGCTCATTAGGTACCAGCCTTAATCCTGCTATATAGACTAACATATTTATTCCGAAGTAATGCCAACTGTGAATAAATGCCAGAACAAATATGGTCCATACTACATTTCCTAAAAATGGTATTTTAATATTTGAGTTAGTTATTGCCTGTATAATAGTATTTATTGTACCTCTAGAATTTAGAAAACCCCTAAAGATATATCCAACAGCCAGAGGAGAAAATACTACAGGAATGAAAAAGATAGTCCTTAATGCAGTATTAAATCTTGAATCCTTCTCAAGGGCTAAGGCAAGACAGAGAGCTATAAAATTCTGAATTATACAGACCGATAATGCGAATTTTAATGTTGTCCATAAATCTCTCCATATCATCTTATCCTGAGTTAACTCAATAAAATTTCTAAATCCCCTAAAAAGTATTTCATCTCTATAAGGAGTCCAGTCAGTAAAAGCAAAATAAAAGTTTAATATATTAGGAATAATAAAAAACAATGATACTAGCGTTAATGCTGGTAAGGTGAAGCCTAATTTGTAAAGATTTTTCTTTAATGTTCCCATATTGTTATTTCTATAGCTCTATTGCAATCACTAATTGAATTGTACTTGGTATTGCTACCCACTTGAGAAGGTAGCAATACCATTAACCATTAAGAATTACAAATAACTACTAGTCCTGGAATGCTTCTGCACCTGCATCTCTTGCCGAATTGGCAAAATCAGCGTTTATTGCTTCAACTGCCTCCTCAAGAGTAATTGTTCCGGCAACAAATGCAGATAAATGAACTCCTTCCTGCGAACTACCAACCATATGAGGTCCCCACAATGGACAAATGATTATATCATCTAATGAATTAAATAATTTCTTCAATTCCTCAGGTATACTATCTGGCTGAGTAAACCCTTCAAACACTGGTTGCATATTATAATCATCGCAAAGTTTCTGATAATACTCCTCATAGGGAGCTGCTCCGGAGAGATACCTGATTAATTCTTTACTTCCCTCAACTTTTTCAGGATCTTGACCATCTACAATATACCAACATGCCCAAGCATTTCCTGCCAAAGAGAGTACTGCCGGTTCATTTGTACCTATCGGCATAAATCCTATTTTTTCTGCAGACTCTATTCCAAACGCATCAAGCATCTGTTGATATAATCCATCCCAACCCCATAAGACTATGGCAGCCTCATTATTCTCTAGAGCAGTTTTGGCTTCTTCAAATGTGGCATATCCGACATCATCGTTAAAATACTCCAGTTCAAGAAGTTCCGCAAGTCTCTCAAGTCCAGTATAAAATGGGGGGTCCGACCAATTCATCTCGTTATTGTTAAACTTTTCTGCCAAATCAGGAGTATTATAAATGTCATCTAATATCAATGCATATGGCGTCACAGTTAAGGTCCATTGATCTCCGCCACAATCAAAAAGGGGTGTATACCCATTGTCTTTTATTACCTGGCAAACTTCCAATAATCCTTCATAGGTTGTTGGTACTTCTAGATTAAGTTCTGCAAAAATTTCTTTATTGTATGCCGGGACACTATACATTGGGCTTAGAATACAGGGACCGTAGATTGCGTCACCAATTTTTGTCGTTGCTTCTAACAAACCACGCATAGTTCTCTGAACAAAATCCATATCTGAAAGGTCGAGAAGGTTTTCTTCAGGATTTAATTTCCTGAACCATGATGAATGTAAATTTACTACATCCGGTCTTTCACCTGCTGCCCATTTGTTTAGCAATGTTTGTTCAAATGGATCAGGAAATACAATATGTTCTAAAATATATTTATCCTGAGCCTCATTAAACCCATCTATAAAAGCTTGAATCGCATCAGGTATGTGCGGATTACCCCATGATGTTATTCTGATGGGCTCAGAGGGAACTTCCTCTTCCACCTCTTCTTCAGAGACTTCTTCAACGGCTTCTTCTGTTTTTTCTTCTCCGACTGTCTCCTCTGTAGTAGATTCCGTCTTACAACCTACCAATCCGTAGGTGAGAGTCAGCCCCAAAATAATAACTGAAACTAATAGTATTTTTAATACTTTACTCATTTTCTCTCCTTAAATTGACTTTTTTGTAAATTAACTGTAAGCTACCTTCGAGATTTGATTAAATTAATGAACTCTGTACATGGGCTCGTTTTTTAAATCAAATCTCTCATTAATATACTTCCATTCATCACCTCTTTTCTTCTTATTTTTTCTTTTATTTTGCTCATCATCTCCTATCAACTATTTTATCAGTATAGACAATTTTATCTTCATAAAATATGGAGGCATCTGCTGTTTCTTTTGATAATCTAGTTACTTCTTCTAAAATAGGTTGGGCCATACTACTAAAAAATATAGAATTTCTTATTTCCAGCAAACTTAATATAAATATCTTGTTCCCTAAGGAATAAAAACACTGTTAACAAGAACTTTATTTTGACTAATAACGTTATTAATAACGTTATTTTACACCAAATTATTTTCATGTCAAGCTTACAAATTGTTTGATACCATCAAGGTTTTTGTGTAAATTCTTCCACGGGCTTATCATTTTCTTAATTTTAATATTATAATAATACTGTGCTTATAGTATAAAATTTTATTGATTTAGTTAGTGTACTAGTTAGTGTATTTTTTTTAAATTTAAACCACAAATAAAAAAATGGTTCATGATATAGATGCAATTACTTTAAAAGACTGGCTTGATAAAAAAGAAGATATCATCATTGTTGATGCGAGAGCACATGAAGACTTCCTTAAGGGGCATATTGCCAATTCTATTTCACTTCTTCTTTCAGACGTTGACAGTAAAGCTGCACATTATATTAAGAAAAACATTCCTGTTATAGTATATAGCAATGATGAAAATTGCCCGGCAAGTGGTCTTGTTGCAGAAAAACTTGATAAATTAGGATATTCTCCAGTATATAATTATAACCCTAGTTATGCAGATTGGATAAAAAAAGGCTTCCCTGTAACCGTATAAACTAACTAATTTATTTTATGGCAATTTTATTTTGCAATTATAATTTCAATGTATATTGGTATAGACTTCCTGATAGATTCTGACTTAAATCTTTATATAAGTGAAATTAATACCGGCCTGCCAGGTGGTGCTCAGGAATACGATTACATATACAGAATAAAACATAAGAAACGCTCCAGTGTTTTTAACAAAATAAATTATATTTCTAAAAAAGTATACAGTAAGAACTTTTTTAATCACATTAATGAGCTTCCTTATATAGATGATTTAAGAAAATTAAAAGTGTGGATGGACGGGATGGGTCCTCTCCCAAAAAAACCATCAAAAGCATTAAGGTTGGAAGATAAATGGGTTCAGTATCTACATCTTAAAGACTCATACCCAATGATTGGAACCGAAATTTTTAATTACAAAAATTATAAAAAATATATTAATCATTTCCCTGTACCTGAAGGATTGGCATTAAAAAGGAGAGTTGGAAGAGGTGGAAGGGGTTTTAGACATATTAAAAATTTGGAGGAATTAAAAAACTTAACAGGTTGTCATGATAAATTAAAAAATCGCTTTTACATAATTCAACCATACATAAAATCAAAAGTTGATAAATATCACTTCTCTATAAGAGCTGCAGGTTTTGCCGGTTATTTTATATGCTGTTATGCAAATCTTGCTCTAAGGGAAACATCAAATCATGGTTTTTTATTTCATGTAGTCCCCGGTGATTTTATAGGCATAACATCTAAGAATTTTAAGACAACTAAATTTGTAAAGAAAGCGTGGGAAGCAAATATTTTTTTTGGTAAAAATATACCTTCATATCTTTATCATAATTTATATGAAGACGAGGTTGCGTCAGCTGATTTAATAGTTCCATCAAATATTTTTAATAAGATAAAAAAGATTTCAGAATCAATATCCGCTCATTATAAAAATTTAAAATTTGAAAATTTACCCAGGTCTTATATTACATGAACTCTGCCCCTCAGCTATTGGCCTGGATACTAACTTAGAGACTAGGCTAGTAGTTTTAACTCTGGGAATTTCTTAGTTATAAAACTTAAGCATATTAGATTTTGTATTTATTAAAATTCTTCCCCAAATTATATTGAATAATGAACTTCTCTCAAGATGTACAAAAATGTGGTTTTAAGATCAAATAATCAACGCTTTACGCGTACATTTCCTTTCCATATATCCCAGATCTGCTCTTCGTCTGCCGGCTGGGCATAGTCAGTAAGAAATGTTGTTGCCAGCACCCCGCTTGCCCATCCAAATTGAATCCACTTTTCAGGTTCCCAGCCTTTTAAAATAGCATATATCATACCACCTACAAAACCGTCACCGCCTCCTATGCGGTCAAGTATTGAAATTTCACGGGGCTCGATAGTAAACCAGTTATTTCGCTCCAGCATTATAGCACCCCAAAGGTGTCTATTGGCGGAAACAACCTGACGGAGTGTTGTCGCAAAAACTGAAACATCGGGGAACGCTTTTTTTACATTATCGATCATATATTTAAAGCTTTCTATTTTTGACGAAAGGCCATCTCCACCTGTTCCCGGGCCTTCAATTTCCAGACAAAGCTGGAAATCTTCTTCATTACCAACAAGAATATCGGAAAAGTTAGCAATTTCGGCAAAAATACTTTTTAATTCTTTCTCACGGTTTTTCCAGAATGATGCCCTGTAGTTAAGATCAAAAGAGATCACCGTTTTATGTCTTTTAGCAGCTTTTACAAGTTCAAGGCAAAATTCACTTGTCTCCTGCGATATTGCTGCAATAAGTCCCGATAGATGCAGAATCTGTACGCCTTCTTTACAAAAAATATTTTCAATATCAAAATCTTTGATATTAAGAGTTCTTCCTACTTCCCCTGCCCGGTCATTTAACACTCTCGGCCCTCTCAAACCGTAACCGCTATCGGCAATATTAAACTGGTGACGGTAACCCCATGGTCCGCCTTGAGGAACTTCCTTGCCCTCATAACTCATATGACGGCTTAAAAGATTTTGCTTAATCAAATTTGAAATAGGACTGTCCTTGACAAATGCAGTCAACACTTTAACCGGTAAACCCAGAAAAGAGGAAATGCTTGCAACATTAGTTTCTGCACTGGTTACATGCATTATAAAAGTATTTGTGGAGTAAACAGGCTGCCTTTCTGCAGGTGTCAAACGAATTCCCATGCTTGTGGGCACCACCAGGGAATAAGTAAATTTTTTTCTTAATTCAACGTTAATAAAAATCATCCTTTTAACTTTTTAAAATAATTTTAACTCTAATAAATCTTTTAAATCTTTTTTTCCGGGTGACCTCCCTCCATCCACTCGGTATGATACTCTTGATAAGAGCCATCAGATTTAAGCTCTATTTTCAGGCTGTTGCTTTCAAGCTTAAAATATCCGTGAGCACCAAAGTAGTCTCTTTGCAGTGCAGCTACCTGTGCTGATACCATAACAGGTGAAGCCATCTGTAGTATATAGTCATAAGCACAGTCCATAGCCAGTGTGGGTACTCCAACACTGTGGCTCACTTCAATAAATTTTGAAAGTTTATATAAGTTTTTATTGATGAAGTCTAAAAACATAGGTGCTGCTAGAAGGTTTGTAAGACTGGGATTAGCTTCATATTCTTCTGTAATCCTTGAGAGGAATTGGGCCCTTATTATACATCCTGCCCTCCATCCCTGAGCAATTTTTCCCATATTTAGTTTCCAACCATATTTTTTAGATGCGGCATCCATAAGTGCAAAACCTTGAGCATATGACGATATTTTAGCTATATAGAGAGCATCGTGGGCAATATCTACAAACTCTCCAGGATCTACGTTATATTTATTAGATGAAGTAGGTTTTATTGCTTTTGATATTTCCAGCCTTAAATCTTTATCCTGGCTCATCTCCCTTGAAAACACTGCAGATGCTATGGTCGGTATGGGAACAAGTAGTTCGAGAGCACTTGCTACAGCCCATGTCCCTGTTCCCTTCATCCTTGTTATGTCTGCAGTCCTGTCCACAAGATAAGAGTCAGATAGTTTATCAGGCTCTCTCATTGACTCACCAGTTATTTCTACAAGATAAGAAGATAGTATATCCGAGGAGTCATTCCAGTTTCTCATTATATCTCCAATGCGCTCTGAATTATAACCTAAAGCTTCCTTTAGTGCCCACACACACTCGCCGATAAGCTGCATATCCCCGTATTCAATCCCGTTATGCACCATCTTTACAAAGTGACCTGCCCCATCCTCTCCTATATATGATACACAGGGTATGCCGTCATCCGCTTTTGCTGATATCTTTTCAAACAGGTCCTCTACAAGCTCGTATGCTTTCCTCTGCCCTCCTGGCATTATCGCAGGCCCAAGCAGAGCTCCTTCCTCTCCTCCTGATATTCCTGTTCCGATATATAGCAAATCCTTTTCTAAAAAAAGTTTTTCTCTTCTTATCGTATCCTTGTAAAACGAATTGCCCCCATCTATTATAAGATCCCCCGGTTCAAGGAGGGGCAGCAACATTTCTATATTCTGGTCCACGGGATCTCCTGCCTTTACCATAAGAATTATTTTTCTTGGTTTTTCAAGGCTATCAACCAATTCTTCTAAAGAATAAGTATCCTTTATATTTTTGCTTTTTGCCTTTCCATTGATAAACCCTTCTGTTCTGCTTGCAGTCCTATTGTAAACAGCTACCGAATACCCTTTGGATTCTATATTAAGAGTCAGATTTTGCCCCATTACAGCAAGACCTATAAGACCAATGTTTTTAGTCGATTTATTTTCAAACCCTGTCATTATTCAACCCCTTTTAAATTTATTTTAACATTGCATTACCTATTGTTGCATTGGTATTCTATAATCCACCTCATTCATTCATCTTCATTGAAATTCATTACAGCCTTTACCAATTTGCACTGTTCGATATCTTTAAAAGTTTCCTCCCATTCATCTAGCTTTATTCTTCTGGTTATCATAGGTTCCATAACAATCTTCCCACGGCCTATAAGTGATAATACATCTTCCCATGTATTCCATGTATGGCTGAATGTACCCTGGATTCTTGCGCCCTTTGATATTATCGGATCAAGGCTAATATTAATTGGTTTCGGGCCCCACCCGATCTTTGTGATCTGGCCTAAACGGGTCACTGTGTCAACAGCAAGCTTTAATGCCTTCTCGTTCCCAGCTGCATCAACAACAAGATCAAAGCCATCACCATTTGTTATTTTCAATACCTTTTCTCTTACATCTTCTTTCTCCACGTTAATAAGTTGGTCAACTCCCAATATCCTGGCTACTGAAAACCTGTCTTTGTCAATTGACGTACCTACCATTATAATAGGATTTGCTCCCGCAATTTTTGCAATCTGCAAACAAAATAAGCCCACTGGGCCGGGGCCTATAATCAATACAGGCTTCCCAGGGATAATATGAGACATTTTAATTAAGGCATTGTACGCAACACAGGCTGGTTCCGTCAATGCCGCATGATCAAAAGATATATTGTCAGGTATTTTGTGCAGACATCTTTGGGGAACTTTTACAAAATCGGTAAAAGCTCCATCTACGCCATATCCAAAACCCTTCCTTCTTGGACACAAATTGTAGTTACCGCTGAGACAATAGGTGCACTCCCCGCAAATGTAAGCGGCGGTTTCGCTCACAACTCTGTCACCCTCCTTAAATTTTGTAACTCCTGACCCAATTTTTTCTACTATTCCACTGAACTCGTGACCCTGAACTACAGGCACCTTTACCGGATTTGCCATTCTATGTCTCCACATTTCAATATCCCATCCACAAATGCTTGCAGACTTTACTTTTAAAAGCACGTCATACGGGCCAATCTCAGGTACAGGGATGTCTTGTATTTCAACCTCTCCGTCTTTATTGCCAAATTTGACTAATGCTTTCATTATTTAGACTCCTATTTTTTAAGGTTTTAAAATTATTTTTAATAGCTCAGGTTCTGACTTATATAATTTGTCAAACCAGATCTGGCCTTCTTTCAGAGGTGCAACTCTGCTTATTAGGGAATCCAGGTCTATAACTCCCCTTTCAATCATTTCTATGCAGTCACCATATTCCCCGGAAGAGGCGCATGATCCCCTGGCTCCTATTTCCCTTGTTACTAAAAATTGTAGAGGAACTTTGACTTCAGGGGATAAATTTCCCACTAATGTCAGTAATCCTCCTTTTTTTAGACATTCCACTGCAATTTTGATGGTCTGGGATATACCAACTATCTCAAATGAAATATCGGCACCCTCATTATTGGTCAAACTCAATACCTCGCTTCTAACATCGGTTCCATCCAATTTTAACGTAATATCTGCTCCCAGCTTCAATGCAAGACCCAATTTAAAATTATCGATATCAACAGCTATTATCTTTCCACAACCAGCAATTCTTAATAACTGAATAACAAGAAGACCTATCATACCAGCCCCTACTACAACAGCAGTATCGTTTATTTTAATAGAAGTATTATTTACAGCATGAAGTGCCACAGAAAGCGGTTCGATAAATGTTGCATGTTCATAAGAGATGCCATCAGACAACTTATATAATATATGCTCAGGAATTGCTATATATTCAGCAAAAGCTCCATCTTGATGATACTCATTGCATGAAACTCCCAGGACTCTTCTATTTTCACATAGGTTTATCTTCCCAATCCGGCAGTAATTACATTTACCACAATATATGGTCGAATCAAAAGTAACTCTATCGCCTTTTTTGAAGTTTTCAACTTTTTCCCCCACTTCCTCAATTATACCCGCAGCTTCATGACCTATTATTACAGGGGGTATTCTTCTCCCGCTGCTTCCGTCCATGCCATGTACATCACTGCCGCATATGGCACATGCCTCTACTTTAACTAATACTTCGTTTGGCTTGATCTGAGGCTTGGGTACATCCTTATAAGTAAACTTACAATATTGTTCCAAAACCAGCGCTTTCATATTCTGCGAGACCTCCTTTTCCCCTGTTAAGCAACATAGAAAAATACATGGAATCTTATCCCATTTAAACCGGTACCGGAAATTATCTACTTGTAGTTTCTCTCCTTCTTAAATGCATCAATCATTACTTTAAAATTTTCAACGGGTACACCTGAATGAATACTGTTGGAAGACGAAAAAATATAACCACCTCCCGGAGCCAGGAATTTTTTTAATCTACATATTTCTTCAATTATTTCGTCCTTTTTACCGCTAACAAGCAAATTTGTACAGTCTAAATTCCCAAGCAGTGTAACCCTGTCGCCATATTTCTTTTTTAACTTATAAATATCCATACCTGCATTAGGTTCAATTGCATGGATCCCGTCAAAATTGCAATCATAAATAAAGATATCGATAAGTGAATTTATGTTTCCATCACAGTGTTTTATAAACGGTTTCCCATAACTATGACAGGTATCCACAATTTTTTTATAAAAAGGAACTAAAAACTTTTTAAAATGTTCTGGCGAAAAAATCGGGCCAGAATTAGAAGCGTAATCATTTACACAAATAATGCCATCTGCCCCTAAATTAAGCTGAGCCTCTATGACGGGAATAATTCCTTCAGTAGTCAACTTCAAAAAATCGTAGGCAAGGCCGGGATTCAAAACCATTGATTCCAGGAATAGCTGGAGAAATGTAGCATTGGTTGGAAAGCATAAAGAACCGTAACCCAATATAAATTTATCACGGGTTTTATTATAGTTCAGAGCAAACCTTACAGTTTTTAAAGCTATTTGTATTTGTTTTGGAAAATTTCCCAATATATCATCAAGAGGTGAACTATTACTGATAAATTCACCGTCAGTGCCGGGATTATTTTCCCGCTGGTAAGTTTTCATATATGTTTTCAGTCTCTTTACCGAAGTACTTATTTTTGGAAGCAAACCATCAAGCAGTTTGGATGCATGCCTGTTGAACCTTTCAAATTCTTTTATTCCACCCTCGGATATCGAATCGGCTTCCATAAAAATAGAGTTATTTTTTTTATTGAAATTAAGCTTTGACCAAAAACCTTCACTATTTTCAATCTTCCAGGTTTCAACATTATCGGATACAAAAGTTCTTGTTAAATTTATATCTTCAAAAGAATCAGTCAATCCCATGTAAACCATTGAAAAAGGCGAAATATAGGAGGAGTAAATTCTTACAGGAACTATATCCATATCAAGATATCTATAAAGATCGCATACATTCTTTATGCCCTGAGATACATGCTCCCTGTTTATTCTCTTATATATACTGTATTCGTCAAATAACTTATGTTTGAAATTGTATGTTCTATCAAACAAGAACATTTTCCTGTCTAAAATTTTACCTGCAATACCCTCATCAAAGCTTAATTCAAAAAAAGGAATCTTATCAGGTTCACAATGTTTTAGTGATTTTATAACTCTTTCCCTGGATTTCATCCCTTATTCTCTCTCTATCCTAAAAATGTCAAATAATAATTTAATTAAAATCGTTAAAAATTATTTTTATTCCTGATCCATTTTTAAGGAATTCAAAAGCTTCCTTATAGTCCCGCAGGCTAAACCTGTGAGTTATGACCTCTTTGATACTGATTTTCTTATGTTTTAATAATTCTATAGCCTTTAACCAGGCAGTATTGTTAGAGCCGAACGAACCGACAACCAGAATTTCCTTTTGCGTAATTAAATCAAACGGCACAGAAATATCTTTATCAAAGATGCCCATTTGAAGTATTTTGCCCCTCTTTTTCACAAGCTTCAGCGCATTTATGACAGCTTCCCTGGAACCTGAGCATTCTATAACTATATCTGCATTCGTAATACTCATTTCTTTTGATAAAAAATTGAAAATATCCACTTTTTTGATATCCAGGACATAATCTATTTTTAACTTTTCTCTGGCAACCTCTGTTCTTATTGAATATCTTGTTCCCCCGAGTATAACCTTTCCGCCACAGAGTTTTGATAAATATGCAGACAAAATTCCTATTGGGCCGGTGCCTAATATAACAACCACATCTGCCGGTTTTATATTGATTGAATAAAGCACACCATGTACACTGCAAGAAAGCGGTTCTAAAAGGCAGGCTTCTTCATAATCTATCTCATCTGGCAGCAAGTGGATTCTATCTTTATTTACCTTTATGTACCTGGCAAAAGCACCGTCAGCTTTGCTGCCCAGGGCGATTTTCCCGTCACATAGATTATAATTTCCGCTGGCGCACAGATAGCAACTACCGCAAGTTCTAAAAAAAGGTTCGGAAACTATTTTCCTTCCAATTATTTTTTTATCCACATTACAACCGACTTCCTTAACTATCCCGGAAAACTCATGCCCCATTACCACCGGTAAATTGGCAGGATAATTATCATTCAGGACATGCAGATCAGTTCCGCATAGCCCGGCACACTTTACCTCTATCAAAATTTCGTCTTCTTTTAAATCCGGGACTTCAATATCCTGCAAGCCAAAATTCTGGATGCCCTTTGCATTTTTTACTAAAGCCAGCAAAGCTGAACTCCTTTTTATTCAAACGATTTTAAAAGCTACCTTCATTTCGATAATTCCAATATCTTCAGTAATATTTTTTCATTCAGGGGCCTGGGATTGTATTTTAGATGAGAAGTTGTGGCATTTGCATTGTCTATTATCTTACTAAAAACTTTACTACCTATATTGTATTTAGAAAAGCTGTCACTGATATTTAAATCTTTGTAGATTTCTATTACCCTGGCAATTGCCTGTTTCGAAGCTTCTTCCAAATCATACTTGCAGGTATCAACTCCCAGTGCAGATGCTATATCCCTATATCTCTCCATGCAATAAGGCCTGTTTATTTTCATTACATTTATTAGAATAATGGATATTGCCTCAGAATGCGACAAGCCCGTCTCGGAACTTATAGGTTGAGCCAATCTATGCGCAGCTCCAACCGATGCAATAAGTGACATTCCGCCTAAATTGCTGGCCAAAAGCATGTCCATTCTTGCTCCCAAATTTTCAGGATTTTTATATGATTCCACCAAATTTTTGCCTATAAGCTCTATTGCTTTTATCGCGGTAGCTTTCGCAAAGGGTATTTCGAGCGTAGATGTATAAGATTCTATCGCATGTGATAGTGCATCAATCCCTGTAAGTGCTGTTAAACCCGGAGGGAGTGTGACCGTCAGGGCAGGATCCAATAATACAAGATCCGGTACAAGATAAGGATGGGAAATGCTTTTTTTAATTTTTTTTTCGATATTTGTTACAACCACAACCGCGGTTGCCTCCGAACCCGTACCAGCGGTTGTTGGGACAGCTATAAGATCCACGCCTTTATTTACAATTTTTTTATTATTCATCTGAAAATCTCTTATAGAACCTTCATTTCTCATTAAAATAGAGACTGCTTTCGCCAGATCAATGACACTTCCGCCTCCAACAGCTAATATCAAATCCAGATTTTTTTTCTTTGCAAACCCGGCAGCGGTATCAATATTTTGAATTGAAGGTTCTCTTTCAATTTCATCATATACGAATACATTTTTAGAACTTGCATGCAAAAGATCTAGAACTTCATTATGAAAAGGTAAGTTTTTTCCATTATTTTTATATGTTAAATATAATATGCTTTTTTTGTTATTCCCTGCTATATCTTTAATATTCTTTAAAGAGTTGACTCCATAAATAGTCCTTCTTGGACTTGAATAACTTATGTTACCACTTATGTTCGGATCCATATGTTCTCCTGACATTCATCCCTGTAATAGTTCCTCAAAAGTTTAATATTTAACCTCAAAATTTTCTTTCATATTGATTCATAAATAGCTAATATGTTCTCAACAGGAGTTTCAGGTAAAGCTTCATGCGATGGAGAAATGATTATCCCACCATTGTTGGACCACAATTCTTTAATTCTTTTTATCTCTTCTCTGACTTCTTTCGAAGTTTTCGTTGATAATAAGCTTTGCACATCTATAGCTCCATGAATACACACTTTACTTCCATATAATTTGTATACTTTTTCAAGTTCCATATTTCTTGCAGATGTCTGGCAAACATTAAAAACATCTATTCCTGCTTCTATCATATGGGGCAGAATATCATGTACGCTTCCACAACAGTGCCAGGTATAAATAAGATTTTTTTTCTTAACATTTTCAATTAGTTCTATATAAAGAGGTAAAAAATATTTTTTAAACAAATCCGGTGATATCAATAAGCCACTCTGGCCAGCAAAATCATCGAAACTGCAATAGAATTCTGCTTTACTTCCAAAACCTGCTAATTCTCTTTTGTTAAATTCTATACAAAATTGACCGACTTCATCTATTATTTTTTCGGCTAATCTTTTATTGCAGACTAAGTCCAAAAGGAATTTTTCCGTGCCTCTTAAATAACAGCAAATCATAAAAATACTGTTTAAAGTGCCGAAACATATGAAATCATCATCCCCTACCGAATTCTGGTAGCTTAAATCCGGAACGTCTTCTTCTATTAAAACTCTATTTGTGTAATTCTTGAAATCAAACAGATCCAATTTTTTTGTTAAAAAATCCTTTCCTATATCATTTTCCGATTCAATAGCTCCCAAAGGTGGATTAGTATATAAAGGATATTCATAGTCATATTCATCAACCCTTTTCAGAATTGTTCCGATTCCCAGGGTATACCAAAAAAGAGGCTCTTTGACGAAAGGCGGTTTAGGCGGTTCGCCATTGTAAGTCGGAGTAAAAGATGTAAATTTACTTATCCTTGAACCATCCGACCAAAAATCTGCACCAATAAGATTCAGAAATTTTTTTCTGTTTTCTTTCCTTGCAGCAAAAGCATCCATGCTTCCCTCATAGTGTATGTTAAAATACTTCAGTATTTTTTTGGTTAAAGGTTCCAGACCTTTATATGTGGCAGGAATTTTATCCACCCCTTTAAACTTTATTGCTGCCAAAACTCTGTCTTTTGCTTTCATATTGTCTTGCCCTCTCAATATATTTCAAATATCAGCTTGAAAAGCTTTTACAATCTACAGGTATTTGCAACTTTCTATAAACTCATCCACTGTAACTGTATGCCCGATATATCTTTCTATGAATTCAACGGAATGATTCGTTTTTGTAAGATTTTTTATGCATTCTTCGTCCGGCTCAAAAGCCAAAGTCGCATCTCTGAGTAGCACAACTTTATAATTATTAACCCAGGCTTCATACAATGTGAAAAATAAGCAAATATCTGCAGTAAACCCCACACATATCAGATTCTTGACATTGAGATTGCTGAGTAAATAATCAAGCTCCGTATTTGTAAATGCCCCATAGAACCTTTTTTTCATTACAAATTCACCTTTTTTGGGCGCCACCACATTTGAGTACTGAAGCATGCTTTCTCCATCCCCTCTAAAATATTCTCCTACGCTTAAGCCCCAAAATCTTTTACAATATTTGCCGTATTCACTGTTTTCATCTACCAGGTATGGTTCATCCCTGTTCTCGATATAAATAATTTTGAAGTTTTTACTTCTTGCAGCTTCCAAAGCAGGCTTGATTTTATTATTGATGATATTTTTTTCCATAATAAACAGCTCTTTTATTCCAAAAGCCGGATTCTCAGGAATTTCATCATTTTCATCAAAACCTTTACCATATACATCTATAACCATAAAAGCAGTTTTGTCTAAATCCAGTTTCAGATCTTCATGCCTGCAGCCAAATTTCTTGGGGTTAATTTTACCACTGGGCTCCCTGTTTAAACTCCAATATCTCCCTTTAATTTTAATTATCTTGTTTTCCATCTTTTTGCTCCTGTTTATATTTATAAAATAACTAAAGACATCATCGGGATTGTTTATTAAATAATCAATCGATTGGCCATGTTACCCTTTGACAGCACCCATTGTTATTCCCCTTATGAACCACTTTTGAAAAATTAAAAATACAATCACAACAGGAATTGTGGATATAACTATTGCAGCACCATAAATACCCCATGGTATAATATAGGCGCCTCCACCTATTTTAGCTATCGTCACCGGGACTGTCTGGATTAGATTATCTCTTAAAAATACCAGTGCCAGTAAGAATTCATTCCAGGTCTGCAAAAATAAAAAAATTATGCACGCAGCAATTGCGGGCTTTGAAATAGGCAATACGATCTTTAGAAAATAAAAGAAATCACCTGCCCCATCAACTCTTGACGCATCTCTTAATTCTTTTGGGATGTGTTCAAAAAATCCTCTCAGAATAAGAACAGATATGGGAATACCAAAAGTTATATAAGGCAATATAATGGCAATATATGTGTTTAATAACCCCATTTTGCTGAACAACAGAAAAAGCGGTATCAATAGAATTTGAGATGGGATCATGAAAGATATGATAACCATAGTATACAATTCTTCTTTGCCTCTGAACCTGTAGCTGGTGAAGCCAAATGCAGCCAGAGCTGAAATAACTATAGTCACACCTATGGAAACCGAAGTAACTAATATCGAGTTAAAGAACATTCTCTGATATGTTATTCCCAGCCACTTCCGGACAAATTCAACGGATTGAATATAATTTTCGAATGTAAAATTCTTCGGAATAATTAATAACCAGGATTCATTGATATTTCCGCCTTCCCTGAATGAAATAGAAATTATCCATAGCACAGGGAACAACACGACTATCAATTCCAGGGCAATAATTACCCTCGTGAAAATATATCCGCCTAAAGACATTTTCTTGTTCATTGTTTAAATCTTCCTCGTAAACATTACTCTCATCCGGATAACCGCAAAAATAATAGCGACAAAAAGGGAAAAAATTACAACTGTAGCTGCGTATCCCATTTTATTAGGTCCGGTAGCATCAAATGAAAGCCAGTACATATATGTGGTTATCACTTCAGTTTGATGCGCTGGGCCTCCCTTAGTCATGATATATACCAGATCAAAGACTTTGAAGCCCCCCAGCACCGTTAAAATAGATGCTATTGCTATGGTAGGTTTTAAGAACGGTATAATTATTCTGGAAACTATCCCGGCCCAATTTGCTCCATCTATCATCGCTGCTTCAACTAGCTGATTGTCGAGAGATTGGAGCCCGGCATAATATAAAATCATATTGTAGCCACTCCATTGCCACATATTTACAAAAGCTATTATCCATATGCCGAGATAAAGGCCGCCCAGCCAATTTACATCCAGGCCTAAAATAGTATTTAACAATCCATCTGAAATAAAAATTTTTTTCCAAATCAATGAAATAATAACAGGCGATAAAATAGTAGGGAAAAATATTATTGATCTTAATACATTTCCATATTTGAAATTCCCGAAAAACAAAATATGTGCCAAAAACAAACCAACTAAATTCTGAACAATAACCGTAGATATTACAAAATACATGGTATTCTTGAGTGCAATCCAAAAAAATTTATCCAGAATTAAATTTTTGTAGTTCTCAAAGGCCAAAAAATCCTGAAAAATATTAGGGCCGATGCCATTCCATTTAAAAAACGTCAACAGTATATTGAAGAAAATAGGATAGAATAAAAAAACCATATAAAATAATATAACTGGCAGAGTATAATATAGCGGGTAGAAATTTTCTTTTGTTTTTATTCCCATTTGATAAAACCTGAATTACAAATTTATTACTTAAGTCTTAAAAAACATTAGTAGTAATAAATATATTTTTCAATTCTCCATTCCATTGTTAAATAACTTTTAAAAATTACCAGCAAAACTAAATACAGGTGTTTGCATGCAAAGGAATGCTCCTCTGCATGCAAACATTGCTTTTACTGCATTGCAGCATCTATTGAATCCAGGAATTCTTCTACCGTAGTTACACCAAGAACATAATTAGCCAATCCGTCAGTAATAGCTGTAGACACATCTGCATTATAAACCCATGGATTAGCTTCTTTGTAATTAGGTGCCGTTTCTATCACTTGTTTAAGCAGTGGATTCTCAATCTCGGTCCCTTCCGGAACTTTTGCTGCAGGATGAATAGAATTCTTAACAAATATTTTCGATACTTCGGGCGATGATAAAAACTTCATAAAATCCAACGAAACTTCCATATCCGGATTATCTGGATAGGTAGCATAAGCCAGACCATTGCTGGCCAGATATGTAGGTACAGCACCCTCTTTTATCAATGGGAAAGGTATTGCTGTAGCATCTATACCTGCATCAACAACAGTTCCGGTATACCAATCACCACCGGCCCAGAGACCCATGCATTTTTGGTCGGTGAACTCAGCTATTCCGTCTATATTATATGCTCTCGCAAATGCATCGCTCCTGAAAACGCCATTGTCCCACATCTTTTTAATTCCCTCACATGCCTCTATAAAAGTGGGATTGTTCCAGCTGATCTCCCCTGCTTCTGCCTGCATCTGCATTCCGCTGCCTTCAGGTTCTATCTGGTGTATAAATACTGTGAAAATAAACTGTGCTGTCCAGACATCTTGGAAATTTGATGACAGCGGTTTTATATCATCAGCACCCAGAACCGGAACCATACTTATTAAGTCATCTATTGTGTTTGGAATTTCCAGGCCATAATCATCTAATATCTTGTTATTGCAATAAACACCTACGTCCCACATATCAATTGGCACAAGGTAAGTTTTCCCTTCGTACTGAACATCAAGTGCCGATGCTTGTTTGCCAACCCAGTCGTTCCACTCTGAATCTTCGAATATGATATCGGTCAGATCCAATAATGCAGAATGATATTCTGCTATTTGCATTCCAGTCCATACCTCAAATATCTGAGGCAATTCATTCCCTGTTATTGCTGCTTTTAACATCTGCATATAGTCAGTTGAGGTTACAACTTTATGGTCAAAATCAACATTAGGATGATCTTCCTTATACAAAGCAAATATCTCATCAAATGCTTCTAGATAATTTTCTGCATTTTGCCAATCCCAGATTGTCAATGTTACGGGCTCTGCTTCTACAGTCTCTGCTTCTTCTGCTGTCTCTTCTGCAGCTGATTCTTCTTCTGCCGGTTCCGTTTCTGTTGTTGACTCCTCAGCTTTCTTGCATCCTGCTGTTGCAACAGTTAAAGTTAGTACTATTGCCAATACAACTGCAAGAATAAAAAACAATTTACTTTTCATTTCATCTTCCTCCTAGAGATTTACTTAAATTTTATTTTCTTATAAAATTTCCTTGAGTTTTGGTCGCTACAAATAGTTTTCTAAGCAGACTAAAATAAGCAATCAAATCTCACTTCATTCTTTCATTAATATCACCTTCCTTTATATCACCTTCCTTTTTACTAAAATATTTTTGTACTTTCTATCATGGCGTCGATATTTTTTTCCGGTGTTCCGGCAGCAATTTCACCCCCAGGTGAAAGTACATAGCCACCTATATTTTTCATGATTCTTATCTGTCTTATGCACTCATCCGTTACATCTTCCGGAGTGCCTTCCCTCAATACTTTCAATGGATGGACATTACCAATTAAACAGATCTTTCCGCCTACTTTATTCCTGTATACTTCTATATCAACACTTGGATCAAAAAAACACAGTGCATTTATCTTTAGTGAAATCATATTCTCTATATTATTAAAAAGAGTTCCATCGCTGTGCCACATCTTATAAATATTGTTATTTGTGCCGATTTCCTGGATTACCTCTTCACAAAATGGGTTTACAAACTTTTTGAATTGTTCTGGAGATAAATAAGAAGACTGGTCATCTTTTATAAGAATAGAATCATATTCAAAATTGAATAATCCCTGCAGACATTTAAGATGTTTTATAATGTAGTTTTTTAATTTCTCCATAAGTCTGACGACCAGGTCCGGATAATCACTTACCCAAATATACAGATTTGCTGAACCACAGAGATAATCCGCAAAACAGTAAGGTGAATTGGTAGCTTTAGGAAATGGCATCAAGTCTTTTAATTCTTTTTTCATAAAATAAAAAGATGAAATATAGGCTGGCATGAGCCCTGAATAAAGCGGGTCAGGCAGTTCTTTTACACTTACGAAATCCTCAAGATCTTTTATTGTCTTTATCAAGGGTTCAACCCACGGCACATCGTTTTTCTGCCAATGAACTTTAGCACCGAATATTGAGGGTAGCAGCGCTATTCCATAGTCCGGGCCAATCACACCTTTTATTCCATTAAATCTTTCTATAAATTTTAATTGCGATTCTAATGTAACAGCCGGATTCAAAATATAATCTCTGGCTTCAATCTTTAACCATTCTATTAAAAAATGCCCATGTGAAGGAAAGTATATTGGTACTTTTTCGGTCTTTTTTAAATTTAGTGCCTGGTTATAATATCTGTCATTTGTTTCATTTAACTTTATTTTCATTTTTTAAACTTTCTAAAAATTTATTCGATCTTTAATATTTTAAGGTTCTATGATTATCTTAATCCTCTCTTCTCCAGGCATCATATCAAACGCTTCCTGGATGTTATCGAGTGAAAATTTATGTGTCACTATCACTGAAGGGTCTATCAATTTTTTTTGCATAAGGTCTATTGACTTCATCATAACTTTTGGCGTCACTGAAAAAGAAGCATCAACTCTTGTTTCTAAAAAATGAACATCAGCCGGCGATATTTTCATTTCACCTGGAACAATTACACCAAATATATTTACCCTTGTACCCCTTCTGACTAAATTAAATGTCATATCTGCTGCTTCAAGAGCTCCTGCTGCTTCAAAAACAATATCCGGTCCATTGGGAAGTATCTCATACACTTTTTCTTTAACATCATCCTTTTTCGCATTGATTGCATGCTTCACTCCAAGTTTCCTGGCAAATTCTAATCTATAATCCGAAATATCAACTACTATCACATTCCCCGCACCTGCTCTTAATGCAATCATCGTTACCAATAAGCCCATGCTGCCTGCTCCAATTATCACAATATCTTCCGAAATCTTTAGATTGGTATATTCTATTAATCCTTTATATGAACCCGCCAGAGGTTCGGTCAGCGCTGCAGCAGAAAATGAGATGTTTTCAGGTTTGTAATATAGAGATGAAACAGGCGCTAAAATATATTCTGCAAATCCTCCGTCTAAAACGATATCCTGCCCATCTCCGCCCAATGCTATCCCTTTTTGACAATAATTGTATAAACCCAACTTGCAATTTCTACAATCACCGCAAAAAACAAGCGGACATACTATTACCTCGTCACCTTCTTTAAAATCTGACACTTTCTCCCCCAACATTTCAACAGTTCCGCTCATTTCATGCCCCATTATGATAGGAGGTTTCCAATTTGTCCTTGCACCTGTGTAAGCTGAGTAATCCGTCTGGCAAATCCCACAAGCTTTCACTTTAACTAAAACCTCATTTTCCTTTGGCATAGGGGTGGGGACTTCTCTAATATTCATTTTTTTAATTCCTTCTAAAACTGCGGCTTTCATTTTTTAAACCTTCCTATTTAAGCCAGGTATCAATTAGTATTTTATGTATACACCCCATGCGCTTTAACGAAAGAATTTTTAAATGTATTTGCTCGTCAAGCTGGTATTTTACGCTCTCTTCCTGCAAGAATTCCTAATTATTAATTCTGAATCGATAATAATTTTTCTTGGTCTTGTATTTTTTGGGGTATTTTTCCATTTAGTTATTCTATTAATCATCAATTTTGCAGCTCTTTCACCTATCAAGTCCATTTTTTGTGAAACAACTGTCAATGGCGGATCAAAAAAATCGTTCCAGGGCAGATCATCAAAGCCAACTATGCTTACATCACCGGGAATACTTAGATTAAATTCCTTTAAAGCTTTCATGCATCCTAAAGTCATCAAGTGATTACTAATTATGATTGAATCAAGAGGGGCCTTGCTTTTTAACACCTCAATTGCTTTATTATAACCTTCCTCCTTGGTAAAATTGCCTTCTTTGATAAGCCGGGGATCAATATTTAATTTATTCGTTTCAAGAGCTTTTAAATAACCTTCAAATCTTTCCTGGCCTGTGGACAAAGCTGTTGGCAAAGAAATAATTGAAATATTCTTATGGCCAAGCTCTATCAAATAAGAAACTGTTTTAAAAGTGGAATTGAAATTATCGCTTCCAACATAATCCATATTAAGTTCCTTGATATCCCTATCTATAAAAACTATGGGTAAAATCATTTTATATGTTTCAAACAATTCAATATTTGCTTTCCCACAAGGCGCTATCACCATTCCGTCTACTCTCTTTTCCCTGAAATTTAATAATACTTCTTTTTCTATCTTTACATCTTCTTCACTGCTATTCAGGATTAAATCATAACCATTCGACCTGATAACATCCTCCATCGCCCTGACCAAATATGCAAAGGGCGGGCTTTTTATATTGGGTATTAAAATACCTATAGTAAAAGTTTTCGAGACTTTTAAGCTTCTCGCAATTATATTCGGCTGATAGTTCAATTCATTTATGGCATCGACTACTTTCTTTTTTAAATCTTCACTTACAAATTTGTTTTTATTTATTACCGCAGAGACAGTTGCAGAGGATACACCTGCTCTTTTAGCTACATCTCTTTGATTAACCATAAACAGTCCTTTATGAATTTTCTAATTCTTCAATTCTTTTATTTATACTGTCAATGTCCAGAGGATATGTGCCAAATTTCTTCCCCGTTTCTATAAAGGTTATGAAATTTTCTTCTGGCGTATCGTAAGGGACCTGGTCACCACTGGCCAAAATATAACCGCCATCTGCAGCTGCGTCTTTGATGCATTTTAATGTCTCTAATTCTATTTGTTCTATTGTTCCATTTGCAAAAGCCTCAATTGTGTGGACATTTCCTTTCAAGCACAATTTACTGCCATATTTGCTTTTAACTTCGCCAATATTGATATTTCCTGAAGGTTCTCTCTCCAAAGGTTCAATCACATCCAGATCAGTATCTATCACCATCTCTAATATTTCCTTACTCCTGCCGCCAACATGCATGTGGGATATAATTCCGGACTCTTTGCAAATGCTTGTTGCTTTTTCCACGAAAGGTAGATTATATTTCTTGTAAATCTGGGGCGATATAACACTCATTGATGCATTACAGCCAGATAATTCTATTTCATCCGGTTTTATTTCTTTGCAAATCAATCGAATCAATTCCAGAGCATATGCAGAGTAGTTACCCGTTACATTTTCCATTATTTTCTGATTATCATAATAATCAAGAATCGCAGCTTCTATATTACTTCTATATAAAAACCACATGCTGGTAGGAATATGAATCCTTATAGTTGAAACGCCTGAGTTTCCGATTTTAGATATATAATAATTATATTCTTTAAAAGGGATATCACTATCCGGGTGGGGCATCAAGCTTAAAAGCTTTTTCCAATCATCGTTTAAATCTTTTACGATGGGTATACTTACCCATGGTGGCTCTTTTTCAGGAAAAATAACTTTCTTATCCAATTTACCCAACTTTGTTTCATAGTAATAAGTTACTTCATACCTATTACCACTCTTCACTACTTCTTTTTTTTGTTCTTCTACCCTGCCATCAGCAAAAACCATCTCTTGACCCTCAATCCACAAATCGAAATTAAACTTTTTGGCTAAATCAACATAGGCAGTAACTCTATCAGGATCATTAAATAAAAATACATCCCAAAAAGGCTTGCCAGTATATTTTGCAGGATATTCCCTCGAGCAATCAGGACATATTGGAACTCTGTCCGGAACTTCCTTTTTTAAAGCCTTAAATATTCTTTGCCTGCTGGTTAACTTGTTTTTATCACTCATTATTTGCCTCAATATTTAACTCAGCTATTCGTATAGCTATACGTATAGTAAATATACCATATTGGTTTTTAAATTGCAATAATTTAATGAAGAGTCCGGTAAATAGTCTACCTTTTGAAAGCAAAAGGTCTATAATAATAGATGAAGGTAAAACCCATTTTGACAGTATGGCTCATATTTGCCGGCACGAAAAGGCAGGTTCAGCTCCGGATGATATAGGTGGTAAGCTTATAATAAATTAATTCACAAAGGTGGTGAGTTAAAATGTCAAAAATTTCCCTACGAAATATAACTAAATATTATAGCAAGAATCTTATACTTGATAATATCTCGCTAGATATAAGTGATGGAGAATTTTTGTGTATAACTGGTCCCTCAGGTTGTGGTAAAACTACACTGCTTAGAATTATTGCGGGACTGGACACCAATTATTCCGGTAAAGTCTTTTTTGATGATGTTGACTTTACAAATTTAAGTCCCTCAGAGAGAAACATATCAATGGTTTTCCAGGAATATGCTCTTTATCCCAATTTAATTGCAAGAAAAAATATAACTTTTCCATTGAGACTAAAAAAATACCCCGAAGAAAAAATATCTCAAAAATTAAAATCAACTGTTGATATGATTGATGTCGAGGTAGAAAGATACCTTGACTACTTACCTAGAGAACTATCAGCAGGTCACAAACAAAGGGTTGCTACGGGCAGGGCAATTATCAGAGATGATCCAAGAGCTTTTTTGATGGATGAACCACTTTCAAATCTTGATGCCAAAATAAGAATGAATACCAAAACCTACCTTAAAAAATTAGTTACAAGATTAGAATCAACAACACTATATGTCACTTCTGATACGAGTGAAGCAATGGCATTGGCTGACAGGATTGCTGTACTAAATAATGGTAAATTTATTCAGGTTGATAGTCCCTATAATATTTACCACTACCCAAAGGATATATTCATCGCTGATTTTTTCGGGACCCTGGGAATAAATTTTATTTATGGCACTGTAAAAGATCAGAAATTTTATTTTGACAATTATTCAATAGATATTGGACAATACGCAGATAAGTCTATATTAAAAGAATTATATAAAGAACCTGAATTGGTACTGGGCATAAGACCCGAAGATATAAATTTTTCGATCAAACCCCTGGAAACTGGCATAAAAGTAAAAGTTGATTTGATACAGAAATTTCTTCCGAAGGTAAATATAAGATGTAAATTTAAAAATCGTATTTTAAATGTTATATGCTTTGCAAAAGATTTGCATAAAATACACAAGGGTATGGATATTTATCTTAATTTCGATATAAGTAAAATTCTTCTTTTTTATCCCGCTGGAGGCGAGCTCATTCCACCATCAGCCCGATTTTAAAACCGTATTTCTGTATTATTAGGCGGGTTACTTTTATCTATACTAATAGCATGGCCCTTTATTTTATAATCCTTAGCAAGACTTAAGAATAATCTTAAATAAAATTAACTATTTGAAAAAACTTTTAATCACCCTTTTATATTCCTGTGATCTGCTCCATGAAGGAATATGTCCTCCCGTTTCAAAATAATACTCAATAGCTAACAAAACTTATCTTAACTTGGAGAAGGAGAAATATTTTGGAAGTTAAGCTTCGTAGAGAAAATACCCGTAAGAATTTTTAAAAAATTGATTGAAATATATAAGCGCCTACTTTCCCTATCTTTAATAATAGTTTTGCACAATCCTTAAAGTCATTCACTACCAAATCCTATGCTGATTTATAAAATTTTCTAAATACTTAACAAATAAAATATACGCCAAAATCATTTAATGCTAAAATCACTTAAAATATAAAAAGAAAGGAGAGAATATGAATATATTTGGAAAGGATTTGAAGAAAGAAGAGATATTGAAAAAAGCTGGGGACATTTCACAGCTTGGAGGTATCAAACTATACGAATTTATTGATGGGGAGGAAAGAGGAGTAAGGGCAGCAGATATCTACAGCCCCTGTGGAATTTATATGACAATCGTAATCGATAGATGTATGGATATCTCAAACCTTCTCTTTAAATCAATCCCAATTGCCTGGAGATCCGCAATTAGGGAAAAATCACCGGCATATTATGAGAGTAAAGGCCTTGACTGGTTAAGGACTTTTTTTGGAGGTCTTCTAACTACCTGTGGTTTAACAACAACAGGCATGCCCGGAACTGATAACGGAGAGGAGCTTGGACTCCATGGACGTATTTCCAATACACCTGCAGAAAACATATGTACCAGCACTAAATGGTTAAATGATGAATGTGTTATGGAAATATCAGGAAAAGTAAGAGAAACAAAAGTTTATGGTGATAAACTTGAACTCTCAAGGAAAATAACAACATATATGAGTACCCCTAGAATAATCCTCGAAGATCATATTGAAAATATTGGATTTGCAGAATCTCCTTTGATGATTTTATATCATGTAAATATCGGTTACCCCGTACTTGATAAAACCTCAAAGTTAGTAGAGGGAGAAGCCAGAGTTGTACCAAGAGATGAAGAAGCAAAAAAGGGCTTTGATAAGTTTTCTGAATTTTCTGATCCGGTTAAATATTACAAAGAACAGGTATTCTTTCATGATATAGAAGCAGACGTGGATGGTAACTCACATGTCGCTATAATAAATCGTGAATTTAATAATGGAGAAGGCATAGGCATTTCTTTAGCTTTCAATAAGGAAAATTTACCATATCTTGTGCAATGGAAACAGGTCGGAGAAGGTGAATATACCTGTGGAATCGAACCTTCAAACAGCTTTCCGAGAGGCAGGGCTATCGAAAGAGAAGATGGGAAACTTGTTACTATAAAACCCGGTGAAATGAAAAAATACAGGATTGAATTTAATATATTAAAATCCAATAAAGAGATTGAGCAGTTTTGTAAAAAACTCTAGGACTCATCCATAATCTCGGCCCTAATAATTAGCCATATAGCACTATTCAAAATAAAGGAAAATTCCTTAAAGACTAAGTCTGTAGAAATTGACAATATGTTAAGATTATAACTTTTTCTTAGCTATTAAAACTATACCGCCGATCAGTCCGGTCAGGAGAGCTAAAGGGCATATAATTGTAGCAAAAATAAAAAATACCGGCTCATCACCCATATTTCCCCAGAAACCCTCTCCAGACAGTTTTATCAAAAGTGCATATACAAGATTATGAAGCACAGCACCTACAACCATACCAATAGACGCCGCACCTGTAAGAATAAAAAATGCCTTTGAAATCCTTACAAAATTTGCTTTTACAGCCAGAACAATAAGAGCTATACCTAGGCCAGGCAGCGCAAATGCAGATAAATAGAATAAAAACCTGTTGAAGAAGCCTATTAAATTCATAAAAAAAACATTTGATAAAATCAGGATTGAAAAAGCAAATGTTATCCAGAAAATCACTAAAGTGGAGATGCGGATCTTATTTTTTTTATCATTCATCTCGTAGCCCTTTAAATCATCTTTTTATAATCTTACTAGTTTATTAGACGTTTTCATATGGAAAAGGATTCGACCAAATTTAGTCTATTTTATAAAACCCAACAAAATAAAAACTTTTTTCGTTTATATCTATGTAAGGATAAAAATATATTAAGAAGGAGCATATAATGATTAAAAAAATTATCACAGGGATAATAATCACAGCTGTCCTTTCTCTTGGTGCTGCAGGATCTATTTATGCCATTCAGAAAGAGCAGCCTACATCAAATACTACTGCTTTAACTGCAGATGGTAAAAATAATAGCAATGTTTCCAGCGTGGAAAACAAATATCAGTACAGTAATGCCTATGGCAAAACTGAAAAAAATGGTAATTGTGAATCCGAAAACAATTGTTACTACTGGCAGCATAATTACAATCACAAAAACGAAAACTGCGATGAGGATAATTGTCTAAAGCACAATTATAATTATGAGCACAATTATACATACCAAAACTCTAATGTTGAGGATAAAAGCAA
>CAYPYW010000003.1:0-55426 GCA_964415365.1 uncultured Actinomycetota bacterium | reverse complement strand
AAAAACTTTAAAAAGAGCGGCGATAATATATGGTTCGAAAGAATTTATACCGAGTTTTTGCCCAGAATATACAGATTCTTCTACTTAAAATTATTTGACAAACAGTTATCGGAAGATCTGACTAGTGAAGTATTCATAAGAGTGTATAAAAACTTACGGAAAGTTAACTTAAATACAAAAACTTTCCAGCCGTGGATTTATAGAATTGCGTCTAATTTACTGATAGACCACCACAGAAAAAAAACAAGGTACGCAAAAGAAGAACCTTTTAAAGAAACAGTTGATGATTTAATCGAAAACAACGCGCTGCTAAAGAATAGTTCTATATTAAAAAAAGAATTGGGTTTTGAAAACTTCAAACTTATAAGCACTATGGGTAAACTGACAAAACTACAGAGAGATATAATCATCTTGAAATTTGTAGAAGATTTTGATTTCGAGACCATAGCAAGAATCTTTGGAAAGAACCAATCCACAATCAGGGGAATATTATTCAGGGCCATAACAAAACTAAAAAGTGAGATTAAAAAATAATAAACATAATAATAGACATGAATGAGAAAATTGAAAAAATATTTAACAGGTGCTTAAAGTTAATAAGTAGTGGTCACAGTATACAATATTGCCTTAAAAAATATAGTAGATATAAAGATATGCTGGAAGAATATTTCGAAACAATGAAATATCTGGAAAACTTAAAGAATATAAAGCCGAAAGATACTAATATCGAGAGTAACCTTGATAAAATCTATAAGTCCGTAAAAAATAGCACCAGCCAGGATACATATATAAACAAAAGTAAAACCACCGCTCCCCGTTCCGGCAGAAGAATTTCCCTCTTAAAGCCTGCTGTAGTATTCATAACGGTTTTAGTAGTTGCAATTTTCTCTTTTGCTGGAACAGTTTATGCTTCACAGGATAGCCTGCCGGGAGAAAATCTTTATCCGGTCAAAAGGGCAGCAGAAAGTATACAGCTATTTTTCTATCCTGAGTCAAAAAAGGGACAACTCCATTTCAAACTATTAAACAACAGAATATATGAAGCTGATAGATTAATGGAATCTAGCCAGGATAGTGATATAGAATTAATTGAAGAACTTCTGCTTGAAATTGATGAAGAATATAATCAATGCAAGAAATATAGTTTTTTTGAAGCTGGGAACGAGGAAGAAACAATCAATACAATTAATAATATAAAGAATAAATACAGTAATAAATACGGGCAGCATAACCAGGACACGGAAGAACCTGGTGGATATAATGAGGATACCGGAAGCAAAGAAAACATGAGTGGTGAAGAAAATACAGAAGAAAATGGAAAAAACAGGAATAGAAAAGGAAACACCTCCAGCCAGCCTGTGCAGTAATAAAAGCAACTAACTTCCCCAATTTCAGACTCTTCTCCAAACAACAGGACAAGTAGTTCTAACAACATAGTGCTTTTACTCTCAACCTGTAGTTTTAAAATTTTTTATATTTCACTCTGCTGTGGTATAATTCTCAGATCTGGCACTTTGCAGTAATCATTTTTACTTAAGATAAAAGAAATAATACGTCCTGCTTCAGTCAAATCCTTGAGTACAAGATCAGCCCCATTTTGAATTAATTCTTGAGCAGGATATCTTCCTGTAGCAACTCCAATAGATCTAGAACCATGAGCAAGAGCACACTTTATGTCACTTGGAGTATCTCCAATAATAATTGCATCCCGCGCAGTCAGTTCGCCACACTTATCGCACCGTTTTAATGCAAGGGGAAGCAGATCATTGCGAAAAATAGAATCATCGCCAAAAGCACCAAAACCAAAGTACCGTTCAAGGCCAAAATAAGTTAATTTAACATAAGCACTCTTCTTCCAGTTACCTGTTAAAAGTCCTATCCTGATATCTTTAAATTTATTAAGCTGATTCAATAATTCTACTACACCCGGAAATATCCTTTTTTCAGGAAGATCCTGCTTAATGTTTTTGGCAAGGAGTTTGAAGTAATATTTTTTAAAATATTCTTTTTTATGAGCCTCTTCCTTTATATTGTGTCCCTCAATGCCTTCCAGTAAAATAGCTGGATCAGTTTTACCAGCCATTGTGCTAAAAGAATAATAAACGCCAAAAATTTCCTGAAAAGCCTGAATCATGGCAGTCTTTCCAGCTCCGCCGTCATACAAAAGTGTCCCGTCAATATCAAAAAGAATAACCTTCATTTTTGCTCCGTTTGTAATCACTGTGAGACCACCTTTTTATTCTTTTCATTTACCATGGCTAACCTTTCCTATACATGTCAAATTATATTTATGTCTCCCTTCAAGTTAATAATTAACCGGTACGCCTCCTATAACCTGTTTCTGGAACAAAGAGAATAAGAACCATCGAGATTATCATGAGTACTGCGAGCATAATTATCGAATGTACAAATGTTCCTGTAGAGTCCTTTAAAAAACCAGCTATCAGAGGACCCATAGCGCCTCCAACATAACCAATCGAAATAACTATGCCACTTGCTGTACCGGCATATTCCGGACTAACAAGCTCGAGTGGCAGAAAAAGGGACATAACGTAAGTAGCAGTTATAGTAATCCCTATTATTATCATTAGAACAAAATCAAGTATAAAAGTTGCATAGATTACTCCAATAAATGCTGCAGCTGCAATCAAGCAGCTTATCCATAGGAAGGGTTTCCTGAGACCAACTCTATCAGATATAAATGGGATCAGGAAAACAGCTGGAAGACCACCCAGAGTAGTTAGTGATGTCAGAATTCCCGCACTTGCTTCATTAATACCTTTTTCAACAAAAAAGGAGGAAAACCACCCTGTTATTATATAAAAAGTCACATTAGCGGCAAACGCAAAAAAAATTGCAATAATCCAGATATTTTTATTCTTTAATATAAATAAAAGTATACGCCCGGAAAACTTTGGGTGAACTTTCTTCCCGTCCCTATAATTAGACGGCTCCTTTACGAAGCTCCACCATACTATAGAAATTACAAAAGCTACCGCACCCCAGAAATAAAAAACTCCCCTCCAGCTTCCAATCAGTGGCAGGATTACTGGTATAGTAATAGATAAAGCCAATGTGCCTCCTACAAACACGCCAGTCGAGTAAATACCAGTTGCAGTTCCTGCAAGTTTATCTTCGAACCATAACTTCACGAGTTTGGGAAGATTGGGAAATACCAGACCCCATCCAATACCTACTATAAGATTTAACAACAAAAGGATTGCAAAATTTGGAGAGATCCCTCTGAGAATACCACTCAAAGTTAATAAAATAACACCCAGACCTGCCATCTTACGTGGCCCAATTATATCCCCCATAAAACCACCTACAAATGCAAATATTGCCAGGGTTATGATTGGTGCAGAATATAATAATCCGGCCTGTGAAGATGTAAGATTTAATTCCAGGGAAATTAAACTAAGGACTGGTGAGACGCATAATACAGAAGTATAAGCCGCAAAAATGACCAGCCAGGAACATACTAATATTATTAGCTTATTTCTTTCAAACATTTATTAATTATACTTTTTACCCTTCTTCCACCGTCCATTAATCATATCATCCAGTATAGAGGTTGTTATTCCGGCAAACTCCCGGTCATTTATGTGAAGGTCAAATTTCATTAACTCTATATTATCTTTAGAATTATCTAATTTTCCTTCCAGAGAGCATACAAAAGCTTGATTGGCTTCCCCATCATACCATTTCCTTCCTGTGGCATTACCGTTCAGGTACACTGTCGAATATTTCCCTTCGGTATCCAGAATTGACCAACCTTTTAATGGAATGGCAACTACTGTAGGGCCGATAGATTTATTAACTTTTTCCGCAAATAATTTACCAAGCTCTTCGCTTTCCTTTTTATTTGTTCTCATCAGAGTTGAATTCGGGTTATGGAAATAGAAATCTCTGTCTCTGAACTTTTCAGGAACTGTATCTGTCGACCAGAATTGAATCATATCAAGACAACCAGGAGCAATCACCTGAGGAATACCTTTCTTGCCGGCAGTTTCCATTCGATTGGGCCCGGCATTAGAAAATCCGCCAAATAACCAATCAACAACCTCATGTGTTGTAATGTCTAAAACTCCTGCTGTCATACCGTTATCTACTAATTCTTCCAGGATCTCTCCACCAGTTCCAACTGCGTGAAAAGATATAAACTCGTACCCTTTTTCATCTAGAATTTCTCTGGCCCTGTCAATATGGGGTGTCGTATTGCCATACTGTGATGCCACTATTATGTCCCTTTCCTCTGGAAATTTTGGCTTAGCATCAACCATGCCTGCAATAGCAGCAGCAGCATGAGCAATGGTTATTGCTTCTATCTTGTTAACCCTTATACCATTCATATCTGTTACAGTTGGGAAAATCGCTATATTCTTGGGACCAACAGATCCTGCAGCCAGGCTAAGTGAAGTGGTAACCAAAACTTTGGGCACTTCCAAAGGAAGGGACTTCTCTACCAGAGAAGCAATGGATTCACCCATGCTTCCACCATAACCTATAATTCCGTCCAGCTTTCCCCTGGAATAAAGGTCCTGAACCATCTTGACTGCCCCTTTTACCATAACATCAATTGCCGGCATCCTCTCCAGTTTCTCAACCTCTTCAATACTTGATCCAGCCTCTTTTATCACCGTTTCATTTGAAATATCCCATGCCCTTAATATCTTAGAGTTGTATTTCCTCAAACTTACATCTATAAAAATAGTTTTATGCCCGAATCTTTCAATCTGGTCCCTGATATACAATCCTTCAATCTCTTTTGTATTCAAAGTACCAACAATTATTATGGTTTTAGCCATCTATCCCCCTTTCCATATACCATTAATTAATCAGCTTCAGCCAAACAAATTTTAAAAATCGAATTATTTTACAAAAGCAAAATTTTTATTCTAAGAAACAATATAAAAACAACCATCCACTCAGCATGAACAATTATATGGCTTACAGGCTAAAAACTCTTAAAAAATGATTTATTTATTAAACAGCCTTATGGCTCTATTTACTTTTTTCTAAAACTGATTTCAACGTATTTAATGAAAATTCAAACCCAATTACAGGCCACGCTTCAAAGTCCAGGAAAGGTCCAAAAGGTGCATTCATTATTATTTTATGCATTTCCTCACTGCTCTCTACGTCAAAAACTTCAAACCCTTCCGGTTTACCTGCAATCACATATGATTCTAATAATTTCCCTTCTTTCATTTGCCTTTTGCAGAAATTCAAATCATCATCCAGCAACTTTAATACCTCTTCAGCCGGAGCCGGCCGCATTTTCCAGTGAACTAAAAATTTCATTTTAATTTCTCCTTTATTTATAATCGTCTTTGATATGATACAACTTTCTTCTTAACCCTTTTGAATACTGGTACAATAGTTCTAACAGGATATCTTTTTATCTTATTTATTTCTTCTAGAAACTCTACTGCTCCTAAGTGCAATTCTGTTAAATACGCCTTCAATACCTTTAGGAAAGAAAAAGATTCCCAGCATAAGCAGAATACCTAGTGAAATGTAAAACGGATAGGGGTTCTGACTTGTAGCAAAAAATTCAAAGAAAATAGATAAAATCAATGCGCTAATCATGCCTCCCCTCAAACTTCCAACTCCACCAATAACCCCCATTACAAGAACATTGAAGGAAATAATTGGAGCGAATACTGTCGTAGTATCTATATAACCTCCCCTGGGCGTTATTGCCGCCGCAGTTATTCCGATGAAGAAAGCACTTATGCTGAAAATTAGTGTTTTATAGAAAGAAGCATTTATACCAACAACGTTTGCCAGGTCCTCGTTTCCTTTAATACAAGAAAGACCATAACCAAACTTGGAATTCTTTATAAAAAAAGCCGCAATCAAGGTTATTACTGTAATCACAAGCAGAACTATATAAATCCTCGGTAGTGGTATAATAGCTACCACCCTGCCACTGAGGTAAGATACTGCCTGTTCATAATATAGTATCAAAGAAGCAAACAGCAAGACAAGAGCATAAGAGGCAATGGCAAAATAAGGACCTCTTATCCTCAAAAAGACCATACCCAAAAGATATGCAATTACAAAGGATATAATTCCCACTATAAATATCGATAATAAATATGGGAGCCTGGTTGATATTATGGCATAAGAATATCCTGCAATTCCATAAATCGCAGCTACTCCAAGAAACAGGTAGCCAGTGTAACCTGAAAAAATAGTCCATGCTATAACTAATTGTACATACAGAATTATTGTAAGCAACATCTGGATCACTACTCTCGAAGCATATAAGGGAACCGTAAATAATACCAGGATCATTATTGCACTGAGTATCCAGACTGGAATTGTTATACTTTTAAATATGGGTAATATCCTCTTCTTCACTTATTTACCTCACATATTCTTTACTAATCCTGATGGTTTTATTAAAAGTATGGCAATGAAAAGGAAATAAACAAAAGCAATCTTTAATAACGGCGCTGTAAAGTATGTAACAAGCACTTCAACGAAAGCAACGATAAGGCCTCCAAATAATACTCCCTTAACACTACCTATCCCACCAATGATGGCAACCACAAAAGCTATCATAGTAAGCTCAACACCTATATATGGGGTAATCGGATAATTGTAGCTGTATAATGTACCACCCAATCCAGCCGTAAAAAAAGCCATAAAAAATATAGTAAAATGAATTTTGTCTACATTTATACCCATAAGTTTCGAAGCTTCATTATCGTCAAATACACATCTTATACCCAATCCAATCCAGGTCTTTCTGATTATTAGCCATATAGTTGCAACTGATAACATTGATAGTATTATGGTTAGCATTCTTTTAAAAGGAATGATATTGCTAAATGAATATTGAATCCCTTGGAATGGAAAGGTCTGCGTATTTGGAGTAAAAATAGCTGCCAGAAGATTAGAAGCTATCCAGGCAAGTGCAAAAGTCATGATCAAAGTCATGAATTCCCGGTCAGTTCTGGAGACTGAACGATTTAGAATCTGGGAAAAACCTGCTGCCTTATATAAGGCTATACCTAAAAATCCCATTATGATGGGGACAAGGATCAACATCCATAAAGGCATTACTCCTAGCGAAGAGACAAATATAAAAGTAAGATAGGCTCCAACAAGCATGAAATCTCCATGAGCCAGGTTTATTGTTTGTGAAACACCATAGAGAAGACTTAACCCAATCGCTATCATAATATATATAGAAGCCAGAAAAACACCACTCACAGTAAGATTAAGTACTGTTATTAACATATTATCTCTATTCCCCCATATCTATATTATATGAAAAAATATTAATGACATCAGCTCCACCTTCCCGTCTGTGGTTATAATACCAGATACAGATCGGGAAGGTGCTAAAACCCTCTAATATCAATTCTTGTAGCCATTACTTTTTCTTCTTAACTGCCCTAAACTTACTGATAGCATCCGTCAGGGCGTTTTCCACAGGAACTCTTTCCCATGCTGAAGCTGCTTCAAAACCATCAGTAGTAGTATTTTCAAACATATACTTAACTGATTCAATATCAATAAATGGGCCTCCATGTGAAAGTGAGATTATCTTGGGATTAATCTCTCTTGCTGCATCTGTTATTTCCTGAACATGCTTACAAGCAACATCAATACTTTTTATAGGAGTAATCCTGGTGCCTGAATATCTCTTAGTTGTTGGCGCTCCGACCTGCCCACCACTTGACCAGCCAGCATGAGGTACTATAGCATCTGCACCTGCTCTGGCAACATCCTGTGCCTGTTTTGGAGTGCAGGCATACCACATAGTAAAAATATCCAGTTCATTGCACAAAGCAACCAGTTCTACTTCCCTATCCCATCCCATATTTAAAGGATCTCTTAGTCTGGTTGTAGGTTCCAGGAAAACAAGAGTGGGGAAATTTTGAATACCATCATAACCCATCTCTATAACAGTTCTAACCATTCTTCTCAATCCACGCTCTCCCCTGAACCTGGGATCATAACATTCAACTCCTGCGATAAGAGGCACTCTATCAACTTGTGACCTTATCTCTTCATACATTGGGAATGAAAATCTGTTAGGGTCTGCCAGCATGGTGGTAGGCATTCCCCAGTGTCTTGAAAGACCAGTCTCATATACCACTATGGCATCAAGCATGGACCAATCAGCATATTTTGCAACTATACCTGCACTGCACCCAGCGTATATTATAGGTATACCCTGTTTTATCTGTGCATGCCAATTTTGAACAATTGATTTCCTCGTTGGCATGGGCTCTACAAGTTTAGATAATATCCGTTCTCTTTCAATTCCTTCCATTATTATATCACTCTCCTTTCAATCAATTATAGAGCTGATGGCCTGTAATTAGGATTATCAGGACTCAGTCTCAAGCTCTTATATTCTTTACCAATACGTATAAGTTCTTCTTCTATAGGCATAACATCTATAGCATGGCCAACTTCAAAGCCATCTACGTCGGTATCGTCCATTATTTTCTGAGCATTTTCCGGTGAGTTCAGAGAGCCTCCGGTTATGAGGACGATCTGTTTAGAATTTACTTTCCTTGCTGCATCTGTAATCTCTTTTGCCAATTTAATAGTTCCCTTAAGATCTCTTGGCTGAGCTCTAAAACCCTCAGCTTCCCAGTCAAAATCTACTGACCCCGGTTTTGGAGCACCGGTTGTTCCGCCGGTAGTCCATCCTGCATGGGCAATTATTACATCTGCACCACTTTCTACAAACTCTTTGGCATCATCTGGCCAAAAAGCATAGGCCATTGTGAATATATCCTTTTTGCGTGCCAACTTTATCATTTCCACCTCACGCTTGAAACCAAATCCGGCAGCATCACGCAACATTCTCATCGGTATATAAGCACCATGCGTAGGAAAATTTTGTATCCCATCGTATCCTATCGCTACAGCTTTATCCAGTAGCTCATCAGTATGCCTGAATAAACTATCATAAGCTTCCAGGCCAGCTACAAGAGGAACTTTATCAAGCGCATTTGACATCTCATGGTGCACGTCAAAAACATTGTCTTTCATTTCATTGCTGCCACCCCACCATAGTGTAGTAAGCGGCACCGGATGTCCCCGGTATCGAAACCTTCCCCAGCTGTGCACACTTACCATATCAGCACCATTTTTTTCAGCATATCTCGCTACCATTCCTGCTGAAGCATTGGCCACAAAGATTGGTTTCTTATCTTTGATCTTCTGGCCAAGCATTTTCAGGATCTCTGCCCTCGAGAATTTAGCTTTCATTTTCTATCTTCTCCTTTCATTGTTTTCTTTTTTGGTCATTGTTGAAATAAATTTACTACCCTTTTAATAAGGGTAGTAAATTTATCATTAATTTTTACTTCTTCCACTCAGGTTTTGGATACAGTGGAGTTGCAGATTTCCAATCTTCAATATTCCAATCTCTTTCAATTCCACCCATTTCCCCAAAAGCTGCTCCAATAATCTGGCAATCCTGACCAAGATCGGTATCGCTTGTTCCTATGTGCTGACCAACTGCTCCAGGCAAATCAGGCCACGGACCTTTCTCCCAATACACTGGGCCCAGTACTGTTGGTATTGGATCATCTTTAGTCTTAAGGACTTCAGCAAGGATTGCGTCTTTATCAGTAGTACCTGCTCTCCTGATGAGTTCATACATTACCTCAATCGTACCATAAGCCATAGGCCCATCTACCATATCAGGTGCCAATCCATATTTATCAATATATGCATTCATTACATCAACTCCAGAACCAAATATACCCATGGACATGTTACTTGTCGGGAATGCAAAAGAGTGGTACATGATACCATCGAGATTTGACCCAAACCTGGTATAAGCTTCACCGGATGAGCTCCCAAGTGCATTATAGAAAAGCTTGGGATTGTAATCCATTGCAATCATGTTCTCTATTGATAACATCCCATCTCCGGGATAGCTGAATTGAATTATGGCATCAGGATTAAGTCCCTGAGCTTTTGTAATAAGTGGTGTAAAATCTAATATATCTACTGGGTATTGTTCTTTAGCCAGTATTTCGATTCCGGCCTGAGGCAAGAAATACTCCAGAAATCTTGAGCTCTCAGCACCGTAGAGTGTCCCAATCTCCCAAACTACAACTGTTTTTACACCCACTTCTTCCAAAACATCTACCAGGGCTTCGATGTGAAAAGCTCTTGGGTTTTCAGTCCAGAGTGTATACTCCCAATCAGTCCAGGGTTGACCGTTTTCAGAATATGCAGCATCTGAGGCATATATATCAAAAAATTCTTCAGCAGTTTCCCATTTAACACAGGTACCGTTTCCTACCATATAAATTGTCTTATAATCTGGCCCAAGATCATTCACAAGTGGTTCCTGGGCAAAACCCTGAAAAGTTCCATAGGAACCATAGATAATATCTACCATATCCTGGGTAATAAGCTTTTCAATATTGGTAGCAGCTCTTCCAGTATCTGCCTGGTCATTGTATACAACCCAATTCAATGGAACTGTGGTACCATACTGAGACAAAGATACTCCACCTGCATCATTGACTTGTTCTGTAAAGAGTTCGTAAAAAGTTTCACAGATAACTTCCGCAGATGACAAAACCCCTGTTATAGGACCACTATGACCAAATCTAACACTTTCCGGCCCCTCCGCTACTTCCTCTGCTTCAGTAGTTTCTGTGACAGTCTCAGCTTCAGTTTCGGCTTCAGTTACAGTCTCTTCGGCAACTCCTTCCTCTTTACAGCTTGGAAGTACAGATAGTGACAAAACCATTATCACTATAATTACTAAAAACAGTATTTTTTTCATTCTCTTCCTCCCCTTTAATAAATTACTCTTTGATAAAAATTCTTCTTAATTCTATTTACCACCTCCTTTTACACTTACAGACATAATTAAAATCACGAGCGCGCTATGGGAAATTATAATTTTTTTTAAAAAATAAAAAAATTTAACAAAAATACATTGATAGTTATCACATAATGTTATATTATAACATTAATTTAATTATGTAAAACAAAAAATTAAAAAAATAGAAATAAATATTATTTAATTTAAAAATAATATCTGTTAAAATTTCAATAATTTGTTAAAAATACGTACTTTTACAAGAGTGCTTATAGGTAACAAAATGAAATTCAAATTATTGAAAGGAGTCAGATAAAAAATTGAGTATCACTAAAAGAAGAAAACAAATAATTGAGATTATAAAACTTCGGAATACTATCAGCATAAAAGAACTGGCTGCTCTGCTAAAAGTCAGTGAGATGACTTTGTATAGAGACATTAAAGAACTTGGGGATTATCTTTTTTTGTCCAAAAGCAATGTTATTTACAAAGATAACAATATCTTAAAAGAACTCCCTTATTACACAAGGATGCGAAATAATATAGAACTAAAATCTTCAATAGCCAGGACTGCTGTTAATTATATAAATAATAATGACACAATATTCCTGGACGGCAGTTCAACAATTGCATACCTGGTAAAGGAACTATCCAAAAGAAACCTATATTTAACTGCCGTAACAATATCACCAATCATAACAAATGAGCTGGCAAAAAAAGAAAACATAAATGTCTTATGCCCGGGTGGCTTATTGGACAAAATAAACATGATATACAACTGCGATATTGACGATTTTCTAAAATCAATAAATATAAATAAAGCTTTTATGTCCTGTGGAGCATTTTCAGCAGAGAAGGGATTAACCGATCTTACCATAGGTGAATCAAAGATTAAAAGAAAAATAGTAGAAAAAGTTCCTGAGATAAATATTTTAGTAGATCATACAAAAATGAAGAATTCTTATCCTTATACATGGTCAGGTTTTAATGAATTTGACCGTCTGATATGCGACAATAAAATTAGCACGGATGATTTAAATATATTAAAATCCAAAAATATCGAGGTTACCTTAGGAGACAGTTAAAGGGGACTTAAATATGGTGCCAAAATTAATTCTTATGTTTACTCTTAATGACGTAACCGTCCCGGATTCTATTGATTATTTCGAGCAGGTTAAAGATCTCCCGATTGATTATTTTGGCTATAAGGAGATTGGCCTGGAGCCCGAAAAAATGAAGGTATTAAACAATAAAATCCAAAAGGCCGGTTACCAGTCTTTCCTGGAAGTCGTAGAGTATGAAGAAGAAGCAATAATGGGTCCAGCCAAAATGGCAGTAGATATGGGCTTTGACTATTTAATGGGAACTGTTTATTTTCCATCAATCTGGAACATAATAGGAAAAAAGATTAAATATTTTCCTTTTTGTGGAAAAATCTATGACCGACCTTCAGTTCTTGATGGAACAATAGATGAAGTAGCTGAAGATGCAAAAAGAATAGGGACAGATGGGGTAGATGGTTTTGACCTCCTGGCTTATAGATATATAAACCCTTTAAAAGTGAACGAACTTGTAAAAAAAGTCATAAATACAGTAAGAGTCCCAATTGTGTCAGCCGGCTCCATAAATAGTTTAGAACGTGTGGAAGAAACTATTAAGCAGGGAGTCTGGGGCTTTACAATAGGTGGAGCATTCTTTGAAAAGAAATTTGTTCCCAAAGGTTCATACAGGGAAAACGTCATAGCGGTCCTCAAAAAATTAGGGAAAAAAGTGTGATTATTTTAACATAAAAGGATAATTGGATATGAAATCAGAAAATCCTACACCAATATTTGAGGTCAGAGGAATAAAGAAAAGGTTTGGTGGAAATATTGTTCTGGATGGCATAGATCTAAAAGTAAATAGCAGAGAGATCAGATCAATAATTGGGCCAAATGGTGCAGGAAAAACAACCTTATTTAATTTGATTTCAGGAATCTATAGAGCAGATGCAGGGGAGATATTAATGGAAGGACGGAGGATAGATCACCTGAAACATTATCAAATCTGCAGGATGGGTATTGCAAGAACTTTCCAGAACGCTAAACCTTTTTTATCAATGACTGTACTACAGAATGTTATATCCGGACTATTATTTGGTACCGAAAATGTTTCCAACATAGGATCTGCTGAAAATGAAGCAATGGAGATACTGGAATTTGTTGATCTCATAGATAAATCTAACATTTCTGCTGAATCATTAACTATTGGAGACGTGAGGCGTCTTGAGATAGCTAGAGCTATTGCTGGTAAACCGAAACTGATACTATTTGACGAAGTACTGGCCGGATTAACTGTTCAGGAGATTGAAAAGGCTCTTTGCTTTATTAATAAGCTAAGAGACGAAAAAGGAATGACGATATTACTTGTAGAGCATAACTTAAGGGTTGTCATGAATATCTCTGATGCAGTAAGTGTTATCCACCTTGGTAAGATAATATGCACCGGAAAACCTAAAGATGTTGCTAATAACAAACGCGTAATCGAGTCCTATATGGGAGAAGATAAAAATGCTTAAGATTAGTGACTTATCCTATTCATATGGAAAAATCAATGCGCTAAACAAAGTAAGCCTTGAAGTTAAAGAAGGAAGAATAACTGCTCTGCTTGGGCCCAATGGTTCCGGTAAAAGTACACTTGTAAATAATATTGCAGGTGTCCTGATTCCATCTGAAGGAGATATAATACTCGATGGAGAGAATATTACAAAGTACCCATCTCATAGAAGAGTTGAGTTGGGAATTTCTGTTGTCCCTGAAAGGCGCAGGCTATTTGAACATTTATCTGTTTTCGAGAACTTGAAAGCAGGAGCATTTTTGAACAGGAAAAGAATAAAAGATAATCTAAATGTAGTATATTCAATTTTCCCTATACTAAAGGAACGCAAGAACCAGATAGTTTCCACAATGAGTGGTGGACAGCAACAAATGGTAGCCCTTGCCAGGGGCCTTATGGCCGAGCCCAAAATATTTATACTGGACGAACCCCTCCTGGGACTACAACCAAGCATAGTTTTGGAAATGATCGATAATTTAAAAAAGATATCGGAATTAGGCACAAGTATATTACTTGTAGAACAGAATTTCTATCAGGTTGCAAGAATAATTGATTGGGCTTATATAATGGAGCACAAAGAGATAACAATCAGAGGTAAAATCGAGGATATCATTAATAATCCGGAAGTTAAGAAAGCTTATCTTGGTATGTAAAAAGACAGGCCTGTCTTTTTTTCTGCCATTAAAAATAAAATTGACTAATAGACCTGACAGCAAAGAAGAGTGATCATGAATCAAACAATAGCTATAATGAAAAACCATAGATCCATAAGAAAATTCAAGCCAACTATGATACCCAATGACATTATTGATGAGTTAGTAGCAGTAGCCCAACGTGCACCAACCTCTCTGAATGGTCAACAATCAGGTATAATCGTCATAAAGGATAAAGAATCAAAAAAGAAAATTGAGGAGGTCGCCGTTGATATGCCCTGGATAATTGAATGCCCTGTTTTTTTCCTTTTTATAATGGACTTTCTCAAAACTAAAATAGCGTGTGAAAAAAATAATAGAAAACAAACTGTCACAGACAGCATAGAATCGATCATGGTTGGTTCGGTAGATGTAGGTCTTAGCATGCAAAATGTTATTACTGCCGCTGAGTCTTTGGGTCTTGGCACAGTATGTATAGGTAGCATTAGAAATAATCCACGTACTATTATAAAATTATTTGGGCTACCCAAGTATACATATCCCATAGCTGGCCTCTGTATAGGTTACCCAGAAGATTACTCCAAATTAAAACCCAGATTGGACAGGTCAACCTACTGTCATTTTGAAAAATATAGCCAGGAAAACCTAAAGGATAGCATAGACTCCTATGACAAACTGATAGTTAATTACCTGAAAGAAGTTGACAGGAGCAAAGAAGTTAATTGGAGCTATAATACAAGCAGTTTCTACAAAGATAATTATTATCCAAAAGTCTATCCAACATTGAAGGAACAGGGATTTAGAAATAAAGAGTAAAATAAAATTCAGTTTACCTTTACATTTGATTGGAGAGATATGATTCAAGCAAAAAAACTTCGGTTATTAAATAAAACAATAAAACATGTTGACAAACTTTTTGGAGTAAAAGACCTACACTTTGTTCGGACCTTATACTGGTTGCTCCAACTGGAGCCTGAAGCTGGTTATGACATGCAGATTGCAGCCTATGCTCATGATGTAGAAAGAGCAATTTTCCCCTATGACATAGGTGCTTTTTTCATGGATAAAGAAGTACTCAGGAAACATCAGGAAAATGGTGCACTGGAAATATATAATTTCCTGTTACAAGAAGGAGCAGAACCCAATTTTGCACTAAAAGTTAAGATGCTTATCGAAAGGCATGAATTTGGGGGTACTGATGGACAGAATCTTATAAAAGATTCTGATTCCATTAGTTATCTCGAAACAAATGCACTAAAACATACTGACTGGGTAGAGAAATTTCCTAAAGAAAAGGTTAAGGCAAAAATTGATTGGATGTACAACCGTATCTCTCTGGATAAGGCAAAAGAAATTGCCAGACCCCTTTATGAAAAGGCAATTAAGGTGCTTAATGAAAAAGCTAAGAAAAAGGAAGTATGACAAGGGATTTTCAAAAAACTATCTTCAAATATAGGTGATTGTACCATTGACACACGTATGTAGTTTGGGCAAATAGTTAGGATTAGCCTCCCTTAACTAATCTGAGACTACCTTTTTGAAGATATGGATATGATGCTTGACGCCTCATTTCTTATTAATTTGCCTTTACGGCTACATACGTGTGTCAATGGCACAGTTACCAAAATATATTTCACCTGACTGAACAATAGAAGACCATTTCTGTAAGGGTAGGTAGCAAATTAAATTTAGTCCCCTTTGCTGGATAGTACGATTTTTTCTTTAGTAAGGAGACGGGAAAGGTAAAAAACGACCGCCCAGATAATAGCAGTTCCGATCGTATACCACAACAAAAAAGACCAGGAAGCCAGATCCACTACACCTGTAGCTACTCCCAATGGAATTCCTGTCATTAAACCAAACCCGACCAAAAAGGAGGGCGCTATCGCTATATCAGGGTTATTGGCCAGAGAAAAAAGAATGATAAATAAAAGTAAACCAAAAAATAGCATGGGATTAATAATAAAACAAGTAAGCAGTATTTGAACTGACAAGAAGAAAACCCCCGTCGCTGGTTTGATTGCAACAAGATTTATTGCCAGCAATACTATAATCGTAGAGACAATAGAAATAACAAAACCAGGAACGAAGATGGCCAGACTTTTACCTATCCAGACTTCTTTGGGACCCAGGGGAGTAGCCAGGAGTGATTCAATGTTCCCGTTAACTTTTTCTTTAATAATAGGAAAACTGGCAAAGGCCCAGATGAAAGTCATAAGGATAGACAGTGGCAAGAAGTAGGAAATGAGGCCCATTATAAGTTCCAGCATGGGCCGGGCTGCTTTTACCCTCAGCCATTCTTGATTTTTTAAAGTAATGCTGGCAATAACTGCAACAGCGATGGTAATTATGGTAAATATAATTACTATAATCAGAAAGGCTTTGGTTTTTCGGAGTTCTCTGAAGTCTCTATTAAAAACAATACTTATTTTTTTCAAATTGCACTCCTAACGTGATAAGACTATTCTCTCTCTGGTGAGACGGGGCTGCAGGAAAATAACCATAATAGTTATTACAGCGGCTATTCTGAGATTAACCACAGTGAATAACCACGAAGTGACATCCAGAATATCACGAACCACAAGGTTTATCATCAGCGTAACCATAACTGGTAAAAAGATCTGAACGATAACATTGCCAGTTGCCGGTTTTCCGGTTAGCCCAATAAGATGAATAAGAAGACTTAGACAAAGATAAATAAGCGGGGCAGCCACAAAACTGCTTATAACCAACCAGTGATTAAAAAGAAAACCTATTTCAGGAATAAAATATATATAGTTGATAGCAATCATGACTATAAATGTAAGAACCTCTCCCAGAATTAAACCTGGTATATAAATAGCTATACTCTTGCCAATCCAGATATCCTTAGCTTTGAGCGGCGTAGCCAGGAGTGATTCTATATTACCCCGGGACTTTTCCCTGGTCATGGATTGAAAGGAAAATGAATTTAGATTTACTCCCAGACAGATAAAGCAGGTGGCATACATAATCAAGCCCAGGTAGAGCTCCAGCTTGGATCTATTTGGTAGTCCTGTATTCATCTCCGGAGCTATAAGAAAAAAGCAGATAGATATTGCCACACCCAAAATACATATCATTGTTACGGCAACATAGATAATGAGTGCAATCTTCAACCGAAGGTTGCTTTTAATGCTGTTTATAATTACAAGACCTGTCTCTCTCATAATGGCTCAGCCTCTTTCAAAATAGCTGCGTACATTTCTTCCAGAGTTGCTTCTCTTTTTACCGCTTCCTCAATTTTTATTCCCCGGCTGGCAAGAAGACTGATTATATCCGATATTTCCGTTCCTTCCTCAGGTGAAAAAATAAGTGTCTTTTCCTTCTTTTCCTTTAATCCTATACGGGGCAGGTTTTCCAGTTCAGCCAGCAGTGAGTCTGGAATATCCTGGGCTATCTCAATTACTATCCCACCTTTGCCCATCTTCTGGCGAAGACTCTCCAGCTCACCATAGAGCTTTATTTCACCCCTGTCTATAAGAGCAATGCGGTTGCAAATCCGCTGTACCTCGTCAAGATTATGGGAACTCAAGAAAATAGTTTTATTTTCTTTATGTGCTATATTGAGCATCAGCTGCCTCATTTCTATCTGTCCCGAGGGATCAACTCCAGCCGTAGGCTCATCCAGAACCAGAACCTCCGGATTATGCACCATAGCCCTGGCTAAAGCTAACCTCTGTCTCATTCCTCTGGAGTAAGTGCCTACCCTATCCCTAGACCTATCCTCCAGATCCACCATATTCAGGAGTTTATCTATTCTTTCCCCGGCTTTAGACAATCCATAGATTTGTGAGTAATACACCAGATTCTCCTCAGCCGTCATATTTTCGTAGAGACCGTCAGAATCAAGAACAAAACCTATTTTCCTTCGAGTTTCACTCAGATTAATATCCTCTCCCAGGATATCCAATTTACCTGAATTGGCCTGGAACAGACCGAGAAGTATCCTGATGGTAGTAGTCTTACCGGCTCCATTAGGACCGAGATATCCAAAGATATCCCCCACTTCTACGGTAAAACTTATTCCCTTTAAGACTTCCCTATCCCCCAGAATTTTTCTAACGTTTTCTATACTTATCACTGCATCCATTTGATATCCTCATTTCTTGTTCTTATTATCTATTTTTGGATTTTTTATTCTCTCCACTTTTCATTATCGACCCTATTTCGCGAAAAAAGCCTGCAGTACCTGCCATAGTTCTTTGCATGACATCAAACGTAGCAATTCCAAGTCCCCTTTCCAGGTCACCAAAAACGAGCAGTTTATCACCGGTTTTAATCCCAAAATCCTTCCTGGCTGCTGAAGGTATAACTACCTGTCCCCGTTCACTTACAGTTACCGAGCCGTAGAATTTTTTACCTTCTGGTGCCTCCATGTCCAATACCTCTCTTACATTAAATTTACAAGAATTATCTTATTTACAAAGCAAATCATACTAATAAAACAGAGTGTTGTCAAATGCGAAATAATGGCTAAATTATTTGCATTAATAATGGAATTACTCCAAAATTTATGAATAAGTGAAAAACTTTCACCTCTACAGTATAACAGACCCCATAAATAAAATTAAAAAATTTTAATTTTATTTTAATCTATATCTCCTATAATTTGATTTAGAATTAATAAAAATGGAGGTAGTGAAATTGCGACTACTTGTAATAGAGGATGAAACGTCTCTACTGAAAATTATAGCTAAGAGACTAAAGGAAGAGGGCTATAGTGTCGACGCTGTAACAAATGGCAGAGAAGGCGAAAATTTCATATACTCTACAGATTATGATTGCATAATTCTTGATATCATGATTCCAATTATAGACGGGCTTACCCTGCTTAGAAGAATAAGAGCAAAGAAAATTTCAACACCAGTTCTGCTTTTAACTGCCAAAGACTCAATTGAAGACAGAGTTATTGGTCTTGATACAGGGGCAGATGATTATTTAATTAAACCTTTTTCTTTTGATGAACTCCTGGCGAGAGTAAGGGCACTGCTTCGCAGACAAAAAGAAAAGCGGGATATAGTGTTATCTGTGGATGACCTGAAGCTTGATACTGTGACCAGAGAAGTTAAAAGAGGAGATAAATTGATTGAACTGACCTCAAAAGAGTATTCAATTCTCGAATATTTTCTTAAGAATAAAAATAGAGTTCTGACAAAATCACAGATTGCGGAACATGTCTGGAATTATGATTTTGAATATAACTCCAACATCGTGGAGGTATATATAAGATATTTGAGAAGAAAAATTGATGAAAATTTTAAAAATAAACTTATCCATACAATAAGAGGCGGGGGGTACGTGTTAAAGAATGAAAGCGAGAAGGCTAACAATAAGATCTAAAATTACACTATGGTACGCTTCATTTCTTTTAATAATACTCGTTATTTTTAGCATAATTTTATATTTCACAATATCAGAATTATTATATAAAAGTAATGAAGATCTGCTGAGAGCTGATGCGGATCAGGTAACCTCAATCCTGCAATTCGAAGGTAACATCATTCGCCTTGATAAACCTTATAAAATCATAACAACAAATACCTACTTTGTAGTATTTGATATAAGGGGTAACGCAAATCTGGAAAGCGAGATCCTGCCCGAACTGGTAAATTTGCCAATAGAGGGTGAAGAGATCAGGTATATAACGATAGATAAGCTTGTATGGGCTGCTTATGATAAGCCTCTGGAATTTAATGGTGAAGTCATAGGCTGGATAAGAGTAAGCCGCTCAATGGAAAGCTTGATGAGCACTTTAAATAATTTAAAGTTAATTATTTTCATTTCCATTCCACTTTATATTCTGTTTGCATCATTGGGAGGTTTATTCCTGGCTAACCGGGCTTTACGCCCGATTGATTATATAACAAAAACAGCTCGCAAAATCAGTAATGGTGATTTGAATCAAAGACTAAAAATACCTAGGACTGAAGATGAAGTGGGAAGGCTCACTATAACCTTTAATGAAATGCTGGACAAATTGGAAGCTTTTATTAAAAAGGAAAGACAATTTACCTCTGATGCATCTCACGAACTCAGGACACCGCTGGCAATAATTTCTGCACATGCAGAGCAATCATTATCTGGTTCACACAAAGCTAAAGAATATAAAGATGCACTGAAGAAAATACTTAATGAAAGTAAAAAGATGAGCTATATAATTTCCCAGCTTCTTATGCTTTATAGAAGCAAGGAAGGAAAATATAAACTGGATTTTGAAGTGCTGGATATAAATGTAATTGTGGAAGAAACAATAAAAGAGTACAGTAGCATTGCACTGGAAAAAGAAATATCAATAAATCTTAATGCTGAAGAGCAAATAAAAATAAATGCAGATCAAACACTTATAACAAGGCTTATAATAAATCTTATTGATAATGCCATAAGATACAGCAAGAAAAATGGCAAAATAATTATTTCTTTACTGAAGGAAAATAATTTTGCAGTAATAAAAGTTGAGGATAACGGTGTTGGTATTGCCGAAGAGGACATGCCATTTATATTCGATAGATTTTATCAGACAGATAAGGCAAGAGGAGGTCAGGGATCAGGTCTGGGATTGTCTATCGTTAAATGGATTGTAGAGGCTCATAAGGGCGACATAAAAGTTGAAAGTAAACTGAATCAGGGAAGTAAGTTTATTATAAGGCTTCCATTAAATCTGTGAGTATATTTTAACTCAAATATAAAACTTCTTAACCATCATAAAAGTAAAAAATCACACTTAACATTAAAAAAGTTTAATATTACTTTAATTTCAATTTAATCTCCAAATTTATAATCAATCTTTGAAGCCTTAAGTTACAGAGGATATTTTATTAGGAGATGTTTTAACCTAAAGCAGGTATTTTTAATGGTAACTTAAGCCTAATACAAAAAAAATTATTTAATAAAGGAGTAAAAACATGAAGAAGAAAAGTTTAAAAGTATTGATTTTAACTGTGCTGCTATCACTGGTGATTACTTTTTCATTTGCGGGATGTTCATTTATGAATTCCCTAAAAGAGCAACCAAAAGCAAATGAGCAATCAAATGCTTCTGAGCAAGAGCAGGAGTCAGGTCAGTTATCTGAACCACAACAGCCGGAAGAAAGTAGCCAGGATATTTTATCGGCATTCAACAATGCTGTAAGCAATGTTGCTGATGAAGTTAAACCCTCGGTTGTTAATATCAAAGTTACAGTTGAGCAGCAGGATATTTTTGGCAACCTGCAGGAAGGCGAAGGTGTAGGTTCTGGCGTAATATATAGTTCGGATGGATACATTATTACAAACAACCACGTTGCTGGTAGTGCAAAAGAACTTGTAGTGACATTGAATGACGGAACAGAGTATCCTGCTAGATTAATTGGTACTGATGAGAATACTGATATCGCGGTCATTAAAATAGAAGCAACCGACCTGATTCCTGCCAAATTTACATCTGCAGATAGTATAAAAGTGGGAGAATTAGCAATTGCTGTAGGCAGCCCATTCGGGCTTCAGGAATCAGTGACAGTTGGAGTCATTAGTGCCATTGGCAGAGATGTAGCTGTTTCTTATGACAGCCTCCCGCTGGTAGATTTAATTCAGACAGATGCCGCAATCAATCCGGGCAACAGCGGCGGAGCACTTGTAGATTCTACCGGTCAGGTACTCGGGATAAATACCATGATATATTCAACTTCGGGTTCAAGCGCAGGCATAGGCTTTGCAATACCAAGTGATACCGCCTTAAATATTGCGAAACAGCTTATCGAAAATGGTGCAGCAAAAACACCTTTTATAGGAATTGAAATGGGCGATAATACCACAGACATAAAAGGTGTTTATATAGAAAGTGTCACAACTGGCTATCCTGCGCAGAAAGCCGGTATTAAAGCCGGAGATATAATAACTGCTTTTGATGGTAAAGCAGTGGAGTCACCCTTTGAACTGGTTTCTCAGATTATAAGACATAACGTTGGTGATAAAGTAACGATCTCGGTAAATAGAAATGGGGAATCTATAGAGGTAAGTCTTGTACTTGCAGAAAGACCCCAACAGACAAATGGATAGAAATTATAAATCTACTAAAACTATCCGGACTGATATGCTTATATAGCTACTGCCTGTGGCCATGGCACACGACGTGCCCTGGTCCACAGCGTATTCACGTAGCTCAGTGCGAAGTGATTCTGCACAAGATGAAGCCAAAATGCACCTGGCTCAGTGAGTTCAAGGTATCTACCTTTGCGAACTGCAAGTCTGGTCAACTCCATGAACCTCAGCAAGCGGCGAGCTTTGGGCTCCTCTTTACCGAAGACCTCATCAAGGTTATCCAGTGGTATACGCGTATCATAAAAGCGCCAGTACAACCACCACCAACCAGACATATTGCCGGTGAACGGCATGCGCAGGGCGATTGCTTTATGTCCTTCACACACTGCACGCATCCAATTATTGAGATCAAATGTGTTTATCACAAACCCATCGGGCAGGTGTGATCCGGCGCCAGGGCCAATCCCGATATAGCTGTCCCTGGTAACCGATGAATATCGCGGGACACTGCCTCGTTTGAATCCCCACACAGACACTCGTTCAAAGCCATGTTTTTCACACCACTCGCTGATTGCTCGGTATTGCGTTCGTCGTACGTGCAAGTTCGGCATACGTACCACTGTCAGGCGTAGGTACTCTCCTACCGAGGTATATGGAAATGTGAAGAGTGGATAGGTTGTAAGCTGGTTTGCGCCGAGTTCTGCAGCATGGGACAGATCTGAGATCACATCACTGGTTGTCTGGCCAGGCAGCGCAAACATAATATCCACATTGACTGAGGCAAAGCCACTCTCAACAAGTAGGTTAAGTGCATGCTCTGCAACAGACGGTTTGTAATTGCGTCCTATTATCGCGAGGCTCTCGGGGCGGAATGACTGTACACCAAGTGACACAAGTGCGACATCTGCATCATGCAGCTGCTGCACAGTCATATCATTCACGTCAGCCGGGTTTGTCTCAATGCAAATATCACCAGTCAGGCGAAACCTCTTGCGTATGAGCGAAAGTATACTGGCAACACTGCCCAACGCAAGTGTTGGAGTGCCACCGCCGATATAAATGCTTGTTACTTCGGCAGGCCCAATCATACCGGACCACCAGTTGACCTCGGCAAGCGCGGCTTGTGTGTAGGGATTAACTAGCGCTTCGTCATAAGGTACTTTGTTGTAAGGACAATATGGACAACAATTGCGGCAGAATGGCACATGCAGATACAATGATGTACGTTCAACAAACGGCGGTTTCCAGTATTGTGGAGGTGGCTCGAAGCACCATCGTTGATCAGACCCTACAAGGTAGCGGCGGACAGCACGGGTCACAAGACTCGAAATCTTCTGGCCTGGCCTGCTCACCAGTACCTCCTCATACCAAGAAGTGCACTTGGTCGCAGACGTAGAGACTCAGTAATCTCAGTACAAGCAGCATAGCCACAATCTACACATATATCATCAGATGCGCGACAGCACACATACTCACCATCAACGTCCATCACATAGGCTACAGGTAGGCGTCTTGGCCAGTTACCGGATTTTAGTGCAAGAAGTCCGGCCCACGAATTGATGACCGGCAATCCGACCCGTTTACAGTTGATAAGTCTGTCAATGACCTGTGCGCGTTTTTCAGCGGTCAGAAACAATTCGTCGCGACCATAGTAGGGTGTGTGAAAGTAGAACATAACACCAATAATAGGGAATTTCGTTTCATGAACCCACTGCAAGAACGGTTCAATGCCATTGGCGGTATTACTGTCAATAACATAAATGACAGCAGTCTTTGGGTGTTGCTCCTCGCGAACAGCGCGCTCAACTTGACTAAAATGATTGCCCCGCCGCATCTCGAAGGTACCAGGCAGACCATCCATGCTGACCCATACGAGGTCTGCTGAAGTGTCAAGCCCAAGTGTGCCATTAGTGTAAACATGTACGTGAAAGAAGCCGATCCGTCTCGCTTCAGCAATTGCACTCTCTATCGTATGTTCTCCATCGTGCCACAGCATTGGTTCTCCGCCACTGAAGTACAGCTCACGGAATCCACGGTTCCATGCATTCTGCATCGTGTCGACTAGCCGATCCCATGTCATATCAGGACGGCCGCTATTGGAAACATGACAACCATGACACTCAAAGTTACAGCGGTCTGTCAAAGCAATGCCGTAGAAGAGTGGTTCCGGACGCCGCAGAACAATAAAGCGCCATACAAATAAGGCATAGCATCGGAGCTTATCCCACCCGATTCCTCTATGCCCGATGTAAGTGTTACTGCTCCGTTGGGGTCGATGACCCATCTTACACACTCATTACCTCCAGCTTTTACCTCGCTTATATTTGATAATTGTTCCAATTTGCTAGACGTTTTTTAACTAAATAAGATTTTAATGTAAATACCTTCTGCCTGGCAGGAGAAAAAAGAGGAAAAATGGTTAAGGAAAAATTCTTTCCATTAAAATTGACATAGATTATAGCAAGAATTACAGATATGAACTTGAATTCTACCCTCAATAGTAATATAAATTAAGTTATAAAAAGTCTTCATAACCATTTTTAAAAGGTGAAAAAGAACATGGAAGATTGGAAATGTACAGATTGCGGATATATTTTTGATGTCGAAGTTGAGAATCCGGAATTCGGGATAGAACCCCCTTATGATTTTGAAAGTTTGCCCGACGACTGGGTTTGCCCCGTATGCGGAGCTCCTAAGTCCGAATTCAAGGTTTGTAAAGAATAACTACTTATCTGCTGTCTATTTTTCTGCCAAGAGGATATTTAATCAATATTTCCTACTCCAAAGCAGACTTCCTGAAAACCGGCAAGAGGACAAAATTACTGCTCTTTAACCTCAAGAAATGCTCTAAATAAAAAATATTTTATTATCTAATTCTTGACAAGTCTTATAATTCTGATTATACTGAATTATAAGAAATTTATAAATTATCAAATTTATAAGGAGCAAAAATTGTCACAGAAAAATAACAAAAGTTGCTGCAGTGTCGAATCTGTAGTAACAATTGATGAAAGAGGACAAATGGTACTGCCAAAAGAAATCAGAGAGAAGGCAAATATTAAAGCGGGAGACAAACTGGCCGTAGTAAGTATGGAGAAGAATGGTAAGTTCTGCTGCATTTCGCTGATCAAGGCTGAAAACCTTTCCGGAGCAGTAACGGATATGCTGGGCCCTGTAACAAAATAGATACATCCACATTGAAATAGAAACATCTTTATAAAATAAAAGATAATTTAAATAGAGAACATCTAAAAACATCTCAAATATCATGGAGGTTTAAAACAAATGAATCAGAAGAATATAAAAAAAATGGTGAGAGAAAGTTATGGCAGGATAGCAAAACAAAATAGCAGTTGTTGCAGTGTGCAAACTTCCTGCGGCTGTAGTGAAAACAATAAGTTTGACAAAATCAGTAAAAGTATCGGATATACAGATGAAGATACAAAAGAAGTTCCGGAAGGATCAAACCTGGGATTAGGTTGTGGAAATCCTATTGCTCTGGCATCACTTAAAGAAGGAGAAACTGTATTAGATCTAGGCTCCGGTGCCGGATTCGACTGCTTCCTGGCTGCGAATAAAGTAGGAGCAAAGGGTAAAGTTATAGGTGTAGATATGACTCAGGAAATGCTTGAAAAAGCAAGGGAAAATGTCTTAAAAGGTAACTATAAAAATGTGGAATTCAGGCTGGGAGAAATTGATAATCTTCCGGTTGCAGACAATTATGTTGATATAGTTATATCCAATTGTGTGATTAACCTGACCCCTGACAAAAAAAGGGTATTTGATGAAGCTTATAGAGTGCTTAAGCCAGGCGGCAGGATAATGATTTCTGATATGGTTTTACTTAAAGAGCTCCACCTCCCTGACGCAGTAGTTGATGTTCTGGATAATTACGGCAGCTGCATTACCAGAGCCATAATGAAGGAAGAATATATCAATACTATAAAAGACGTCGGGTTTATTAACGTTAAAATATTAGACGAAGTCAGATCTCCTTTTAATTTCGATGCAGATGATCCTAATGTAAAAGAGATTATCAAAAATATGGGCATGAAACTTGAAGATATAATCAGAACAAAAGAAGGTAATGATAATTCAATTGCTAGCATTAGAGTTTACGGAGAGAAACCTTTAAAATAAAACCTGCTTAAAGGCTTCACAAAACCTAAGTTTAAAGAAATAAATTATTCACTTATTTCTTTAATTATCCCCTGTAAATTATATAATATATAAAAACATAAGCTTCAATAAGCGGGTGATTAATATAACTGCAATTGATGTAAATTTTATTATGACTGAAGTTTTAAGGTTGCTTCCCTTCTTTATTCCATTAATAGTAATCGAATACGGTCTCATGATCTACGCTATCATTCATGTTGCAAGAAATGAAGTTGCTTATCTACCGAAGTGGGGTTGGATATTGATTATTGTTTTCTTTGGTATCATAGGCCCTGTTGTTTACCTGATAGTAGGCAGGAAGAAAGATAAAGAAAATGATTAAGGTCATTGGTCTGAAGAAAAGCTACGGACGCCTGGAAGCACTTAAATCCATAAGTTTTGAGGTGGAAGAAGGTTCAGTATTTGGTTTTATCGGACGGAATGGTGCCGGAAAAACTACCACCATGAATATTCTGACCGGCCTGATAAAATTTGATGAGGGCAAGATACTCATTAAGGACAAAGATTTTCTAAAGAATAAATTGGAGCTCTTAAAATCAATTGGATACCTGCCAGAGACTCCTGCTTTCTATAATTATATGAATGCTTATGAGTATCTGAATTTCATTGGTGAAATTGTAGGATACGATATAAAAAAGCTCAAAAAAACCGTAAGCGAACTTCTGGATACGGTTAAACTAACTAAACAGGGGAAAAGACGTATTGGCGGATATTCACGGGGAATGAAACAAAGGCTGGCACTGGCAGTAGCATTTATGAACAGTCCCGAAATCCTTTTTCTGGATGAACCAGCATCCGCTCTGGATCCTGAGGGAAGAATGGAAATGTTAGAGCTTATTGAAAACCTTAAGGACGAAAAGATCACTATTTTTCTATCCACGCATATTCTAAATGACGCAGAGAGAGTGTGTAATAAAATATGTATTATAGACGAAGGTAAAATACTTTTAACCGAAAATCTATCCCAGCTATATAAAACCTATATACAACCTATTTTTGATATTGAGTTTGAAGAAGATCCCAGGAGTGAGATTAATTTATTGAAAAAACTAAAGTGGATTGAAAATATCAAAGAAAATGGGCACAGAATAAGTATCTACGTCAAAGATATAGATTATGCTAAAAAAGAAATCCTAAAAGAGATTTCAAAACTCAATACCAATGTTGTAAGTTATGAGATAAGAAAAAGTACTCTGGAAGACATTTTTATGAGAATGATAGGCAAAAATGAAGTCATTTAAAGCTTATTTTAAAAAGGAGATATTAGAGGCTATCCGAACCAATAGGTACCTGATTTTATTTATCGGAACCATTTTCTGGGCTTTACTGGATCCTCTGACGTTAAAACTTTTGCCAATGCTGTTGAAGAATTATATACCCTCTGAACTGGTCGGCATGTTCTCCACCTTTACCCGTGACGTTGCTTTCCAAACTTTTCTAAAAGATTTGTTTCAGATCAGTACACTCTTCATTGCATTTTCCCTGATGGGATTAATCTCCAACGAAGTTTATGCAAAAAAACTAATCCTTCCCTATTCGAGAGGAGTTAATCCTTCCGGTATTGTACTTGCAAAATATATACATTACACTATCACCATCTCTATCTTTATACTGATAGCTTTTCTAACCAATTATTTTTATATTAGCCAGCTTTTTACTGGCGGGATACTGTCTATCGAAATTGTACTGAAATCATTACTTCTTTATATCCTTTACTATTCCGTATTGTTATCCATACTTTTATGTCTTAGCAGTTTATTTAAAAGAGGTCTGGTTGCCGGAATTACGGCGCTTGTCCTTGGATATAGTCTAAGTATCTTTAACCAGTTTGAGACCATAAGAGCATACCTTCCTAATTATCTGCTTTTCAAGGCAGCAGATACCGGACATACTTTTGATAATTCCTTAATACCAACTGTCATTATTTCATTCTGTATAATTATACTGCTCACTTTCATATCGATACGACGCATGAAAAAAATTGATATCGCTTGATGATGAACCAGGTCGAATTCTTGACTAAGAAATTTTTTCTGCTAAAATAAAAATCCAAGCTTAACATTTAGTAAATAAAAACTATATGAAAATTTCTCTGAAGCCTTTAAATACAACAAATTCAATGCTAAATCAAATACTAATAATTAGTATGTCAGTAATTTTCAACTACTTGTTCCCAAGATACCCAATTTCAAAATCTAAAACATAAACAATTATTTTTTAAGTCTAAAGGGAGGCTAATCTAACTATTGTAAAACCGCATGAACGCGGTTTTGCAACTATATAGGGAGGAAGTAAAACTATTTTCCCGGCAAAGGAACCATTGTTACAGAAAGCTATCTTTATTATTAAAATAATATAATTAATATGTTAAAGTTATAATAATATAAATTAGCAAAGTTTTTGATTATGGAAAATTTAGAGATTTTAAGAAATATAGGATTAATAGTGTTATGTTATCTGATAGGAGCAATACCTTTTTGCAACATTATCGCAAAAGTCCACAGCAAGAAGGATTTAAGAAAAATCGGAGATAGAAACCCGGGTGGGTGGAATCTTGTATTCAATATATCAAAATATTGGGGAGCTGTAGGAATAATATTGGATGTTCTTAAAGGCTTTCTATCATACTTTGTAATCTTAAGAATTACAGGCCTGGAAATTGTAGCCATACTTGCTGGATGTGCAGCCGTTGCAGGCCACAATTATTCTCCATATTTAAAACTATCAGGTGGTAGAGGAATCGCAGCTATGTTGGGATTTTTCCTTGCGGTCAGTCCATTTACTGTTATAGCTTTTGCAATAGGTATACTGTCCGCAATATTTTTAATCAGAAATATGATCTGGGCAGTGGTTTCAGGAATTGTTGCTTCAAGTATCTTCTCATGGCTTTTCAAGGATTCCTCTTTCTACTTGATTATGGGAATTCTACTTTTAATAATTATTATTCCCAAACACATTAACCATTCAATAAAAATATCCCATAATTTTAAGTTTAGAAAAGAGAAAACTGTAAAGGACCTGTTTACACCAAAGATCAGGTAATTTTATAATTGTCACTTACCAGTCTCAATTCATTTTCTTTGCTGACATCATATATTCTGCCCTTCCAGTATACACCCATTTTGGTTCTGACAGTGAAGATTGAATTTAGGGCTATTGCTATTAGATACAGTATAGCAACAGGATGAAATATTATGTCAACAGCTTTGCATTTGAATCTTATGGAAAGAATTATTCTGGTAACTAAAATAATAACTATCTGCAGAATTATGAGTTCTATTAAAAATAGCGGCCAGTCAAAGAGTATTCCAATAGGAAGTATTAAAAAAGGGAATAAAAATATGGCAGCCACCAAAATAATGGCTATTGATATCATATAAATTTTATAATCAAAAACAGCAAATAAAACTTTTGAATATCCATTAACTATTTCTCTAAAATTCCTGTACATCCGGCAATAAACATTGCTGCTGCCATCAAAAATCATAAATTTATATCCAAAACTTTTTACCCGCTTCGATATTTTTATATCCTCCAGTATTTTACCTTTTACAGATTTATGACCTCCAATTTTTTCGTAAACCTCTTTCTTAAAAAGCATAAACTGGCCTATCGCGGCACAGAATAGAGCAGCTTTTACTTTCCTTATAAGAAAAAGTGGCATCAAGCTTAAAATCATATAATGGCCAAACGGGACCATCATTCTCTCATGAAAGGTAACCATTATTTCTTTCGGAAATACCGATAGTGCACCCAGATTATATCTCAGGAGGCAAGCAACTGCACCGGAAATAGAGCTTGAAAAATGAAGAGTATCCGCATCTGTAAACACAAGATAATCCCCTCTGGCATATTTTGATAACTGCCAGCAAGCGTATGATTTACCCAGCCACCCCTTCTTTAGTAGATCCCCCTTGTATAGTTTAATTCTCGGGTCTTTTTCAGAAAGTTCTGCAACTATCTTTGCCGTATTATCACTGGAATTATCATCAAGTACCAGAATTTCTATATTACTGTAGTCCTGTTTTGTAAGAGATATCAGACATCTTCTTATATTCTCTTCTTCATTCCTGGCTGGGATGAGTATGGATATCAGTGGATTTTTATTCAGCATATACTGTGGCAGTTTAAATATGGAAGTATCTTTAAACAGGATATTATTTATCAGAAAGTTTACCAACACAAAGAAGAGAATTGCAGCGACTATATACTGATAGAGTAAAAATATATCCATATTTTTAACCTAAAAAGTGATGAGGATTTTTATTATACCACAACTACACTTACTAGCTACTAAATTTATAAGAATTTGCTTCTAGGTCCCCAATACATAAATAAGATATGTCCCGGGATATTTTGCTTAACTTAAAACTGGTTATGCATTTGCCAAAAAGTATGGACATAATCACAGTCTATATAAGAACTTTGTGTATAATCATCAAATGAGTCAGCCACAGCTAAAGCCTCTGGAAAAAATTAAAAAATCAGAAGCATGATATACAGTATTTATATATAAGTCTGAATATCATATATATTTTTCATAAAATATGAATTCATATTCCCGGATAAACTACTAGTTATTAATCATTACTTTACAATATTTTTCAGCATTGTTTAAAATCATGCTAAAAGCGGCCTCTATTTCATCAAGTCTGTAACTATGGGTAATGAGTGATTTTATATCAATTAAATTATTCTTAAGAATTTCTACACCCACTTGCCATTCAACTCCTGGAAATGGATTTGAGTATGACATCCAACTACCAATAAGCTTCAATTCTTTTCTAGTAATGAGTTCAAATGTCGGACCATCAAAAATATTATCATTGTTTGAAGTTCCTATTAGAATAATACTACCCCCCGGTTTTATAATTTGTATTGCACTTTGTTTAGCAGAAATAGCTCCTGAAACCTCAAAAACTATATCTATACCAGTACTACTTATATTTTTTTTGATATATTGGTCAATGGATTCACGATTTGAATTAATATTGTGTAAAGAACCTAATTTTTTAGCAAGATTTAATTTGAAATTATCAATATCAATAATTACTAAATCATTATATGCTAAGTTCTTAAGTACTTGCATTATTAACAGACCAATAGTTCCTGCGCCAAAAATAACTGCAGTTTCTCCTAACTTTATATTTGCCTGGTAAATGGTATGGAGGGCTATAGTGAGTGGTTCTAATAAAGTGTATTTTAAAATATCCTCATCATCTGGTAGTTTTATTAAATTTTTAGGATCTACCAGTATATATTCACTTAAAGCTCCTCCAACTCTTGACCCAATAAAACTATAGTGTTGACAAGAAGAATACATTCCTCTCTTACAAAAATAACATTCAAAACAAGGAATAAGTGGAATAATCGCAACCTTATCTCTAATTTTTAAAGAGGATTTTATTGAAACTTCACCTCCCACCTCTTCTACAATACCAACTGCTTCATGACCTAATATTCTCCCATTCCACTTATTATCTGGATCCCTAACCCTTGAAATGTCAGAACCACAAATACCCACATGCAGTACTTTTATTAACACTTTTTCGCTACCATCTAGTTCTGGTTTCCTGACATTATTGCATATTACTTTTCCCGGGCTTTGACGCAAAGCAGCTTTCATAGTGTTACTCAGAATATTTTTCAAAAAATCTCCCCTTTATTTTACTAGATTATTTTGATTGAATGCTTTCAAGTCTATCAAGTTCAAGAATTAAGATTTTTACAAAGTTCTTATATTGTCTGTAATATCTATTATACAATTTTGCGTTATCTATATTTGGACTAAAATCACAGTCATATTTACACACCAATTCCTTAGCTTTCTTAAATTCATTAAATGCTCCACACCCTATACCTGCAAGCATTGCTGCACCAATAGAAGCTCCGTTTGTATGACATAATTTTTTAATATGAATATTTAGAACATCAGCCATGATCTGCAACCAGAACTTATCTCTACTAGCTCCACCTGATACAACTGTATCAATTAAGTCAATCTTTTTTCTATATATAAACTCTAAATTATGCTTCAATCCATAGGCACAGCCTTCTAAAATTGACCTGAAAATATCTATCTTTCTTGAAGAAATTTTAATTCCTAAAAAAGAACCTTTTGTATTTAAATCCGATCTTGGTGTCCGCATACCTGCCATAAACGGTAAGAATATAATATTTCCAGATCCTAATTTAGTATCAATGATTTCCTCATTTAAATTGTTAAATATATTTCTGTCAGTTATTTGATTGTTTGTTTCGGAACTCCTATATATATTATTTAAAAACCATTTTATGGTATTTCCTACTCCGTCTACACTACCAGCAACAATATGCATTCCTGGTATTACACTAGGATATGTCTGAAGGTTTTTATCGTGTATTAATTTATCAGTAAGATTAGCTATATTTATAACTGAACCCATTTCAATAATACAAGAACCAATATCAATACATCCAGAACCAAGCATTGTAGAAGCAACATCTAATGCTCCTGCAATTACCGGTATCCCGGTAGGAAGACCTGTGCTTTTTGCAAATAAATTGTTTGTTTTACCTACTATCTCATAAGATTTATATATTTTAGGCAATTTATCTTCACTTATACTGAAGTAGTTCAGAAGCTCCTTGCTCCAGCACTCTTTTTCCCTGTCAAAGATTCCTGTCATTCCTGTCTGTGTATAATCTTGACTGAATTTACCAGTAAACATATAGATAATAAAACCATTAGCTGTCAAGAATTTACAAGTATTTTTGTATATACCAGGTTCTTTTTTTGAAATCCATGCAATTTGAGGCCCAGTATATGATGGTTTTAAAGTGCTGCCTGTCAGTTTATAAATCCTTTTTTCTTCAGCAGTTCCTTTAAATGAATTACATATATCAATGCTTCTTTTATCCAGATATAAGATTGCTGGGTGCAATAAATCACTCTCTGCACTTACTGGAACAAGAGCATTTGATTGCGAAGATATACCAATAGCTAATACCTTTTTCTTCTCTAATCTCCCTAAGACAAAAGAATCTCTGAATAGCAAACACAGGCCTTTGTACCAATCCCAAGGATTTTGTTGCACCTTGTTATTTATAAGATAATCTATTTTATATTCTTCTGCCATAGAATAGACAATATTCCCCTTTAGATCTAATATTGTCATTTTGATAGCAGAGGTTCCTATATCAATACCTATCAGATATTTACTGTCACCACTTTTGAAATTCGACATTGTAATTTCTTAATTCGTATAAATATTTTTTAATTATTCTTATAATTTACCAGAATCACTTTTTCAGGAATAATTAATTAACATCCAGATACTTTTTAATAATTATTAATTTTCCAATTATCCATTATGTTGCTATTTTTCCATTTATATCCCATAAATCCTCCCATGACTCTGCGCCCTCCCAAAGAAAAACCTGACCTTTTATAAGACGGCAATTTTTATCTATTCCCTCAATTTCCTTCATCTCTCCCACTGTGAGTGGACCCTTTACTGTGGCTTTAAGATTGCTTAAATATTCGTTCCTATAGATTGAAAAAGGAATCGGAATCTGACCTCTCTGAACAGCCCATTTAACACACACAACAGCAGGGTGAACACCTAATCTTCTGGAAATTCTTAATATTACCGGATCTTTTATATCTACAGTATCTTCCTCTGTCTTATCCCTATCTGGACGTGTAGGTGAACCTATAGGACAAAATCCTATTGGTTGTACCCTATTTTTAATACAAAACTCAAAGAATTCCAGTTGCTGAAAGTGAGGGTGTAGTTCCATCTCATTGCAGGCAGGTTTTATTTTTGCGTCGCGTAAGACCAGCTTTAATTTTGGTATTGTCATATTAGATGTACCTATATGACGCACAAATCCCTTTTTTACTAACTCTTCCATCTGTAACCATGTTTCCATATAGTTTTCATGAATATAAGGTTTTGCATTAGGATCTCTTGAATCAGGATTACAACCTGGAGAATGATAATTTGGAAACGGCCAGTGGGTTAAGTAAAGGTCCAGGTAATCTACTCGTAGATCTTTTAAAGATTTCTTACAGGCTTTGGCAACATCTCCTTCACCATGCATATCATTCCAAAGTTTAGAGGTAATCCATAACTTTTCTCTTTTTATTCCAGATTTTATAACTTCATCTAAAGATTCTCCTATTAAATATTCATTTTCATAAATAGATGCACAATCTATATGCCTATATCCTACTAATATTGCACTCTTTACAGCTTCAGCAATATCCTTACCAGAAAATCTATCAGAGCCAAATGTACCTAATCCAATTGCTGGAATTTCAGCCCCTGTGTAAAGTTTTCTTTTAAGTACTAAATCAGGATCTATTGAATCTTTAGCAATCTGAAAATTTTTACCATACATACTTCGATACCCCCTAAACCAGACATTAAAGTATAGAACTATTCACTAACTATTTAATTGCCTTACAATATCCATAGCTAATCAGTAACTCTCATAACCTCTCAGATTTATAAATTTACTGTACTTATATCTTTTATAATTATTTTTACATTACAATTTTTAATCTTGATCAAATCTTTCTTAAGTTCTTCTACACAACCTTCATGACCCAAATTTAACTTATATTTTGTTTGGATTATAATTTATACTCTGAATCTCCTCTGCATAACCAAGTCCCCTTAGATTAGATAATCACTATTACCCATTGCTTCCAAATCGAGAGAAACCTTAGTTTTTTTCTTTCAAAATTCTCTAACCATATATAGCCAAAACATTCTCTAATGGAGTATCTGCCGTTATATAATGTGATGGACCTAGAATAATTCCACCATCACCATCAAACAATCCTTTAACTCTTTTAACCTCTTTCTCGATTCGTTCAGGATTCCCCATAGGTATCAATCTTTGTGCATCTAAACCTCCATGAAAACAAATATCTTTTCCAAAATTCTTTTTTAGTTTTTCCAGTTGCATATTTTTAGCAGAAACTTGAACGGGATCTAATATATCTACACCCATATCAATTAGATCCGGTATTACTTCTGAACAATTTCCGCAGATGTGAAAACAAATGTATAAATTATACTTTTTAGCAACTTCAATAACCTTTTTATACCAAGGTTTGTAAAATTTACGCCAAATATAAGGTGAAATTACCAAACTGTCTTGAGTTGCAATATCATCCCAAATACCATAAACATCAATTTTGTTTCCAATAGAGAATAGATTCTTTTTACAAAACTCAAGCATGAATTCTCCAATATTGCAAATAAGGGCTTCTGCATATTTACTATTCCCGATAAGATCCATTAGCATCTTATCTATGCCTCTTAAAAATATAGAAGTCATGAAGATACTGTTTAGGTAATAGGTATTTAGAAAAAACCTATCAGTATTCTTGATATCTTTAGCTTTTATTTCTCTTTGGTCCTCATATTTCTGGTCAATGGCTTCGGTTACAATTTTATAAGTATCAAAATCAAACCATTCAGTTTTGGGGAAGTCATATTTTCTTAGGTCACTTATACTATCACAATTATATAAGGGGGGATCCTTATGAAATATGATATCGGTCGCATTAGCAACTCTTATTTCCACTGGCTTTATTCCCCAGATAAAGAAGTGATTCTGCTCAAATTTAGCGTTAAACTCTGGCCCAATATACTTAGGAAAATATGTAGTAAAAGCACCTAAAGTTGCACCATCAGAAAAATTATCTGCTCCTAGCTTTTTAATTAATTTTTCCCATTCATATTCTAAATTGCCCAAATTAAAATGATTTCTTAAATCTTCATTTATTTTAGGATCCCCACGATACATTAATGGTATTCTATCTAAGGACTTATGTTCTATTGCATTTTTTATTAACTTCTTATTTACCATTATCTAAAATCTCAAACAAATCAACTAATCTCAAAGCTCACCAAAATAATATGTTATTTTATATATATTTAATATTTACTGGCTCTCCCTCTTTAAAGTCAGATAGGTCATTTTTTATCAAGTCCAATATATATTGATACATACCTTTCATCAAAGGTCTACTGTATATACCAAAATTACTATTTAAATTCCCCCATATTGCAAACATTTACAGCATTCCCTCTGAATGTTTTCTAGCACACCACCTGACCATATTTGAATAAAGTTTCTCAGTATATTTCCAATTTAAGAATTTGGGAGATGCACCATGAGGAGCACAATCTACACATATCGCTAAAGACCTTCCTTTTCCATATTCCCAAATAATTAGAAATGGATCATCACCATATTCCTTTATAGTAGCTAATACCATAGAGTTTTTTTTAGGAATTAATCTATTGTATGAAAGAAACCAACCTTCCCAACATTCCGGAATTCCGTTAAATATCGGATGATCTTTCTTTATTATTTTAGGAACAAAACCTTCAGGTACTTCAACTCTATCATCAGTTGTCATTAGATTAACTGGTAACATCTCCTCTATCGGTGTATTTTTATAAAATGCATAACCGTGAATTCCAGTAAATGACATATATCCTCCCCACATTATAAAACCACCACCATCATTTACATATTCTCTTATAAGTTTTAATCTATTAGGTGTTTTCTCTCCATTTATAGTTTTTTTCGAAACTAAAAAAGAGTTACTGCCAACATCGCTTAAAACTATAACATCATATTTTTTTAGATCATTAATCGTCCATGGAAATTTTTCTGTAACTTTATTAGTTGGAATATAATCAACTTCTATATCATTATTTTCTAAGGCACTAATAAAATACTGCCCGCTTTCTTCATAGGAACTAATATTAAAAGAATCAAAGCCTTTATACTCAGTTTGATCTAACAAATATTGTTCACCTGAAAATAGTACCTTTATTTTATTATTCATTGTAACTCCCTTGTACTCAAATAATTCTAGTTTTTAATTCTCAAATAATTATTATCGAATTGTACCTACCAGATTCTTCTCAATAAAAATACTTCTATAACAGTTGTTACCTCTTCTTATATGCTTTTGGTATACTCTTTATTAATCTATTTCTATCTTATAAATCTTTTGAGCATTTTCTTTTAATAATTTCCTAGCAACAGTCAATGCCATTTTTTTTGTATATACATCCCTTTCAATATAATCACTTAAGACTTCCGCGATACAATCTTTAGCTACTGAAAATGAAGCATATAACCTTTCTATAACCTCAGAATCACCTCCTAATAGTATTTTGTTGCTTGGTATAACTGCAAGCCATTCTGAAAGATATTTTTGAAGATTATTATATAAAAGCCAAGGTGTCCAACAAATATCAACATAAACATTAGGAAACGCTTTAACGAGGCTGACCATTTCTCCAGTAAAAGGGTATGAACCATGAAAAAGAATAAACTTTGTTTTATGAAATTCAGTAAATAAATTAATTAATTGAAATGGATGCCCCTTCCTTGGATCATTACCACAGTTACCAAACGAACCTGTGTGTACTTGAATCGGTATATTATTGTCTGTGGCTTTTTCAATAATTATTCTTATCAAGAAATCTTCAAGTCTTTTAACCTGTTCTTTTGTCAAATCTTCTTCTTTTAAATTAAAAATTCTTTTAGCTTCTGACCTGCTTGTCATTTGAACATCCATATCCCTGAAATATGAAAATCGAAATTTAATAGCTACCCCTCTCACTTTTTGCAATTTTTCAAAAGCAAAATCAATTAATGAAATATATTCTTCAAATGTGTTATAAAATACTTTCCATTTCTTCACCAAGTTTTTTAAAGGATCGGCATTAAACCATTGAGGGTTAAAAGGTGGATTCGCTATATAAAACTTTTGACTTCGAACAAAAATAAGTGGATCTATTGCAAGTGTTGGTATAAATACATTCGAATTGTTAGGCATATCAAATGAACCTGGATCTTCTATCACATCCATCAGAACTCTACTAATATTTAGTTTCTGAAAAACGAAATCATACAAATCATCTTTTTGGTAAGCCTTAGTAATTAAATTAGAAAGTCGTTCCCAATTATTATCAGTAATTTCTCGATCTTCAAATTTAAATAAATCTTTATAAGCCCTCATTATTGTTGTAAAATATGCTGTTGTTTGGACGCTTTCAATATATGGCTTTATTTTATCCCAAGAGTCTTGTAAGCTTTCAACATTTGGTTTCCAGTCTTCTACAGGCATTCCTGCACTAAGGAAATCGAAAATCTCCAAATTGTATTTAAGAGATGTAAATAAATTTGCACCTTCTTTCCTTAGATCTATAAGTTTTCTAATATGTTCATGAGTATCTATTATTGGTATTTGATCTATTTCTGCTCTGATTTTATTAATTAATGTTGATTTTTTCTTCATAATCTCACCCCTTTTTCTATATGTTTTTTTATTTTTTAACAAATACTTTACACTTGTGGTATTGTTTTTATTTATTAATTTGTACCCATATTTTTATTTAGTTTTTTCGATCTATAACATATTGTAAATATAAGTTACCTAACACCACTCATTTTACTTAATAGAACCAAATGAAAGACCACTAGCTAGGTACTTTTCGAAGAATACCAGAACTAATATAGAGGGTATTATACCTATAATTATTCCCGCAGCTATCGGGCCATATAATACTAATTGGCCTGTATTGTAGTTTCCCAACGCGGTAGTAGTAGTCTTTAACTTGGTCATGAGAACAGCTGAAAAAAGATATTCATTCCATGTAAAAATAAATACCAAAGCTCCAACTGCCCCACTTGCCGATTTCATAATAGGTGTTATTATTTTCCAAAATATGGTCCAGCTATTTGCACCATCAATCATTGCAGCTTCCTCGATTTCCTTGGGTGTATCATTCAAATAGCTATAGAAGATCCAAAGAGCGAAGGGCAGAACAAAAGTCAGGTTAGCTGTTACCAATACCAATGGATTGTCAAGCATGCCAAACTTGTTATACATAAAATATAGAGGAAATGAAAATACAACCGGTGGAGCAAAAAGCAAAGATAAAATCCAAAAAGGCAATACCTTGCCACCTATTTTATACCTGCTAATCGCATATGCTCCCATTAGACCTAACCAAAGACTTAGAATTACACAAACTGTTGAAACTAATATGTTCAAAATTATAGCAGGTAAAAATGGAGGTGAGTCAAATGCTAATCCTCCAGTAGTATATTCCCAACCAAGAAGTGCCTTATAATTAGTCATAGTAGGTTTAAGAGGTAATCCATAGGGATTTATACCTAGCTCATTAATAGATTTTAAGGAGTTGGCAAAAATTAAGACTAGTGGTGATAAAACAATAATTATATAGAATAATATTATAATTATTCCCCAATAGTTAAAGCTCTTCTTTGACATACAACTAACCCTTTCGTTCAGCATTCAAAAATTTAAAATACAAAAATGCCACTATGTTTATAACTATAATGGTCATTATAGTTGCTGCACCACCTTTACCAAGTAAGCCCTCATTGAAAGTGTATTGATAGATTTGCATACTTACTGTACGAGTTGCTGTGCCAGGTCCACCTCCAGTTAATATCCTAGGAACTTCAAATGACCTGAATAACCAGATTCCTCTTAACACAAGTGCAACTATAATAACAAATTTTGAAATAGGTACAGATATATTCTTAATTATTCGCCATTTACTAGCCCCATCTATTTCAGCTGCTTCTGTTATTTCTAGTGGTATTGACCTAAAACTAGCATACATCAAAAGGAAGAAAAAAGATGTCCATTGCCATACATCAACTGACAGTAGGACCAAGGTAGCTGTCAATGGGGATGATACCAGGGAAATTTGAGTGCCAAAAATTAATTTTACTAAATATGGTATTATGCCTACAAGGTCATTTAACATTAAACGAAACATCGTAGCTGTAGCTACACCTGGGAAAAGTATAGGTATTAAGATAAATATAGTCAGAACTTTAACCAATCTCGGCTTTGTTTTTGCTAACTCATTTACCAAGAAAGCCAAGACTATTCCTATAGGTAATTCAATAACCAATGCTAAAATAGTGTATAAGGCAGTAAATTTTAATGAGTTCGTGAAAAGTGAATCTGTTAGAATTTTATAATAGTTTGATAGTCCAACAAAGTTGGCTCCTGCAACATTCCAACCACTTATATCAAAAAAGCTATAGTAAAGAGAATAAACAAGTGGGTATATAGTAAACACAAACAGAATAATAACCACTGGACCCACATACATTATTCCTTCCATATTTCTTCTTTTATAGAACATTCTACCTCCAATATCTATATATTCTCACATTACCCCACTTGTATAGAATTCAAGAATTTTCTCTTGGGAGGGAAACAGAATTAATTACACCCTCCCAAGTGTTCAAAAAACTACTTTGCTAGAGCATCATTTATATCTTTTTCCATTATATTCAGAGCTTCGTCATAAACTATCTCTCCAGCCAAAGCCCTACCTAAGGTTTTGGCCATAGTGCTATATATTTGCTCAGCATTAACAACAAGAGGCCAATAAACTGCCTGAACCTCATCTCCTGACAGTAATTCATTGTAATAAAAATTGTAGTGGTCAATTTCTGTTTTGCTAAATCCTTCTTCCTCAGTCAATAGTTCAGGGACATATACTCCAGCTGGTATACCAACTTTAAGAGATTCTAGAACACCTTCTTTGCTAGAAGAAGCAAATGATAGAAATTTAGCCATATCATTCTTTGCTTCTTCAGATATGTAGTTATTAATCACCCATCCAAATTCCTGCACATAGGCAGCTCGTCCTCCAGGACCTTTTGGTGGTAAAGTTTCTTTCATTTTGTCCCATATTAAGGGTGATTCATCCTGACTAGCTAAGTATGTAGTGTCCCAATCCCAATCTAATCCCATAGCAACTTTTCCTGATTGAAAAGCCGCAACCTCCTCAAATGCCTCATATCTATGAACATCTGCAGGTACAACTTCATATTTTCTTCTTAAATCAAGTAAGTAACTGAGAGCTTGTAAACCTTTATCAGAATTAAGTACAGCTTTCCCGTCTTTAACTAGAGTTCCGCCAAAACTTACTAAAAATTCATAAAAAAATGCAGGAAACTGAACACCACTCTCAGATAATCCTTCAAAAACCGTACCAAATTCTGTTGGTGAATCAGGATTATACTTCTTTGTAAAAAATATTGCTGTTGCTAAATAGTCATCCCAATCCCAATCGATAGGTTGCTTGGGTTCTAATTCCTTCCCTAAGTTATCCATTGCGAGTTCACTATATTTAGCTTTCCAACTTTCATCTGTCAATAGCTGCTCAATTAGATCTGACCTATATCTTAAGAGTCCTTCGGACACCACTACCTGCGGGAATCCATAAGTAGAACCCCCGTATGAGAGCATGTCCTGAGCACTCTTTAATGGCATTGTATAAGTAGGAAGAAAAATTTCAGGATCATCATAATATTTATCTACTGGGGCGAGTAATCCAGCATCAGCAAAAGTGCTTACAAAGAAGTTAAAAACCATAAAGGAATGCCAAGTATCTGACTTACTTGTAATCATGGTAACCATCTTTGTAAAGAATTCATCACGTCCTAATTGGACAACGTTTACTTTAAACCCATATTTAGGACCAAAATTGTCATTCCAATACTTTGCCATATTTGAAACTTGAGTTCCTTCAGCACCTGACCAGGTATACAACGAATATTCATTTGCAATCTCTTTCGTTTCCTCTACTGCGGTTACTTCCTCTGTAGCTTCAGTGGCTGTTGTAGTAGTCTCAGTTGTTACAGTTTTTTTACAGCCAACTCCAAAACAAGTCATAGCAACTACAGTTATGATAGCTAGTAATAAAATAATTGTTTTTTTCATCCAGAATCCCCTCCTTATAACGAAATTATGCTAAAATACAGTCGAGATTTGTTTTAGTAATGATTTATAATCGACCCTATGTGCAACCATTGCTTTAAACAAATCTCACATTTTTCAATATCGCCTCCTTTCAACAAATATCGATTACTGACCACTAAGATTCTTACTCTCACCTCCTTATTTTGAAAATTCATAAATGAATTATAGAACACACACCACATAGAGTGGTCAGAACATAATGTTTTAAAATACTCTTTTAAACTCCTTTTCTTGAACACATAAATTTCTCATTCTATTTAGCAGACTTATTATCAATTATTGTAGAAAATCTTTCTTTAAAGATCGTGCTTAGAGTTACTATTTCTACTTTTTTACTTTTTTTTGATTTTCTTTCGATATTCTTAACTAACAACTCAGTGGAGATACTGCCTAAATCATAAACAGGTTGTGCTACTACAGTAATTGGAGGCTCCCAATATTCTAATGTCTCCGAATCATCAAAACCAACTATTGCAATATCATCAGGGATTTTTAATCCTATTTTTTTTATTGCAATTAGTGCACCAAGGGTTATCTCCAGATTTGTTGTAAAAATAGCTTCTGGCCTACTTTTGAGATTTAATAATTCCTCACAGTGCTTTATCCCAGTTTCTCTTTTAAAATTGCCGATCTTTATAAAATTTTCATCTTTTTGTATATTTCCATCTTTCAATGCCTTTAGATATCCTTCCAATCTCTCGTGTCCAGTTTTCAATTCATCTGGGCCATTAATAATGCTAATTCTCTTATATCCTTGAGATATAATAAATTTTACTGCATCATAACTAGCCTTTTCATTATCAATAATTACTGCGTCACAATTAACATTTTCTACCAGTCTATCTAACAGAACTATTTTCATGCCTAATTCAACAAGTGTATTTATATAATCTTGATTTTTCCCTGTTGGGATTAATAGAATACCATCTACTCTTGACCTAAGGATATCAAGATACTTCTTTTCTTTCTTAGGATCATCGTCTCCGTTACATAGAATTAAATTGTAACCATATTTTAATGCAGTATCTTCTACAGCTTTTGCTATTACTGAATAAAATTGAGACAGAACATTTCCGACTATTAATCCAATTGTATAAGTTTTCTTTTGTCTCAAGCCCCTAGCCATATAATTAGGAACATACCCTAATTCATTTATGGCCTCTTTAATCTTTACAGCCGTTTCCTTTTTTATAGGCGCACTTTTATGCAGATATGCTGAAACTGTTGTTGCTGATACTCCCGCCTTCATGGCTACATCTTTTATATTTGAGGTTTTTTTAATCATTCTTTATAAAAAATAACTCAAATTTTAATTCTTAACGTTTTTATCTTAACGTTAAGAATAATAATATAAAAATTTTTGTTTGTCAAAATATTTTTAAGTCTTGTGATTTTTTTCTATTTACTATCTAAATTTATAATTAATGGCTGTTCAGCCATTTGAATAGCTAGTAAAATAAATAAATTTTAAAAACTCAGTTCTGTTATAAAAAATATCTTATTTGGACTTGCAATAATGGTTATCTTTGTTCACTATGGCCAATTAAAGTTGACATAAGCTTTTTAAATATATTAACCTTTGACATTAATAACGCAATACGTTATTATACACACATGATTATTTCATTCCACGACAGGGAAACTGAAAAGATTTGGAATCAGCAATACTCTAAGAAGTTTCCAAGAGATATACAAAGAATTGGACTTAGAAAACTTATAATCATTAAGGAGAAGAGAATATGAAAAAAATTAATAATATAACACCGGGTGAAATTCTACTGGAGGAATTTCTAAAACCGTTAAAAATCAGTGCTTACAGGCTCTCCAAGGACACCGGCATGCCTGCAACAAGAGTTTCACAAATCCTTTTAGGAAAGAGAAGAATAACTGCAGATACTGCTTTACGATTATCTAAATATTTTGGTAATTCTGCAGACTTCTGGATGGGAATACAGGACGAGTTTGATTTAAGAGAAGAAATGCAAAAAATTAAATCTGAACTGAATAAAATACATAAAGTTACTAATATACATGTTTTACAAAACTGAATAAAAATAAGCTGGATTTTTGGGATAATTTTTTCAAATTAATTATACATTTTAAAAATTGGTTCGAAATTTTGTAATTTGGGGCAGCCTGAAGCACACATCTCCTATTAATGATACCTAAGATGATTAAAACAATACGTAGGTATTATATAAGTGTTTATTTAAAAACTATTGAATTATCTCTGTGCAGGGAAATTCACCTTTAAAAACCTGGATAATTAATCTTGATGATGTACACACATTAAATATATGATTATCTCATGATATTCGAATGGAATCCAGAAAAAAATGAATGGCTAAAAGAGAATAGGAGGATATCTTTTGAGATAATTATATTTCATTTATCTAGGAGAGACCTTTGGAAAATATTGGTCCATCTGGATCAAGAAAATACCCGGGGCAAAAAATATACTTTGTACAAATCAATGATTATATATATTTAGTTCCTTGTGTAAAGGAAGAAAAAAGAATTTTTCTAAAAACAATAATCCCAAGCAGAAAAGCAACAAGAGATTATAAAAAGGAATTGGAGAAATAAAATGAAATTAGATAGGGAAGAAAAAAATATACTGGACTTATATGAAAAGGGAAAGTTAAAGGCAAAACATCCTACAGGAGAAGAGTTAGAAAAAGTAAAAAGAATAGCTAAAAACACTTTCAGGAAGAATAGCCGGATTACTATTCGTATATACGAACATGATTATATAGGAATTCAAAAAAAGCTATGGAAAAGGGTATTCCCTATCAAACTTTGATCTCGGGAATAATCCATCAATATATTGAAGGCGATCTTCTAGAAAAAAGAACTGTTTAAATAAGAATCACTTATAAGAATTTCCTTCTCTCTTGCTCACTCACCTATATACAAACAAAAGTAGATATAACTAGAGATTACCTGATTCAGTTAATGTCCTGGATAATGATACTGAAGTAAAAAACAAGTGAAATAGAAGAATAAAAAAGAAAAAGACCAAATTCACAAAACCATCTCTATTAATGTTCCTGCACTTCCTATTACATAACCCTGCATATCATTATTAAAGTAGACATAATTTTCAAAAGTGGCAAACAGCTTATCATTCTTTATCATATGATCTATCAGACTACCTATTTCCTCTTCACTTTTTTTACTTACAGCAGCTCTTGCTTTTGCCTATAACTTTATTAATGTGTTTGAACTTATGATATCATGGTAATAATGCCCTGATCCTTTTATTTTTCTTTCAAGCTGTGGAGATTTGAAGTCAATCGATGTAAGCCCAAATTTCCTTGAAGGCCCGTATGCAAGTTCAAAATTATCAAATGTCGACCAGTGAAAATAACCTATAACAGGCAGTCCATCATCCAGAGCTTTTTTAACATACTTTAAATGGTTATAAAGGTTTAGTTTTCTAAGATCATCGTCATCTGTACATGTACCATTTTCACAGATAAGAACAGATTTTTTATACTTTTCATAAAAGAATTTTATCTGTTTATAAATACCCTCAGGATATAATTCCCACATATCATCATGAGGTATACCCAATTCATCAAGACGTTTCCTCCCACGCTCCTGATATGCAAGAAGGGGGTACTTCTCCAGGGGGATCCTCCCGTAATAGCTGAAACCAATATAGTCTGCATATTTGCCATTTTTTATGAAGGATTTATGCAATGGTTCATGCTGGATAGAATCGAAAAACTTTTTTATTATATTTCCTTTTATGTTGTTATAAATACCACAAGAATCCATTGGATATGCCGTCATATGAGCCTGTGAAATACCTGTTATTATTTTTGGATAATTCTCTTTTACGTGTTCATAGACGAGCATATGCGCCCTTGCCATGTTTGAAAATACTATCTTCCTTAAGATAGGATTAAATCTCTTCGGTAAAAATGTTCTTAACAAATATGCCAGATTTACATATGCATTGGGTTCATTAAAAGTGTTTAATATATCTATATAATCGCCAAAAACATCTAAAACTTTTTTTACGTAATCAAAAAAATAGGCTGGGGATTCCCTGGCAGCCCAGCATCCAGTATCAAACATCCACAGCGGATTTGCAAAATGATGCAGCACAAGAAAGACTTTTTTATTATTTTTTTTAAGAGTCTCAAATATTATCCTGTAATGATTTACTGCTTCACTGTCGAGTTCAAAGTAGGGACCTTTCTGAAGCCTTGACCAGTCCATTGAAAATCTGTAGGCATTGCCAAGATACAGTATATAATCCAGATCTTCTTTAAACTTTGTATAATGATCTATTGCACTGCCGATCAGGGTGCCATCTTCACCTCTGAAGCCCTTCCATTCTGTCTGGCTGCCACCCTCTATCTGAAAAGCAGATGTCGCTGTACCAAAAATAAATTTTTCAGGAAATCTCATATATTCTGATTATATTGCGTCTGAATTTAAAAACAATCAAAGACGTAATTAAATATTATAATTTAGCCAAGAAATAATATCAAAACTTCTGGATATTAAGCTCATAAAAAAGTATGGACATAATCACAGTCTATACGGTTACTAATTTTTCATAAATTCATAAAACCATCTCTATTAATGTTCCTGCATTTTCTATTGCATAACCCTGCGCATCATTATTAAAGTAGACGTAATTTTCGATATTCTTTCTCAGATTTTTTTTAATTAACAAAGCAACTTTTTCAAGTTCATCTTTTGAGTAGCAAGAACTGTAAAGATCCCCAGGTCCGTGCATCCTTATATAACAAAAATCTGCTGTAATTTCTTCCATGTAAGGAAACCTGGGAGAGCTTGAAATTACAATAGCACACCCGGCGCTTTTAAGTAAATTATATATATCCCTGGTGAACCAGCTTTCATCCCTGAATTCAAATGCAAATTTATATCCCTTGGGAAGTATTTTTAAAAAATTTTCAAGTCTGGACTTATCTTTATTCAGACTGGGAGGCAGCTGAAATAAAAATGGTCCTAATTTCTCTCCCAGCTCTTTTGCCCCTGTAAACAACCTTTCAAGTGCTTCTCCGCAGTCAATAAATCTTTTAATATGGGTTATATACCGGGAAACCTTTACCGAGAAAAGAAAATCAGCTCCTGTATTTTTTTTCCAGTTGATAAAAGTTTGTAGTTTAGGCAAATGATAAAAACTGCTGTTTATTTCTACAGTGTTAAATTCCCTGGAATAGTAACTCAACCAATTGTTACTCTTTAAACCAGCAGGGTAAAATCTTCCAGCCCAGTGACCATAACTCCATCCGGAAGTGCCTATATGAACTAAAGAATCATTCATCTCAAGATTATTAAAAAATAAAAAAATCTTACAAAATGGGAGAATCAATTAATATAATAACTTAATCCGGAAAAAATTTATATCCTGAAAATAATAGGATAGAAGCATCATAGACAGGCTAAACAAAACGCCCCGTCCTAATAAGAGTATAGCTTTCCATACGGGCGATGAGAATGCGGTACTAATTTTAAAAAGTTGCTGTTTGAGATCTTATTCCGGCCGAGATTAAAGAAATTACAATAATTTGTGGTATATCTATCCAATAAATCCAGGTCAGCCTTATCGAGCTCCGACTTTTTTACTTCCTTGCCCAGTTTATAACTTTCTACGTCCCCTTTTATATATATCTTTCCTCCGTGCATTCCGGTCCCGGTATAATTTCCTACAATATCCGGATTTCCAACAAATGGCAGCGCTGCCCTTTCTCTTTTATATAGACCCAGGATGATAATAATGCCCCCAGCCATGTATTCTCCTAAAAAATTACTGGTACTTCCTCCAATAACTATAACCGGCACTTTTTTCCGGTATGACTTCATATGAATGCCACCTCTGAAGCCAATATTCTTCTCCACATATATTTCTCCGCCTCTCATTGAATAACCCAGAATATCTCCTGCATCACCATGTACGATGATTTTCCCTGAATTCATGGTATTCCCGATACCATCCTGGCCATTACCAAAAACCTCAATTGTAGGGCCGTCCATAAAAGCTCCCAGGTCGTTCCCAGGTATTCCATATATATTTATCAAGGCGTCGCCTTTCAAACCGTCGCCAATATATCTCTGGCCCAATACATTTTCTATAGTAACCTTATGACCGCTGCCGCCATCATTTAAAAAATTTCTCACTTTTAAATTAAGTTCTCTATATTCCAGGCCATCTGCATTAATTAACAGTTTCATACCTCTATCCCTTCCCCAACAACAAGATGCTTCTTGTAATCAGCAGGCAGATGAATTATTCCAAAATCCTCTTTGGATATATTCTTCTTCACACTACTTATGTCTATCTCATTTTCAATAAGTCCTGCATAGATTCCTGCTCTCTCAATATTTCCAATCAGTATCACTCCTATAATCCTGTTATTTTTTATTACCACTTTCTTATATGTATTCTTATCCGGATTAAAATCCTTAAACAATTCAATACCTTTTTCTTCCTTATCTTCAATATTGGTAAGTCCCATAGAAATGGAGGGAATTCCCAATATTTCAACCGAATTCATAAAAAACCCGCCACTGTACTTCTTATTTCCTCCAGCCATATTAATCCCGGCTACTGAACCCTGCTTAACAGCAAACGGCCATATAGCAATGTTTCTATTCTCTCCCAGCAGTATATCCAGACCTTCAACTACATCTCCGGCAGCATAAATATTTTCAGCAGATGTCTGCATATAATCATCTACCACAATTCCTCTCTTTACCTCAAGTTTACCGCTACCGATAAAACTAGTATCCGGCCTAACTCCAATAGCAATTATTAACAGGCTGCATTCCATTTTTCTGTTATCTTTTAATTTATATCCGCTAATCTTTCCATTCTTAATATAAATCTCTTCAATAGTATTATCCCTGTAAATATTGCTTCCTTTACTTTTTATCTTCTTTTCAATAATACTTGAGGCTTGCCTGTCAAATGTTGCTGAAAGAATCCTGTCCGCAAGTTCTATTATATTGACATCAACACCTACTTCTAAAAATGCTTCTGCCGCTTTTAGCCCTATCAGTCCCCCGCCCAGTATGGATATTTTTTTAATACCATTTTTCTCTATATAATTTTTGACTCTTATGGCATCTTCCAGAGTAGTAAGGGTAAAAATTCCTCCAACCTTACTGTAGTTTGTCCCATCAATAAAATTAAAAGACCCGGCCTTTGTATTCTTACTGCTCTTCAGGGCCCTGGAGCCGACAATCTTAATCTTCGGAATAATAGGTTTCCCGCCACTGGCTATAAGGAGCTTTCTGAACTTATATTTACTTCCATCATCAGAGATTAAAAACATTTCATCTGTATCTATAGACTTTACTCTTGCATTCAATCTGATATCTATATCGTTATCCCTGTAAAACTTTTCATCCTTAAAATAGATCTTGTCCAGACCTATTATTCCCGCCAGGAAGTAAGTTATCATTGGCTTTGAATAGTTCAGGCAGTCTTCCTCTGTCAATACCACAACCTTTCCTGTTCTATCCAACTCCCTGATGCTTTCAGCAGCAGCAAGACCCGCAGCAGAATTACCGATAATAACATATTCGATTAGTTGGCCACTTTTTTCTTTCGGGTTACTTTTAATTCTCATTTTTTACTTCTCACCAGATTCCTTTTATCCATATTTTTATCCATAAACTTCAGGGCCTCATTAGGACAATTTTTAACACATACCGGAATATCTTCATCAACACAAAGGTCACATTTGGAGGCTATCTTTTTACTGGAAAGATCCCTTCTAATAACTCCATAGGGACAGACCATAATACAACTCCAGCAACCCACGCACTTACCTTCATCACAGGTTACAACTCCAGTATTTTTATTTTTTTGCATAGCTCCCGATATGCAGGCTGCAACACAAGGAGCATCAGCACAGTGCCTGCACTGGATAGCAAATGAATTATATCCAATTTCCTCCACCAGCACTCTGGGCAGTATATCTACCATCTCCTCCTTGAAGGCCTTTATAATTTTTTTACTTTTAGAATGCTTTACCTGGCAGTAAATCTCACACAATCTGCATCCTATGCAATACTCTTCCTGAATATATATCTTTTTCATTCGTAAATCACCACGCCTCTCCAGCATGTTTTATTCCCAGGACTGCAAGTTCACGGTCATTTAAACTTATACCTCTTAAGTGTTCCCTGTTTCCCTTAAGACTTTCTATAGCATTAATACCTGCACCGCCCAGCATCTCCTTTATTTCCAATGACCAGCTCCTTAACAGGTTTAAAAGTCTCCTGGTCCCAATCTCAGGGTTAAGCCTTCTGGTAAGATAAGGATCCTGTGTAGCAATTCCCCAGTTACATTTATCGGTATAACATTTCTGGCAAAGATGGCATCCCATCGCTATAAGTGCAGCAGTACCTATATATACAGCGTCGGCACCCAGTGCTATTGCCTTTACTACATCTGAACTGGACCTTATACTTCCCGCAGCGATAATTGACGCCTGATGCCTTATCCCTTCTTCTCTCAATCTTTCATCAACAGAAGCAATCGCAAGCTCTATAGGCATTCCTACATTATCCCTTATAGTCTGAGGAGCAGCACCGGTACCGCCTCTCAATCCATCTATAGCTACAAAATCAGCTCCTGCTCTTACAATACCGCTGGCAATGGGCGCTATGTTATGAACTGCCGATACTTTTACCCCTACAGGCTTCGACCAATCAGTAGCCTCTTTTAAGGCATATATTAACTGGGCCAGATCCTCTATTGAATAAATATCATGATGGGGAGCCGGAGATATGGCATCTGTTCCTTCTGGAATCATTCTGGCATTTGATACATCTCTGGTCACCTTTTCTCCCGGAAGATGACCCCCGATCCCTGGCTTTGCACCCTGGCCTATCTTAATTTCTACTGCTGAAGCTTTACTTAGATAATCTACATCAACTCCATATCTCCCCGAGGCAATCTGTACAATAGTGTTTTTTGCATATTTATATAAATCTTTATGCAATCCTCCCTCACCTGTATTGTAATAGGTGCCAAACTCAGAAGCGGCAGCAGCCAGAGATTTGCACGCATTAAAACTGATAGAACCGTAAGACATAGCCGAAAACATAATAGGTGTAGAAAGCTCCAGTTGGGCAGGTACTTTTGTTTTAAGCTTTACCCCTGTATCTTTCGAACCCTTATTTACTTCAAACTCAAGACTATCAGGCTTCCTTCCTATAAATGTCCTGATTTCCATCGGCTCACGCAATGGATCAATGGAAGGATTAGTAACCTGGGAAGCATTAAAGAGAATATGATCCCAGTACACGGTATAGGGCTTGTCACTTCCCATTCCGGTAAGCAGCATCCCTCCAGAATCCACCTGCCTGTATATATTCTTGAGGTGAGCAGGAGTCCAGTTATAATTAGTGCGGAACTGGGCCTCTCTATCTTTAATCTTTAAAGCACCTGTAGGACAAAGGCTTTCACATCTGTGACACCCAACACATTTAGTACTGTCACTATATACAGTATCCTGGTCGCTATCATATTTGTGAACATCATTGGAGCACTGCCTTACGCAAACCTCACAGGATATACATTTATTTTCATCTCTTTCTATTTCAAATTCAGATTGACTTAATTTTAAAGCCATTTCTCATCACCTTAGTTTCTATACTAGATAAAGCTACATTAGCTTCAGCTGATTTAGCTTCGCCAGATTTTCATCAATGGGTTCACCACCTAAAGCGCCTTTTTCTTTTGCTCTGCTTTTTTCCTTTTTCTTTATTATCCCCATAACCGGTTCACCACCTTCCGGATGCCACAGTTGATCAGGGGAAGAACAAACTTTTCTAATCGGAGCCTCCTCGCTGGAAATAAAAAGGTATTCATCCTTTCTTGCTGCAACCAGAGGCCTTAACTTTATTCTGTCATTTAATGCGTACATAAAGTTGGCACTACCCACTATTATGCTGAAAGGACCATTAACAAGTGCGCCTCCGTATAATATCCGCAAAGCTTTTAATATTTCTCTCTTACCTTCGGGCATCCTATCTATCTCTTCCCACAGTGGAGAAGCTAAAATCAGGTGAACCATCTCCATATCTATTTTCTGCTTTCGGACCATAAGATCTAATAAATATGTAATAACTTCAGTATCTGTAGAAAGAGTACACTCATATCCAAATCCACCTACGAATCTTTTATTGGTACCAAAGGATGAAATCTCTCCATTATGTACAACCGACCAGTTAAGAATCCCAAAAGGGTGTGCTCCGCCCCACCATCCTACGCTATTGGTTGGAAACCGTCCATGGGAAGTCCAAAGGTAACCTTTATATTCATCTATTCTGAAAAACTGTCCAATATCTTCCGGAAATCCTACTCCCTTAAAAATCCCCATATTTTTCCCACTGGAGATTATATATGCACCACGAATATTCCTGTTTACGTTCATAACAAAACCCACAATTAGGTCCTCTTTCGCTTCAATAATAGCTCTGTTATCATCATTAGAACCGTTGCCGTTTTTCCTATCAGGATAAGAACTCCTTTTTAGTTTCAAAAAGTACCTGTATATTATAGGAGGATTTACAATCCGGGATATTTTTTTGGTGGGAACTTCCTCACTGAACAGAACCTTGAAACTTTTATTTATCTCATCTTCAGTCTGTCTCTTCGCTTCCACATCATCATAGAAGATATGGAGTGCCCAATCATTCTCAAACTGTGGATAGATACCATAAGCTGCAAATCCACCACCCAGACCATTGGATCTCTCATGCATAACTGAAATCCCATCCATTGCCGTCTGGCCGCTGAATCTTTCCCCGGTTTCATTCATCACTCCAAATATGGCGCAGCCGGACGGAATCCTGAAGCTGGAAAAATATTCCTTTGTATTTTTCTTTAGTTTATCTATGTCATTCAATCTATCCATCTTTTTATATTCCGGCTATTAATTATTTATATTCCGGCTATAGTTTATTTATGTTTAATCTGCTGTCCAGATATAATTAATTCCCCAAAAACAAAAACCCTCTTAAAACATCTCCGTTTTAAGAAGGCTTCCTTACCTTTGATTTCCGCCTGTACCTCAATATACAGGTTGAAAATCTTTTAATTTTTCATTGCAAATGATACCAGTATAATATTATTTGTCAAATGTTTTTATAACCTACAACTACCTTGATTCAAATCATATAATCTGATGTGATTGGAATCCGGCTCATTATTTCATCCCGTAATCTAAAATACAACCAGAATATTCCAAGAACCTTATTTTATTTATATATCCCTCTCATTTCTTCAAGAGTCACCGGTCTGTAATCCCCCGCGTGACCTGCGGTTCCAAAATCAATCATCTTCCCCTTAACAGTCTGGTATACTGCTTCCCTGGCAGCCCCAAAATAGGTTCGGGGGTCAAATGCATCCGGATGTTCACTGAGATATTTTCTCACAGCACCGGTCATAGCCAGTCTCCCATCAGTATCCACATTTATTTTCCTGATTCCCCTCCTTATGGCTTCCTTAATACTTTCCATGGGTACACCCATGGTTTTTTCCATTTTTCCACCATAGTTATTTATAACCTCGATCAGTCCCCGGGGCACCGAAGATGAGCCGTGCATAACCAGGGGAAATCCGGGAATCTTTTTTACCACTTCGTTTATTATGTCCATAGCCAGAGTTGGTTTTGCCTTGAATTTATATGCCCCATGGCTGGTCCCGATCGCAAGAGCAAGTGCATCCACACCTGTAAGCTTTACAAACTTCGCCGCCTCATCCGGATCGGTCAGTTTTACTTTTCCGGAACCAACGCCGTCTTCTATTCCCCCCAGCGTTCCAAGTTCACCTTCAACAGTTATCCCCAGCTTGTGAGCATAGTCAACAACCTCTCTGGTTACTTCGACATTTTCTTCAAAGCTGGTGGGGGTTTTGGAATCTTCTTTAAGTGAGCCATCAATCATAACTGACGTAAAGCCCAGTGCAATAGCTTCTTTACAGGTCTCCAGGCTGTTACCATGATCAAGGTGCAGTACAATTGGTATATCAGGATTATCTTCAACAGCAGCAGCAGCCAGGTATTTAATATAAGCCATATTAGTGTATTTCAGCGCTCCCCGGCTCGCCTGAAGGATCACAGGTGATCTGGTCTCACTTGCCGCTCTCATTATTCCCTGAATCTGTTCCATATTATTAACATTATATGCTCCCACTCCATAATTGCCCTTTATGGCTTCATCTAAAACTTGTTTCATCGGTACTAATGGCATTGGCCCTCCTTAAAAAATATATAAATTCACATTAAAAATTTTCATAATTATATCATCTTAAAAATGAATTTCTACAAGATTATTTTCTACTCCCAGGTTTACAAATCCCTACTTATACATCTTTCATCTCATGGGAAAGCACTATCGCATCCGCTACTTCCCTCATTGTCCTCCGGTTGTCCATAGCGAATTTCTGTATCTTCCTGAAAGCTTCTTCTTCATTAAGATTTTGCTCCTTCATCAGTATTCCCTTTGCCCGCTCCACAGCTTTTCTGGTTTCCAACTCCTCTCTTATTACCTTGGTTTCTACTACCAGCCGATAGTTTTCAATCACTATGGCGGCCTGATCTGCTACAGTCTTTAATATATTTACTTCATAATCACTGAAATGATGGGGTTCTGATGTATACGTGGTAAGCACCCCTATCACTTTCCCCTTAACATGAAGGGGTACACATAACAGGGAAACCAATTCTTCCTTTCGGGCTATTTCCTGATACTTATAATTTTTATTCTCTGCAATGTTATATACAGACACAGGTTTGCCCTCCAGAGCTACTTTTCCCGCAATTCCTTCGCCAAGCTTAAGAGGATTTTTATTGATATACTCTTTACTGATGCTCTGAGTAGCTTTTATTGTGAGCTCCTTCTTCTTGGGATCAAGAAGCATAAGTGAGCATATTTTGGATCCCATAACCTCTGCGGTTACAGTTACTATCAGTTTCAAAATATCCTCAAGATAAAGATCCGAAGTCATTGCTTCGCTTATTTTGGAAAGAGCCTCTATAATATCCCTGGCATTCTCCAGTTTCTTATTTTTATCGTCCATCTTCCTTAAAATATTTTTTGATTAATGTGAATTTCATTATATTATATAAGAGTTCAAAATTGAATCAATGCTCTACTAGTATAGGTAGTGAAGCAGGAGGTATTTACAAAATACCTTAATGTGGATAGAATTCTGAACTGCGGCGCATTCGTCTAGCGGTTAGGACATAGCCCTCTCACGGCTAAAACAGGGGTTCGAGTCCCCTATGCGCTACCA
>CAYPYW010000002.1:0-105324 GCA_964415365.1 uncultured Actinomycetota bacterium | reverse complement strand
TTTTATATGAAGCAACGATACCGTTTCATATAGATTTTAAATAAAGCAATTCGCCCTATTGATAGATGTTTTTAATTTAAGTAAGATATAATATAAATAAAGAGATTTCTGGAAGAGGTATTTTTCTTAACAAGAATGTAAGGTTGATTGTAAGAGATTCATATGCGGGGAGTAAGAACTAAATGTTTAGATCTTCAATAAAATTATTTAAGGTTTTTGGAATAGAAATAAGGCTGGATTACAGCTGGTTTATTATATTTGCATTATTTGCCTATTATTTTGGTTTTGTTTATTTTCCTCAAGTTCTGCCGGGATTAAATAAGGGAATTCTGGTATTGGTAACTATTATTACTGTTATACTTTTTTTTCTTTCTTTACTAGTACATGAAATGAGTCATTCTCTGGTTGCCAGGAGGAGAGGCACGCCTGTAGAAAGGATAACTCTTTTTCTGTTTGGAGGAATGGCACAGATAGAGAAGGAGCCGGAAACTCCTCATAGCGAATTTGTTATGGCTATTGCCGGTCCTGCAGCGAGCTTTGCAATTGCTGTGATATTCGGTGTTATATGGTTCTTGGCCAGAAGTATTGCTCTTATAAGAGAGCCTGCCAAATATCTTGTTATAATAAATATTGTACTGGGAGTTTTTAATATACTACCGGGTTATCCTCTTGACGGGGGAAGAATACTACGGTCTATCATATGGAAGACTACCGGTAGTTTAGAGCGTGCAACCTTTATAGCTTCTACAACAGGAAGAGTGATAGGATTTATGATTATAGCAGCAGGTATCTTCTTTATATTTACCGGTAATTTTTTAAATGGAATATGGCTCGCTTTTATAGGATGGTTTCTGCAATCATCTGCTCATATGGGTTACCGCCAGCTTATTTTTGAGACTTCCATCAAGGGAATCAAAGTAAGGGATGTCATGAATGAAAATATTGTGGACGTCACAGAAAATACGACATTGCAGGATTTAGTGGACAATTATTTTATGAAATACAGGTTTGGAAGATTTCCGGTTATAGAAAATAAAAGAACCCAGAAGCTCGTGGGTGTTATTTCTTTACACGATGTTAAAGGTGTTCCCAGGGAAGAGTGGCCAGAGGTGAGAGTAGGGGACGTAGTTAAAACAATTTCAGAGAATGAAAAAGTTGATATTTCTATGGAAATATCTGATGCAATAAAGAAGATGGGGAAAAATGATCTGGGGCATCTGGTGGTAATGTCAGGTGATAAGTTAAGAGGGATAATTACAAAAAGCGATGTGATGCGTTTTATAAGAATCCGGTCCGAATTCCATTAACCCTTTCAAAATATTAATATTAAATCTTTAAAGTAAGGAAAATCCACCATGGCGAAGTATAAGTTTTTTAAGGACAGTAAAAAGGAAATAAAAGAGAATTTAAGGGATTTGAAGGTTATATATACAGATCTTGATGGAACATTATTTAATGATAGAGGGTGTGTTATCAAGGATAATAAAAATGATTATTATTTTGATGCCATCGAGTTGCTGCCTGCGGTAGCAGATAAAAATTGGGATGTTGTTCTGGTGTCGGGAAGGAATAAGTTTCAGTTGAGGTATAATGCGCAGATGATCGGACTTAAGAATTACATTGCAGAGCTTGGTTCTGAATTGGTCTATAATCTGGGCAAAGAAGTTTATGTTACTTTTGACCAAAAGAAAGCAAAATATGATCTGACCTACGGCGGGAAAGACCTAACAAAGATTATAGAATTACTTAAGAAAAATTTTCCGGGTAAAATAGAAAGTAGAACAGACTGGAGTAGACACAGATCTTATAACGCATTATTTTTGGGAGAGATGGATCTGGATAAAGCTAACAGACTGCTTGAAGATGAGGGATATAAGGAGCTGGTTATAGTGGATAATGGGCTTTCACTGTTGGAGGATTTAGACCTGGGTATAGAAAAGCTTCACATTTATAATCTGATACCTTCCGGGGTTAATAAAGCAAGTGGAATAAAATTTGACAAGAAAGTTAGGAATTTCAATACCCAGAATTGCATAGCACTGGGCGATTCCCTGGAGGACTTAAAAATGGCAGGGGAAGTAAAATACTTTTTCCTTGTGAGGAATGCATTAGAACATAAGGAAGTCATGCTGGATGAGCTTGAGAAGCATAATAATGTCTATATTACTGACGGTGTCATGAATAAAGGCTGGGCGGAGGTTATAGGATACCTGACAGACTGAATTATTATATTTTACTTCCATTTTTATGTTTTATTAACGCCATCATATTTAATATAAATATTAAATAGTTTATAATAAAGATATAGATAAATTAACTGATATAAAGGATATATCAACAATGTGTGAAAGTGGCAATTCAGATTCCGGGAATAACAAGCATCATAAATCCGCCGGTAAGGATTTATTAGAGATATTGGTGATTATTTTGATTTCGGGCTTTTCTGGGTTCATATTAGGGTTATTATTTGCACCCCAATCAGGATTGAAAACTAGAAAAAAATTAGTTGAAAAGTTAAAAGATATAATTGATAGAGGAAAATTTACCCTGACTGAAGCAAAGGTTATGAGCGAGGAGTTATTGGAAAAGGGTAAGGAAAAAATCGAGAAAGTGTCCTCTAAGATTAGGGGTGGAAATCAGGCGAATGTTCATTAAGAATTTGCCTATAATACCCTCCCTTTGTCTGTTGACAATGATTTTTTACTATAGTAGACTTTACGTTTGCTAATTTAATTGGAAAGTTGATGGCTGTGCCATTTTGGTTGTTGTAATGTCAAATTAGCAGGGGGCCGTTAGCTCAGAAGGTAGAGCACCGGACTTTTAATCCGGGTGTCGAAGGTTCGATTCCTTCACGGCTCACCAGTCAGAGGCCTGTTCGTCTAGTGGTTAGGACAGTAGGTTTTCAACCTACCAACAGGAGTTCGATTCTCCTACAGGCTACCATTGAATATGGGCGTTTAGCTCAGCTGGGAGAGCACCTGCCTTACAAGCAGGGGGTCGCAGGTTCAATCCCTGCAACGCCCACCATATATTATCGATTAAGCGGAGCTGTCGTCTAGCGGTTTAGGACACATGCCTGTCACGCATGAGATCGCGGGTTCAAATCCCGTCAGCTCCGCCAGTCTTGATTACGGGTTGGCGAGATAGCTCAGTTGGTAGAGCAGTGGACTGAAAATCCATGTGTCCGCAGTTCGATTCTGCGTCTCGCCACCAGTATCAGCTTTTGCAAACCCATTTTCTTGAGGTAAAAATGGATTTACCTCGTTACTTTCAGAAAAATTTGAAGCACCTTGCTTAAGCAAGGTAGTTTTGTTTTTAATTTCAGAAATTCGAGAATTTAGGCTATAAAACAGTAATATTTCGATATCTTCTTTATCATAAATAATCTTTTCAATAAACCTTTTAGCCAAAAGATTTCTTTCAACTCCTTTCCTTTGAAAAAGAAATTTAAGAAAAGATTTAAGAGCAGAAAAGATAATTTCCGGCTCCAATTTGGAGCATGTCTTCGTTAGTTCGGGTCCAGCCCCAGGGGTGGAATCGAACTTTTTTACCTCGGAATTCGAACTAACCAAGCCACTATTTAGCTTAAAAACTAGGTTTTCTACGTAGTTTTTATCCAAAGAGATTCTTTCCAGATTCTCTAAAACATATCTTTCTAACCTGTCGGCATTGACCTGCTTTACGGGACAAGCTTCCCAGTCTTTATGATTAGTGGAAGTGCAACGATAATAGTAATATCTTTTGAGTTTTCCTTTAGTCCACTTGTTGGTAAAGCAAGGAGTCATTTTGTGTCTGCATACCTTACAATCAACCAATCCACCGAAAAGAAAATTTTTATAGATCCTATACTTTCTTATTCTTTTTTTGTGGGTTTTTTGAGTCAGTTCAAATAATTCTTCGGAGATTATAGATTTATGAATTCCCTGATAGATTTGGCTAGCATATTTAATTTTTCCAGCATAGACTACATTTCTTAAAATATAGACAATGGCTGTTTTGCTGAAAGGCTTGTTTTTCCTGTTTTTAATATTTTTTTCTTTAAGCAAATCATTCACCTTGCCAATGGAGCTGGTTTTGACCAATGAGTAGCTAGAAAAAACCATGACAATCTGGTAACCAAATAGGGAAAATACATAGATAATAGCTCATACAAGAAGATTAAGTTGTTTGACCTTTTATCAACACAGGTAAGGTTGTATAGCTTTGCACCTGTAAAGATGGATTTTTAATCTTCCGAAGTATGATTTTGCCTGCTTCTCTGCCTAAGTCATATACATTAATATTAATTATGGTTGGCTCCGGTTCCATGATTTGTGAATATGGATATTTATCAAAAATAATTAACGCTATTTCATCCGGTATTGAAAGCCCTACCTCGTGTATCGCTTTCAATGCTCCTAAGGCAATGGTATTATTCTCGCAGATAATTGCCCGAGGCCGATCAGCTTTTTGCAATAAATTATTTGCAATATAAAAAGTATTTTCTTTGGTTGAGTCAGTATAGCAGATGTAATTCTCATTGATTGAAATTCCATGTTCATTTAGAGCTATTATATAACCGTTCTGCCGACGTAATGAGATCTGATCCGTATTCCTTCCGCCTATAAAGGCGATGGTTTGATATCCACATCTTAAAAGGTGTTCTGCTGCAAGCTGTCCGCCAAGTACATGATTTGTGTCTATCCAGCAAATCGGGCTTTCAAAATTAGGAAGTCCGATAATAACATGTGGAAATTGACGGCGCACCAACAGGGATGCAATGTTCCTGTTAAGAGCGACACCGTGGATGATCATGCCGTCAGCAGATTTTTGCATCATAATCCGATCTATAAAAGCATCCGCATCAGGTTCTCTTGAAATATCAATAAACATCATAGAATGCTCTTTCTCTGCAAGGGAATGCTGTACTCCGCACATTATATCGAACATATGCGGATTGGCATAGGCCTCGTCTTTTTCAAGTTTTGTAAGGAAAACAATATTACGAGTGTTTCGACGCGCAAAACTGGCAGCCCGGGCGTTGGGTACATAACCAAGATTATTCATTACATCTCTTACGTGCTTTACTGTAGCGTCTGAAATGGTCGGGCAATGGTTAATTACTTTTGATATAGTCGATATAGATACTCCCGCTTCTCTTGCTACATCTTTAATTGTTACGTACACAATTGTTCCTCCTTTTTTTCTTTTAGTGGGCTTCACGAAATTCTGAAACCCTTTACTGGAGCGGGTTTCAGGTACTACCTATTTTAGACTTACCCTCCATCTTAAAAACCTAGTATTTATGCAGCTTCTTAAGGGCTATTTCCGACTGAAAAGGCCGTTTTCAGGGCTCCCAGGTGGGGTGGAGGGCAAAAATTTTAAGCTTTTAGTTTCGTGAAACCCCTATTTTTTTAAAAATTAAAATACGCTTCAAGCCTTATCCCATCTAGGTTTTGCTGATTTACTTTTTTGCCTCCACCCCCTTAGAATTAATACTGTTTGTTTCAATTTTTTTAGGACTTTCACGAAATTAGGAGGTATAGGTTATGTATCAGCACCCTTTATTTAATCTTGAGGAAATCTTTGACAAACCGCTAAGAAAATATGAGCTGTTCTTTTCTGTTCTTGACCTGTCTATGCTTGATAAGAGCTCTAGTGTGAGGAGAAAACCAATCAGCAGAGATGCTATACTAAGGGGCACTTATCTTTAAGAATCTCCGCTCCATTGCTAGCTTAAGTGATCTTTCAGCTGAACTTTTTGAAAGACCAGCCCTTGCATCCATACTTGGATTTGAACCAGGTGATAAACCTATTCCCATAGAGAGGTTTTCTTCCTATCTTAAAGATGTTGATAATAACCTTCTTCAGGAAGTAAGGATCTCTCTTGCAAAGAAACTGATGGAGTTTAAAGTCATAAAGGGGAAGTATCTATCAGTCGACTCCTGTCCCATAATGGCCAATGTAAAAGAAAATAATCTAAAGACCAATGTAAGGTACAGGTATCTAAAAGGCATTCTTCCCAAGAATGATAAAGATTGCCGTATCGGGGCTTTTCCAACATTTGTCTCTGGTAAGACCAAGGTAGAGTTTTTCTGGGGATACAGAAACCATATCATAAATGGTTGCTTATCTGAGCTACCACTTATCGAGATTACTCTTCCTGCCAATATCAGAGGTACCAGTGTAATCATCCCCCAGCTTGAGTTCTTAAAGGATAACCTAGCTTTAAACCCTATACAACTATAATCACCGATTCTGAATATGATTCTTCTACCATTATCCAGTATATAGTAAAGAATCTCGGTGCCAGGCCAAGGATAGCAAGAAATCCAAGAAGAGGTGCTTCTTCTGCTACAAGACTTACCTCATCTGGAGTGCCTATATGCATAGCTGGGTTTGAAATGCTCTCCAGGGGAATCTTCTATGACAGAAAACAAAACAGAATGCGCCATAAGTTTGTCTGCCACATAAAGGGATCTAAGAAGTTTGCTAAAGACCATCTCTATGTCCCTGGCTTCATCCCAAGTTTGTAGAGGGTACTGGCTGCTATAGTTATTTAAGAGTTGATGTGGGTGAATTCATAAGGGCTGGAATCGACTATGGATCGGAATCCTTTAAGAGGGACTCCAATAAGAGAAGTAGCAGTGAAAGAGTATTTTCCAGACTGCTTTCTATCCTTATGCAGAAGTCCTCTGTTATTGGTCTAGCTGCTACGGCAAATCTATGTACCATCTCTCATATTACGGTCTTGGCTGTCGCCTATTTTTCCTCATTTGTCAAAGAACCTAATAAAATTCGGTTTGTTAAAAGTTTCATCCCGAATTTTTAATTTCGTGAAGCCCTACTCTTTTATAATAATACAGCTTTATAATGCAGTGCAACTTTTTTATAATATGGTATAATGTTTTCATAGTACAACGTTTTCCTAATTAAGTCAAAAGTTATATTGACTATAAAAAAATTACATGCTAATATAGCCCTGTTAGTGCACTATATAAATGAAAGATCTACGTCAAAAACAGTAAAACGCTTTCTCAAATATTTAAAAGAAAGGAGGATTATGAAATCAAGAATAGTAAAACGCTTACTCAATTATTAGGAAATTAGAAATTAAGGAGGATCAGAAAATGAAACGTATCTTGAGTATCCTAGTGTGTATCATGATAGTAATTGCATTTACCGCATGCACGAAGGTTTCATCGAGCCCGAGCGGTACGGAGGAAACTGTGGAGCCTGTTACAGAGGAAGCTGTGGAACCTGTTACGGAGGAAACTGTGGAACCTGTTACAATTATGATTTGGTGCGACAATGAGCCAGGGGTAGTTAAGATCATTCAGGACAGTCTGAATGAAACTCTGGCGGATGATGGGATAACCGTTTATATTGAAAAGAGAAAGAATGTAACGGATCAGCTGGTGCTATATGGCAACGATCCCGTATATGGACCCGACATGTTTATTTTTGCACATGACAAATTGGGTTATTTTGCTGAAATGGGTATTCTCGCGCCCATCACAGATCTCGTCAGTGATGATACGCTAGGTAAGCTTCTTCAAACCGAAGCCGGCGTTTACAAGGGTACGCAATACCTGCTGCCATGGTCCTTTGAATCGCTCGTATTCTTGTATAACAAGGCTCTATTGCAAGAGAGCGATATACCTACCACTACTGAGGGGATGTATGACTACATGGTGGCAAATACCGATACGGCTGCCGGCACATACGCAGTTGTAAATCAACACGTTGGGGCTTATAATGTAGCGCCGTTCATTTACGGTTTCGGCGGTTATATCATAGATTCTGACAAGAACCCCGGCCTTGATAATCAAGCGACCAAAGATGCTGTCGAATATAATAAAAAGTTTGGAGCATTGCAGGCGGATGGGACCTGGGATACAACTACTACGCTTTTCTATACCGGAAAAGCCGCAGCACTTTGGGGCGGCCCATGGTGTGTTCCTGCTATCACAGACGCAGGTATTGATCTTGGTGTAAAGCCACTTACCAGCTTTGCTCTTCCTAACGGAAATGGTCTTACACCCTTCATGGGTGTTCAGAGTCTATACGTTTGCGAGTATGCTGCGGAATCAAAAGGCGCAGCAATTGGTAAGGTTCTTGATGCAATGACCGATGTTCAGCTCGGTATTGATCTCGCAACCCAGTGCGGTTATGCAACTGCCATTGTAGCAGCTTATGACGATGCAGACGTGGCTGCAAACGAAGTGGTCATGGCAATCAAGGAAACGGCACAAACCGGAGTACCTATGCCGAATATTCCTGAAATGGCCGTAATGTGGGGGCCCACGGAAAGTCTGCTGGCTGCCGTAAACATGAACGGCGAGGATGTGAATACTGCTGCCGCAGCAGCACAGGCCGCCGCACTACAGGCAATTGCGGATATGCAGGCGCAGTAAAATTGAATTGTCTTGAATGAATTGAGATACGGGGTAATGGGATTTCATTGCCCCGTATATTACAAAAAAGCGGGGGTAAGCATGAAAATCAAAAAAGGATTTCTGCCATGGCTGTATTCTTCTCCTGCATTAATTCTGATTTTAGTGATAGTCATATTTCCGATTCTATACACTGGCTACATATCATTAACGAACATGAGCCTTTATAAATGGAACGATTTTGAGATTATTGGGCTGGATAACTATGCCAGGGCATTGCTCAAAATTGATTCAGGGTTTTTGGAGGCAGTAGGCATAACGATTCTATGGACAGCGGTTAATATGGCATTGCAGTTATCTATTGCATTTGTAATAGCACTGGGGCTGAATGCACCCCGTTTGAAATTCAGCAGATTTTACAAAATGTTGTTGATGTTCCCCTGGGCGATGCCTGCATATATTTCCATTCTTTTGTGGCGTACGGGTATGTATAATACAGAGTTTGGACTCCTTAATAAATTGTCGACAGCGCTTGGTCTGGGGAAAATAAATTTTTTATCGGACAATGTTACGGCTTTCGTTTCCTGCCTTGTACTGAATCTTTGGATGGCGTTGCCGTTTATGATATTAATTATTGACGGAGCCCTGAAAAGTATAGACAAATCCTATTATGAGAGCGCAACAATTGATGGCGCCGGTTTTTTCAAGAAACAATGGCATATAACTATTCCACTTTTACGGCCGATAGTTGCTCCGGCCGCAATTATGACTACATATGTGACGTTTAAACAATTCGATATTATTTATCTGCTTACAATGCAAAAAGGAGAATTTACAGGGTCAACCCTTAATACGGTCATGACATACGCGTATAACCATGCTTTTGTATCACAGAATTATGGGCTATCCACCGCAGTATCAATTATTATTTTTATTATTATTGTAGTGTTATGTCTTATAACGAACAGGAGACTGGAGGCAGAAGAACAATGAGCAGGTTGAAACAAGGAGTTGGGTTATCGTTCCTACATATATTTTTTATTATCCTATGCTTCGTGACTTTGATTCCAATTTTATATGCATTAATATTGTCCTTTAGTGGCAGCGGCGGGGCGTTAACATCAGATTTTGTTTTTTTCCCGAAAGATTTTACTTTGGAAAATTATAAGGCAATAATAACTAATGAACATTTTCTGCAATGGCTTTTTAATTCTGCAGTGATAAGCGTTTGTACAATGGCACTTGCAATCAGTTGCGCAGTGCTTGCTGCATACGCATTTTCAAGGCGCCGTTTCAAGGGAAGAAAAGGGGTTCTTTATTCGTTGCTGATGTTAAATGCATTTCCGCAGCTACTATCAATGTTCGCCTTGTTTCGCCTGTTCAGACCAATGGGTCTAATCGACACGCATATAGGATTAATCATTATATATGCAGGAAGCATGTGTATATTTGGAATATGGAATTTGAAAGCTTATTTTGATTCAATACCAATTGAAATCGAGGAAGCCGCAAAAATAGACGGCGCCAGCGATTTTCAAATATTGTGGAAAATCGTACTTCTACTTGCAAGACCCGCAATTATAGTAACCGCTGTAATAACGCTGATTTTTGTATGGAATGAGTGGATATTTGCAACAACATTTCTGGTCAGGAATACTACACTGGCTGGGGGGTTATTTCAATTGCAATCCACTGAAATTAGTAGAAATTGGCCTTTATTCTCCGCGGGTTCGATTATTATTTCAATACCTATATTGATTATATTTTTTAAACTTCAAAAATACATGATAGCTGGCTTAACGGCTGGCAGCGTAAAGGGTTAAGACAAATTATTTCAAACTATTAAGGAGAATTTAATATATGATAAACAGGGCTGCGGTACTGCACATACCGCTATCACAATATGCATTCGCAAATAGTGAACATAGTTTAACAATCAGATTGAGAACGGCAAAGGATGACCTGAAATCATGCAGACTACACTACGGAGACCGCGCAAGTAAAATCAGTCCTGTACAGTTTTTATCAGCGGATATGCATGTTACAGGCCACGATCAGCTTTACGATTACTATGAAGCGACAATAAATAATATATCATCTAGAATCTGCTATTACTTTCACTTGGAACAAAAAGAGGAGACGATATTTTATTATGCCGATATGTTTCAGGATGAATTGGCTGATATTCGTATGAGGGACAACCTCGTTGATGGACGCAATGAATATTATCAGTATCCATTTATATTACGCGAAGAGGTTCCGGATGTTCCGGGTTGGTTTAAAGAAGCAATCGTATACAATATATTCCCTGATAGCTTCGCAGACGGGAAAAGAACTTTATCACACAAGGGCAAGGACACAATAATCAATAAGGGCGACAAGATTTTCCGCTCACGCCTCGGAGGTACAATAAACGGAATACGGGATAATCTGGATTACATCAGAGATCTGGGTTTCAACTGCATATATTTGAATCCGATTTTCTGCGCGGGAGAATATCATAAGTACGATTTGATAGATTACTATCATGTTGATCCGGGAATGGGAACGGATGATGATTTCTATGCATTGACAGAGGAACTGCATAGATACAAAATGCGGATCATCATCGATGGCGTGTTCAATCATTGCGGTTGGGATTTCTTTGCCTTTGAAGATGTAATCCATAAACAACAAAAATCAAAGTATTGTGATTGGTTTTATGATCTTAGATTCCCAGTCGAAAAACCAAAAGACGGAAACAGCATTCCACCATATGCATGCTTTGGTTATGAACGGAAAATGCCCAAATTGAATACATCCAATCCCCAGGTCATACGCTATTTCTCTGATGTGGGAAGATATTGGATAAAGAAATTTAAAGTAGACGGATGGAGACTGGATGTTGCAGCTGAGGTTAGCAGAGATTTCTGGCATAATTTCCGTAAAACGGTAAAAAACCAGAATCCCGAAGCAGTATTGATCGGCGAGGTATGGGAAAATGCCGAAACATGGCTTCGCGGCGATATTTTTGATTCCACAATGAATTATGACTTCCGTAACCACTGCCGAGATTTCTTTGCGTTTGGAAAAATTGATGCTGAAACATTTAATGGACGTATGACTCAACTAAGGCTACGATATCCTGCGAATATCGTAAAGGGACAGCTTAATTTACTGGACAGTCATGATACACCGCGCTTCCTGTCTTTTTGTGATAAAGATATAAGATGTTTACGGCAGGCATTATTGTTCTTAATGTTGTTTCCGGGCGTTCCGTGCGTTTTTTATGGAGATGAAAAAGGTATTTCAGGACTAACTGAGCGGGAATATCGCAAACCCATGCAATGGGGAGAAGAAAAATATGGCTTGGAAACGTTTTTACGAAAAATAATCGCATTAAGAAAATACGAAGCTATGCTGCATGGAGATTATAAAACGATAAGTGCAGAACCAGGCAGTGGATTATATGGCATTTACAGGACATGTGATAGACAAACAATCTGGGCGTATTTCAATACTCGAGAAGTTGTAGAAAAGATTCCAATAGTTCCGTCTGCTAACCTTATTCTCGAACAGGGCTATGCAAATGGTGAGTTATCAAAAAATGGATTTGCAGTTTTTCGTGCTGAAAAACAGCAACCTATCAGCAAGTGAGCGTAAATCAGTAGGAGGGATTTAAAAATAAGAAGCAGCGGCGTTTTATTGCATATCAGCTCTCTACCCTCGCCAGGGGATATTGGAACATTGGGAAAAGAAGCTTATGCATTTATTGACTTTATTAAAGCATCCGGCATGAGGATTTGGCAGGTGCTTCCGACCGGGCCTGTAGGATATGGGTATTCGCCATATCAGAGTTCGTCTACGTCTGCTGGGAATCCATATTTTATTGATCTTCCTATGCTGAAAGAAGACGGCATATTACCTGAATTTGAGTGCAATATGCTGGCTCCTGGATCACAACGCGTTGATTTTGTGCACCTCTGTAAGACACATAACAACTTTTTGAGAAATGCTTTTTGCCATGTGTATCATCAAATGAAGGACGAAATTGAGTTATTTGCTCAAGATAATTCCTGGCTGCGCAATTATGCTTTATATGTCGCACTTGAGCATTATTTTGATGATAAACCATGGACGCAATGGCCTGATAATGCCATTCGTTTTCGTAAACCGCAAGCAATACGATATTACACCAAAAAACTTGAAGAGGACATTCATTTTCATGAATTCATCCAGCACCTTTTTTTCAAGCAGTGGCATGCCCTGAAAACATACGCCAATGAAAACGGAATTCTTATTTTTGGTGATATGCCGATTTATGTAGCCATGGAGTCGGCTGATACATGGGTCAACCCGGATATATTCCAACTTGATGATTCCCGATATCCGGTATGTGTTGCAGGCGTGCCGCCGGATTATTTTAGCAGAGACGGACAACTCTGGGGTAATCCTTTGTACGATTGGAAAGAGCTCAAGAAAACGGGATATTCATGGTGGATTGAGTGTATGCGGGCAATGTCAAAACGGTATGACATCATTCGGATTGATCATTTTATAGGTTTTGCAAAGTATTATTCTATTGATGCAGACGCGAAAACAGCACGAATCGGGAAATGGCGCAAAGGGCCGGGAATGGATCTGTTTCACGCCGTTAAAAAAGAATTTCCGGGACTTTTAATTGTGGCAGAAGACCTTGGCGTGGTGATGCGGAGGACAAAGCGATTGCTGAAAGCCTGCGGCTATCCGGGAATGAAGGTTTTGCAATTTGCTTTTGACACAGACGAAAAAAATCCGCACTTGCCTCACAATATAAGCAGTAACAGTGTACTCTATATGGGGACGCATGACAATGACACAACCCTGGGGTGGCAGAAAGCATCAGAAGCTGAACGCCGTTTTGCGGCCAAATATCTTCAAATAAATGATGATATGGATATATGCTGGCCACTGATAGAGGCCGCTTATCAAAGCAAAGCAGATACTGTAATAATTCCGATGCAGGACTTTTTAGCTCTTGGTAGTGAGGCAAGGATGAACACCCCGGGAACAGTGGGCGATAATTGGGAATGGCGGATGCTTCCGGGACAATTAACAGACGGGCTTATCAGGAAAATTCTTCGCATCAATCAAAAGTATCAAAGAGCAGGGGATACCAATATATGATCTTGTGCGATGAACTGTTACATAAAACAGAGGAAAACCTGCGGTGTGACTTTCAAAATGATTTACAGCACGCAAATGCGATGCAGTTGCATAACGCTTTATCAAACGCCGTAATGGCGATGGTTTCGGGCGACTGGATACGAAGCAGACAAAAACGGATGGAAAAACGGCGTGCTTATTATCTTTCTGCTGAATATCTGATTGGCAGGATGGTATATAACAACCTGTATTGCCTTGGTATTCTGGATGAAGTAAAGCAGTTGATGCTTGAAAAGAATGTAGATATTGCGGTGATGGAAGACATTGAAGACGCTGCGTTTGGAAGCGGCGGCCTGGGACGGCTCGCCGCATGTTTTCTTGACAGCGCGGCAACGCATGGCATACCGCTTGACGGATATGGGCTTCGGTACAGGTACGGATTATTCAAACAGACCTTTAATGATGGTGAACAGTGCGAAACGGCAGACGATTGGCAACGATGGGGTGATCCGTGGAGCCGGCGCAGAGATGACCAAACGGTTATCGTTGAGTTCGCAGAACAAAAAGTATTGGCAGTGCCTTATGATATGCCGATATTCGGGTATAAAACCGACAATATAGCTTCGCTCAGGTTATGGCAAAGCGAACCAATATGTGAGCTGGATTTTAATCTATTTAACGAGCAGAAGTATGATTTGGCTCTTCATGAGAAGAATGAAGCTGAGAATATTACGCGCGTTCTTTATCCCAACGACAATACGGATGCAGGGAAACGGTTACGATTGAAACAGCAACACTTTCTTGCCAGTGCATCGTTGCAGGATATCATATGTAGATATAAAAAATACTATGGAAACAATTTCAGCAGTTTTGCTTGTCATTGCGCGATACAGCTCAATGACACACACCCAACTATATCTATACCGGAATTGATACGCTTGCTTATGATTGAAGGTTTAACATTCGAGAATGCGTTTGAGACAGCACAAAATACTTTCTCATACACCAATCATACTGTAATTAGCGAAGCATTTGAAAAATGGGGCATCGAATTATTTAATACTGTGGTTCCCCAAATTGGGGGAATAATTTTAAAAATAGATGCAAAACTGAAAGCTGTTTTAAAAGGGAAACTATCCAATAATGAGATTGAACATATGAGGATTATTGATCAAGATGGATTTATACACATGGCCAATTTAGCTGTTTATGTATCGTCATATGTGAACGGCGTTGCAAAGATTCATACTGAAATATTGAAAAGCGATATTTTTTCTTCGTGGTATAAGCTGTGGCCTCATAAATTCCAGAGTATAACCAACGGAATCACGCAGCGACGCTGGCTTGGTCTTTGCAACCCTGAGTTATCCACTATGATAAGTGAACGAATCGGGGATGGTTTCCTTACCGATCTGTCCCAACTACAGCGTCTCAAAGAATATATAGATAAAGATATGATATCTTCATTTAATAAGATAAAGCGATGCAAGAAGGAACAGCTGTCCGCTATTATCAAAGAGCGTGAGAACATCGCGATATATCCTGAATATTTGTTTGATGTTCAAATCAAGCGGATGCATGAATATAAGCGCCAATTGCTGAACGCATTTTCAATTTTAGACATCTATTTTGGTTTGAAAGACGGGACGCTTAAGGATTTCTATCCCACAGTTTTTATTTTTGGCGCCAAAGCGGCGCCGGGCTATTCGAGAGCAAAGGCCATTATAAGGTATATCAACGAGATTGCGAAGATAATCAATACAGACCCGAGCATGAAAGAATTAATGCAGATCGTTTTCGTGCGTAATTATGATTGCACATATGCAGAGCACATTATACCGGCTGCAGATATTTCTGAGCAGATCTCACCTGCAGGCACAGAAGCGAGCGGAACGGGAAATATGAAGCTGATACTTAACGGAGCCGTCACGCTTGGGACGTATGATGGCGCAAATATTGAGATCGCAGAACAGGCAGGCGAAGAAAACAATTATATATTCGGCGCTCGCATAGAGGATATTAATCGAATTAAAACATCGTATGATCCTTCGGCCATATATGAGAGCAACGCACGCATACGGCGTGTAGTTGATACATTGATTGACGGTACGCTAAGTGCAAGCAACACTGTCATGTTCAAAGAACTGCATAACGCTTTGCTGAAGGGGACCAGTTGGCATAAACCTGACCATTTCTATTTGCTGCTTGATATGATGTCTTACTTTGAAACCAAGGAACGGGCAAATGCAAACTATAGGGACAGAATGCTTTTTGGAAGAAAGTGTTTGTTCAACATAGCTTCTGCTGGTGTTTTTTCATCTGATCGAACGATTATTGAATATGCAAAGAAGGTATGGCATTTATTATGAAAAATCTTAGTCCATACAATATGTATTACAGTACGGAAAAGAGAACCTATAACAAACAATAACCAAACATAAGGGGTCAAAAATGTCAAACTTATTGCTTAGGAACGTAATTATATGAGGTTGATCCCTTAATATGTCCAAAATGTGGAGGCAATATGAGGATAATTGCTTTTATAGAGGATTATAAGGTTATAAGAAAGATTCTTAATTGGCTTGGAATAGATGGGTTTAAAAGGGACAGGCCTCCACCTAAGGCACTTGCTGTTGCAGACTTATTTGATGACTATGCTGGTTTTGATTATACAGATTTTTAAGTTAGAAAAGTTTTAAACTTCTCTATGTAAGGCCCATGTCAAAAACAGGTTGAAATAATTACAAATTTCATTTTCGGAATATAATCCGACTAATTCTTATCAAGAATACTCTCTTTTCTTATTTAAGATCAATACTTTTTATTTAAACCCAACTTTGACAGTTAAAGCTTATATAGTGGGCTTTTTTAAGTTTTCTTCCACACAAATACCTTTTTTCTAACATCGCCTGGTTAAAGGAAGACAATAATAACACAGAACTATAAGGCGAGAAGCGCCTGAGCTTAAAAGGAGGTATAAGGGGGAAATAGAAGCGAAGGCGCAAAGCAGGTGTGGGGGTAGGGATATTCTTTTTACAGACAGATACTAGCTAAAAAAGGCTTGAAAATAATGAAATTTTCGGCTAGTAAAACTATTTGGGTATAGTTTTTCGAAAAACAAGGGTGGGAGAAATAAGAATTATAGATATCTCTTCTTTGATTGATGAATCAGATTAGGTAAAATAATAGAGAAAGTTTGAAATTGTTTAGTTTGAGCACCATTACAATTGCAGTTAATATATCCCGGCTCTTCACCAACAACGGGCCTGCCTGTTGCCAAACCCCTGATAATCATGTATAATAATAGTCAATTAACTATTTATATATCTAGGAGCGAATAATGGGCTATCTTGCAAAGATTCAACAAATCACACGTAAAGATTTTAACCAATACTACATTAACTTTCCCAGAGCAATTGCCATGGCCATGAACTTTGAAAAGTCTGATCCCGTAGAATGGGAAATAGTGGACAAAGATACTCTAATCCTAAAGAGAAAGAAGGTTAAAAGTGCAGGGTAAAAAAGAATTTAATAAGAGGATATATTACAACATGGATTTAGATTCACTTGTTCCAAGTGATCATTTTTTAAAGAGGCTGGAAAGTCTTATCTCTTTTGATTTTGTAAGGGAAATTACGAAAGAATATTACTCACATACAGGCAAACCCTCAATCGATCCTGTAGTTCTCGTAAAAATGCTGCTTATTGGTTATCTATTTGATATAAGATCAGAAAGAAAACTCACCGAGGAAGTTTCCCTCAATCTTGCATATCGCTGGTATATAGGATATGACCTTGATGAAGTAGTGCCAGACCACAGTATATTTTTCAAAGCAAGGCTAAGATTTGGCAAGAAACTCTTTTTGGATATCTTTGAGAAGATACTGATAAAATGCATCAAGCTGGGACTTGTATCAAAAGAGGATATACTTGTTGATTCCACAATAGTAAAAGCGGATGCATCAGTGGGTTCCATGATTAGAGTAAATCTAACTCCTGAGGATTACTGGAAAAAACTTGATATATATGAGAAAAGACCTGAGAAGAAGAGAGGTGGCAGAGGTTTTACCGGTAAAGTCGACAAAGATATGATGGGTAAAAGAAGAAGGGATATAAATAGGACAAGCATTAGGAAAAAATCTAAAACTGACCCTGATGCCACTCTTTTTTTACAAAGCAGGAATAAAGACAGGTCTTTCCTATAAAGCTCATATTGCAACAGATGTAAATGGAATAATAACTGCAGTTGCTGCATCCTCAAGTGTGACTCATGATATTTCTAAAATCCCTGATTTGATAGATTCACATGAGAAGATTGTAGGAAAGCCGTCCTGGATTGCTGCTGATAGTAAGTATGGTGCGCAAGAATGTCTTGCTTACCTTCACGATAAAAACATAAAGACTGCCATAATATACGAAAGCGGTACAAATAGGCCTGGATACTTTTTTAAAAATGATTTTACTTATGACAGGCAGAGAGATTTATATATTTGTCCTAATGGAAAGATTTTAAAAAGAAGGGCCAGGGATAATCGCAGTAACCGCATAATATATAAATCCAGCGTAAAGGATTGCAGAATATGTCCGCTAAAAGCCGGATGCATATCAGGAAAAGAAGATTTTAAGACGACCTCCCAATATAATAGCCTCTGTTATGACAAAACCAAAGAATGGTATTATTCCAAGAAAGGAAGATATTTGCAGAAACTCAGGCATACAATACTTGAAGGACTGATGGGAGAAGCTAAAAATTATCATGGTATGGCAAGGGCAAGATTCAGGGGTCTTGTAAAAGTGGAAATGCAGTTTCTAATGACTGCATCAGCATTAAATCTAAAGAAAATGGTAAAGATGTGGGATAAAAGGATGGCAATATCCTCATTTTCTAAATTATTTTTGGATATTATTTGGATTTTAAAGGATATTTTTAGAAATTCTAAACAGGAACTTTTATTTCAGATGGCTTAGGCAACAAGCCCACAAACGGGGCAACCCGCTCTAACAATATACTTTACTTATTAGGATAAATTCTCTATATAATAGATAGCGGCTGGTGTCTATTAAATACTTATGAAAAGCAACATGTGTTATAATCTTTAAAAAATTTGTGAAAGGTCGGAAGTATAAATAGGATGTTACTTTATCAAGTATTATTATATATATCTTTAGCAATAATTCTGATACTGATCATAATCCTTATTGTGAATGTGATAAGGATCAGGAATATTAATAATGAATTATCGAGAGCTCGTAAGCTAATATTGTCAGTCGTGGATTATATAAAAAAGAAATCTCTACTCCTGCACTCTGATAAAGAAGATTTTAGAGTAGATTTAGATATCTCTGATATGGATAAAACAGTAGGTTATTTCAGGGATAGTATCAAGCAAGAATTAAAGTTGGTAGATTCAATTCTTGATAGTATTATGCAGGGTGTATTAGTAATTAGTAGTGATAGAAAAATCATAAGGATTAATGAAAGTCTTTTAAATCTTTTCTATCTTAAAAAAGAAGAGGTTTTATATAAAAAAACTATATTTATTTTTAAGAATAGAAAATTTGAAAATCTGATCGATAGTGTATTCAGTGAAGTGGTACCCCACAGAAAAAATATTATATTTTACGGGGATGAAGAAAAATATCTTCAGGTAGAAGCTATTCCTATTGTTGTGGATGAAGAAAGAAATAAAGTTATGAAAAATAAGCAAATTGGCTTGTTAGTATTATTTAGAAATATTACCCAGGAAGTAGAGTTCTCCAGGTTGAGAAGCCAGTTTGTGGCTAATATATCTCACGAGATGAGAACCCCTCTTACTTCTATAAAGGGGTATCTTGAGACTGTTGTGGAGGATAAATCAATAGATCAAAGTAGAATAAAAGACTATTTGTCCAGAAGTTTAAAAGAAGTGGAGAGACTTAATTATTTGATTAAGGATGTTTTGAATTTGTCAAATATAGAGTATAAACGAAATGTCTTATTTGAGAAAGAGTATAATCTGGTTGATATAATAAAGGATACAATCAAATCTCTTATCTTTCTTGCGGAGAAGAATGATATCAAGATCGATTTTAAATATGATAATGATCAGATTAATTATCAAACGGATGAAGAACTTTTCAGACAAATGGTCAGGAATATAATTGAGAATTCCATATTTTATGCCGGGAGGGGAACAGAAGTAAATATAGATATCAAAGAGGACAAGAATAATATACTGCTTGCCTTTAGAGATAATGGTGCTGGAATAGAAAAGGATGAGTTGCCCTATATTTTTCAGAGGTTTTATAGAGGCAAAAATCTAGAGTCTTCAAAACAGATTGGATCGGGTCTGGGTCTTTCTATTGTGAAACATACTGTTGGGCTTCACAATGGAAAGATAAGCGTGCATAGTATCCCCAATAAGGAAACGGTGTTCAATATAGTCTTACCAAAAAAACCAACCAAAATACTTGATTTGTGATAATTAAGAATATAATGTTATTCTATTATTATCTATGTGGCACATGAAAGATTAAATATATTATATCAAGTAGTCTATGGAAAAATTAATCTATGTTGTAGATGATGAGGAAAACATCTGTGAGATTCTGGAATATAATTTAATAAAGAATGGTTATAAAGTTAAAAGTTTCAGGGATGGCAAGAGCTTTTTGGAGTCTTTTACCAGGATAAAACCGAGCCTGGTTATACTTGATTTAATGCTTCCTGATCTGGATGGTTTTGATGTATGTAGGGATATTAAGAAAAAGTCTGATGTACCGGTAATTATTTTAAGTGCCAGAAGTGAGGAGCTTGATAAAGTTTTGGGATTGGAACTGGGCGCTGATGATTATATAGTCAAGCCATTTGGAGTAAGGGAGCTAATAGCAAGGGTAAAGAATGTGTTCAGGAGAGTTAAGGATAGTACGGATAAGGGTTCGGACGGGACTGCCAAAAGAGAATTTATTTTTAAGGAAGTGAAGCTGGCAATTGATGAAACCAGACATGAAGTGTTCCTTGATTCTGAAAAAATCCATTTAAATCCCAAAGAGTTCCAGATTGTTTTACTTTTATTGAAGAATCTAAATAGGTTGATTCCCCGTATGGAATTAGTAAAAACGGTATGGGGTGACGATTATTACGGGGATACGAGAACCCTTGATGTTCATATAAGGAGAATAAGAGGGAAAATGGCATACAAGGAATTCGGTAAGAGATTCATAAAAACAGTTCACGGGTACGGCTACAAGATTACGGATAGTATTTAATATTTTTTTAATATTTATTTAATTCTTTTTTAACCAAAGATCCATCTTTATATGTTAATCTTTTCATGTTTTTGAAATCGATTATGTGTAAGGAGGATAGAAAGTTGAAAAGAAGTAAGCTTTTATTATTAATCAGTTTGATTGTGCCAGTTTTACTTATAAGCAGTATGATACTGCCAGGTTGTAAAGACATTGAGAAAGCTTCTGAGGAAGCAACAACAGCCGAAGAAACAACGGCGGAAGCTGAAGAAGTTAATGAAGAGGGAACTACTCAGGAAGAGGCAAGTAAGGAAGAAGAAAATGGGAGCCTTACTTATGAAGGCCAGGAACTGGTGATATCAGGCTCAACTACACTGCTTCAGGTTTCGGAAGCATGGGCATCTGCATTTATGGAAAAATATGGGGGAACAATTACTATAAATGGTGGAGGTTCCGGAGGTGGTATTGCTGATATGATTAACGGCATTAACGATCTTGCCAATTCCTCAAGAAAGATAAAGGATGGGGAACTGGAATCAGCAAAGGATGCTGGCCTTGATGTTCAGGAATACATGGTTCTTTATGATGGGATTGCCGTTATAGTAAGTAATGATGTTCCCGTAGAGAATATTACTATAGAGCAGCTTTCCGGAATATATACCGGGGAAATTACGAACTGGCAGGATGTTGGTGGAAATGATGCAGAAATAGTTATAATTGCCAGGGATTCCAGTTCAGGTACCGGCGAATATTTCCTAGAGGAAGTAGTTCAACTGGGCAAAACTATGGAAGATAATGACTATTCTGAAACTGCTATAAGGCTTCAGTCGAATGCCGATGTTGTGAACCAGATAAAGGAAATTGATAATGCTATAGGCTATATAGGATTAGGGTATCTTGAAGAATCTTTAAAAAGTGTAAAAGTTGAGGGCATTGAGCCTTCGATAGATACAGTGAAGGACAACTCTTATCCCATATCGAGAGGACTGTATATCTATGCACCAGGGAAGGATCTGACTGAAATAGGTCAGGCATATATAAATTTTGTGCTCAGCGATGAAGGTCAGGATATAGGGCTGGAAGAAGGATTTGTTCCACTTAATTAAAGTTTGCACTCCTTTTGGCCGGTTACGCTACAGCAAGCAGGATAAGAAGAGCTGCGGGGAAAGGCTTACAAAATCTCTCCCGCAGCTCCAGTAGCTTTGATTTGAAAGTTTAAATAGAAAAATAATTATATTTCTTTTAAAATTAATTTATGGCTCGGTTAAAGATCAGACTGAGAAATATTAAAAACTTTATAATCTACAGATTTGTTTTCTTAAATGGAATAATTTCTATTATAGTCCTGGGTTTAATACTTGCTTTCTTGATTGCAAATTCTATAAGATTTTTTTCATCTTATCCAATATTAGAATTTTTGACTGGCCAGAAATGGTCTCCCACAGTACTTGAAAAATTTGGGTTTCTTCCCCTGTTGACCGGCTCACTGCTGGTAACATTTGGTGCCATTGTAATTGCTGTGCCTCTTGGCATAGGAAGTGCCATTTATATCGGAGAACTGGCTCCCAGAGTGGTGAGAGAAATACTAAAGCCAATAATTGAGATACTGGCTACTATTCCCTCTGTTGTCATTGGGTTTATTGGCATTAAACTTCTTGCTCCCATAATAAAAGACCTCTTCAATCTTAGTATAGGACTTACTGCGCTTACTGGCTCAGTAATGCTGGCTTTTATGAGTTTGCCTACTATCATATCTATTTCTGAGGACGCAATAAATGCTGTACCGAATAGGTACAGGTATGCTTCTATTGCTCTTGGTGCAACAAGGTGGGAAACGACCCATAAGACCGTAATACCCTCAGCATCATCGGGTATGGTTGCAGCTGTGATGTTGGGCCTGGGTAGAATTGTGGGTGAGACAATGACGGTTCTTATGGTAACCGGTAACTCACCCCGAATTGTGTTTTCATGGCTCCAGCCGGTCAGGACCATTACTGCTACTATTGCTGCAGAAATGGGGGAAACTGTTCAAGGCGGGCTTCATTATTCGTCTTTATTTGCTATTGGCCTTATTCTGTTTTTGATTACTTTTTTGATAAACTTTGTATCCGACAGATTTATAAGCAAAATAAGGGAAAGTTAGGTAAATAGTGGGAGAAGGCATAGAAATAAGTAAGAGAAGAAAAATGGTTACAGAGAAGATTTCCTATACTTTTCTACTTTTCTTAACTCTGGTAGTTATAGCTTTTGTTCTGGGTATAATAATATATTTGATAGTTAAAGGAAGCGGTGCAATAAGCTGGGAATTCCTATCACAAAAGCCCAGGGCGGGGATGAGAGAAGGTGGTATTTTCCCGGCAATTTTAGGAACTTTGTATTTGGTAATAGGAACCCTCATATTTTCACTACCAATTGGAGTCCTGGCAGCAATTTATCTAAATGAGTATGCTTCAAGGAACCGACTGACCAGGATAATAAGGCTGTCCATTATAAATATGTCCGGGGTGCCTTCAGTAGTTTTTGGTTTATTTGGTCTGGGATTTTTTGTTATTTTGCTTAGGTTCGGCAGGTCAATTCTTGCTGGTTCTTTAACTCTCGCATTTCTTATTTTACCGGTGGTAATAACAGCCACTGAAGAAGCGTTAAAAACGGTTCCTGATTCTTACCGCCACGCCTCACTGGCTCTGGGAGCTACTAAATGGCAGACAATAGTGAAAGTAGTATTACCGCAAGCTATGCCTGGAATAATAACAGGTTCGGTTATTGGAATCGGCAGAGCAGCAGGAGAAACTGCTCCCATAATATTTACGGTTGCTGCATTTTCACAGCCAAATCTGCCCAATTCCATTTTTAGCCAGGTTATGGCATTACCCTATCACTTGTATGTTCTTGCAACACAGTTAACAGATACTCCGGAAGATATGCAATGGGGCACTGCGCTGGTGCTGTTAATACTGGTATTGATTTTTGCTGCTTCCGGCGCTATTATAAGAGCCCGGTTCAGACTGGGAAGGAAGGAATAAGATGAGAAAAACTTTCTACCATAAGCTAGAAGAGATTAGTGAGGATGTTGTATTAATGGGAAGTCTGGTACAGGAAGCAGTATATAATTCGATAGAGGCTTTCGTAGGAATGAATACAGATCTAGCTCAGAAGGTTATAGATAGAGACGAAAAAATTGACGAAAGTGATATTTTAATAGAGGAAAAATGTATTGTTCTGCAAGCTGAACATCAACCAGTGGCCAGAGACTTAAGATACTTACATTCTGTCAGTATAATTATCAAGTATCTGGAAAGAATCGGTGATCTTGCAGTGAATATTTCTAAAATTGTAAGAAGGCTGGCAAAAGAGAAAAAGAAGTATCTTGATAAGGAGATTATGGATCTGCTGATTGAGATGGGAAATTTAGTTAAACCAGAGTTGAACAGGGCTCTTGAATCTTTTAAGAACAAGGATATAAAATTGGCCTCAAAGTTAGGGAAATCTGACGATATGGTAGATGAGATTCAGAAAATGATTTTCAGAAGATTATTTACCTCCCGTAAGTGCAGCGAGGAGGATATTAAGTTTATAACAAATATTGTGCTGGCAAGTAGATACCTGGAAAGGATAGGAGATCAGTCCGTAAATATAGGAGAGAGAGTTTTGTACTTCCTGAGCGGTGATTATAAAGTTTTTCATGATGACTTATAGAATATTCCAGAGTTCATAAGGATTTGACTGTACAGTGATGTAGTTGGTTTTCAAACTATTGAAGTTAACTGTGACTACACCTTTGAATTTGATTTGATAAAATCAATAAGCTCATCCACCTGTGTAAAGGCAAGGCAGGTAACTGTGTCAGCACCTCCGTAATAGATTGCTATGCGCCCGGTTGGTGCATCACAAAGTGCAGCACATGGAAATGCTACATTAGGCACATCTCCAACACACTCATATATTTTTTGTGGTGAAAGTAAATAAGGCTCGGTCCTGTACAAAACCTTCCAGGGCTCATCAATATCAAGTAGTGCGGCACCCATACTGTACACAAACCCATTACATGAGGTTAAAACGCCGTGATATATTAGCAGCCATCCCTCTTTGGTTTCGATAGGTGTTGGGCCTGCTCCTACCTTGGTGGCCTGCCATCCGTAAGTAGGAGACATAACGTGGCGGTGCTTGCCCCAGTGGCACATATCAGGGCTTTCACTGTAGAAGATATCTCCAAAAGGTGTATGACCGCTGTCGCTTGGGCGGTTCAACATGGCATATTTACCCTTTATTTTCCTGGGGAATAATACCCCGTTCCTGTTAAAAGGCAGGTATGCGTTTTCAAGCTGATAGAATTTTTTAAAATCATACGTATACCCAACACCTATTGTGGGACCATAATACCAGTTGCACCAGGTAACGTAATACCTGTCCTCAATCCAGCATATGCGAGGGTCATAACCATAAACGAAGTTACCTACTTCAGGGTCATCACAGGTAAATACGATGCGTTCGTTCTCTATCTTCCAGTTAATGCCATCCTTACTTTTGCCGTTGTGAAGCTGCTGATTGCGTCGCCTGTCATCACAGCGAAAGACTCCTGCGAATTCACCTTTAAATGGCACAACAGCACTGTTGAAGATACTATTTGAAGAAGGTATGAGATCCCTGGGTATGATAGGATTTTTCTCATAACGCCATACTACGTACTTGTAACCTTTAGGTTTTTCCTCCCAGGGCATATTTGGTAATGCAGAACCTACAATTGTTTGCCTGGACTTGTTCATTGCCTGCCTCCCTTACTTGTCAATTATTATATATAGATATATTTTCCTGTTCTATTTCAAATCGGTATTCTCTTAGTTCTTCAAGATTCATAATTGTCTCCATTAAACAGGTTTTTTTATCATCGTGTTCTTTTGTAGAACTCTGGTTATATCTGATACAAACTACTTCTTCAGGGTAGAATCTGGCAGATTTAATGGAGGATGAAGCAGTTGTTGTGCACTGTAATTACCTGGATGCTAAATCTGTCAGGTATCTGATCTGGCTACTGGTTCCAATAGCGATTATTTTATGGCCGGATTTCATATTCGTATTTCCGCTTGCTTTTTTAACTGAAATTTTTTCTCCTTTTTCAATTACAGATATTATCAGAGCTTCAATTCCATATTTCTTTCCAGCTTCACTTATGGTTGTGTCGTCTATCCTGCTGTTTGGTGTGATCTCAATCTCTGCCAGTCCGATTTCGTCTTCTTCTGTTTGCATTATGGTATCCAAAAAGTCACATATTGAGGGCTGGAGAGCCATAGAGGCCATTCTTCTACCCCCGATTATCTGAGGGGAAACTACTCTATCTGCTCCTGCTTTTTCTAATTTGTTTATAGTTTCATGTACGGTTGCTCTGGCTACAACGAAGATAGATGGATTTAAGGATTTAGCGGAGAGGGTAATATAGACATTCTCCGAATCGGTATCTAATGCCGCAAACAAACCCTTAGCTCTGGTTATCTGTGTTTCCAGTAGTATTTCGTCATTGGATGCGTCACCCTGAATGTACAGCCAGTTATTTTGTCTGGCTGTTTCGATAGGACCGTCAGCGTTATCTACTATTATGAATTCGATTTTCTTGCTAGCCAATTCATTCGCAATTTCAAGTCCTACCCTTCCCAGCCCACAAATTATATAATGGTTTTTTAGTTTTGATATCATTTTTATTTTCCTTCTCTTTTCAATTCTTCCTAGTAAAAATTCACTCAGGACAAAATCTGTTAAGTTGATTAGAATATAAGCTGCTGTTCCGGTACCAGTTATAATTAGCAAAATAGTGAAAATAGTTCCAATTTTTGAAAGTTCTTTTACTACCCCATAACCAACTGTGGTTATGGTTATGGTAGTCATAAAAAGTGAATCCAGAAAGGTCATATCCTCAATTATCATATACCCCAGAGAACCAAGGAAATAGATGAAAATCAGAATAATAGCTGAAATTATGATTCTTTTGGGAAACCTGGGTAAATTTTTAAGTTTCATATTTTAAATTCTGACTTAATATCAGTTTTTTTTCAAGTTCGGGTTGGCCTATTAATTGACGGATAATAATTGTTATTATATAATAATTTTAACTATTTAGAGTCCAGGGAATTGCTATGGAATCTTTTATTAAATTATGTAAAGAGAATAATTTAAAAGTCACACCCCAAAGGAGTTTAATTTATAAAGAGTTGGTGGAGTCAAAGGACCATCCCAGTGCAGAAATTCTTTATAAAAAAGTAAAAAAAATATTTCCCACCATTTCTTTCGATACAGTTTATAGAACGCTTATGACTTTCTCTAGAATAGGTGTTGCCGATATTCTGACGCTTCCCGGTGAACCGAAGAGATTCGATGGTGATAGAAACAGACATTATCATTTCAGGTGCATGAAGTGTGATAATATTATAGATATCCACGATGATTCCTACTGTATAGAAGTACCGGAAAGCATAAGCAGGAAGTTTAATATATTAAACTCAAAGATTATTTTTGAGGGTATATGTGATAAATGTAAAAGAGATAAATAATATAAATTTAATGGAGGAGAGGAGAAAAAAGATGACGGGTGATAAAACTTTAAAAAATCTGGCAGATGCCTTTGCAGGGGAATCACAGGCAAATAGAAAATATCTAGCTTTTGCAAGAAAAGCTGACCTGGATGGCTATCCCCAGATAGCGAAACTCTTTAGAGCTGCGGCAGGAGCAGAAACTGTGCATGCGCTCAACCATCTAAAAGCAATGGATGGGATTAAATCCACAGAGGAAAATCTAAAAGCTGCGGTAAGTGGAGAAACTTTTGAGTTTAAGGAAATGTATCCTAGAATGATTGAGGAGGCAAAAAGTGAAAATGCGGAAAAAGCAAGGGAAAGTTTTGTTTTTGCCAATAAGGTCGAACAGGTGCATGCTGAGTTATATAAGAAATATCTGGACAATATAGGGAACAATGAAGATACTCCTATTTTTGTATGCCAGGTCTGTGGAAATACTGTAGAGGGCGCTGCACCGGACAGGTGTCCTATCTGTGGAAATCCAAAAGAGATGTTTAAAGAAATAAAATAGGATTCAAGAGCGATAGAGTGGAGGAGAAAAAATTAAAGGTACTCTTTTTATTTGTGCAACGCCGATTGGTAATCTTGAAGATGTTAGTTTAAGGCTTATAAGAATTCTAAGGGAAGTAGACTTGATTGCTGCGGAGGACACGAGGACCACAAAGAAACTGCTTCAAAAGTATGATATTTTTAAAAGAGATATAATAAGCTATCATGATTTTAGCAAAGAAAGCAGAATCAATCATATAATCAGTGAACTGGAAGCAGGTAAAAATATTGCCCTGGTTTCAGAATCAGGTACACCAGCTATTCAGGACCCTGGATTTAAGATAATAAGTCAGTGTATTGAAAAAAGCATCCCCATAACTATAATACCTGGCCCCAGTGCTGCAATTAGTGCTCTCGTTCTTTCAGGCCTGCCGGCAGATAACTTTTTATTTATTGGTTTTCTGCCGAAAGCGAAGGCAAAAAGAAAAAACAAGCTCCTGGAGCTGGCTGTATTTCCTTATACTCTTATATTCTACGAATCACCCAACAGGGTTAAAACTCTAATGGAAGAACTTGTGGAAAGATTTGGCAATCGTAAGGCATGTCTGGTAAGGGAGATTACAAAAATATACGAAGAGACCATAAGAGGAGGCTTAAGCGATATATTGTCCGAAATAAATCAGAAAAGAGTGAAGGGGGAAATAGTACTGGTTGTTGAAGGATATAAGAAAGAGCTTATAGAGAGTTTTTCTGAAGAAGATATAACCAGAGAGCTTGTTAGCCTGCTCAAACAGGGTATTTCTAAGAAAAGTGCCTTAAAAATTGTATTATCCAGGTATGACATAGATAAACAAAAATTGTATAATATTGCAACGAAAATTTAAGGTAAAGTCGTCATTATCCACTCAAAAAATAACTGGGAAAAGGGTATTATGAATAGTGAAAAATTTTACATCACCACTGCGATTCCGTATATGAATGCAAAGCTGCATCTTGGTCAAATATATGAATTTATACTGGCGGATGTGGTTGCCAGGTTTAACAGGCTTACAGGGAAGAATACTTTTTTTCTGACCGGTGCTGATGAGCATGGACAGAAGATAAATAAAATTGCGGAAGAGAAGGGTGTCTCCCCACAGGAGTATGTTGATGGAATAGTCAAGGATATGAAAAGGCTCCTGAAATTGTACAGCATCAGTAATGATAGTTATATAAGGACTACAGACAAGAAACATGAAAAAATAGTCCAGAATATACTTATAAAGTTAAAAGATAATGGTGATCTTTATAAGGGCATTTATGAAGGTAAATATTGTGTACCATGTGAAACATTTTTTTTGGACTCTCAACTGGTAGAAGGAAAGTGCCCTCAGTGCAATAGAGATGTGGAGTCTGTAAAGGAAGAGAATTATTTTTTTAAACTATCGAAATATGAAGATAGGTTAGTAAAACACATTGAATCCAATCCGGATTTTATAATTCCTGAGACGAGAAAAAACGAAGTACTGGGAATTTTAAAGCAGGGGCTTAAGGACATAAGTGTTTCCAGAACTGCAGTCAAGTGGGGAATTCCTATACCTTTTGACTCCAACCATTATACATATGTATGGGTGGATGCTCTTATAAACTATATTTCTGCTTTAGGTTATAGTTCCGGAGATCAGGATTTGTTTAATCGGTATTGGCCGGCAGAGCAACATCATATAGGAAAGGATATTTTAAAATTCCACGCCATAATCTGGCCTGCTATGCTTATGTCTCTGGGCATAGAGCTTCCAAAGCATATTGTGGTTCACGGCTGGCTTCTGATGGGAGAGGAGAAATTATCGAAATCCAAAGGTATTACCCTGGATCCTGATGATATGTCGGATAAATACGGGGTGGATGGTATAAGGTATTTCCTTACAAGGGAAATTTCATTCGGTCAAGATGGTTCTTTTACCCATAAGGCTTTTACCAGAAGATATAATTCGGATCTAAGCAATGATATTGGGAATCTGGTTTCAAGGGCTCTGGCAATGCTTGCAAAATACAGAGGTGGCATAATTCCTGAAAAAGTTTCTAATACGGCTTTTGAAAAAAAATGGGATGAGGTGAGGGAAGAAGCATTTGGATATATGCAGGATTTTAAGTTTTCTGACTATCTTGCCAAGGTCTGGGAATTTATAAATATGGCTAATAAATATATCGAGGACAGCCAGCCCTGGAGCCTCGCAAAGAGTGAGGATGAAGAGGACCGTAAAAAACTGGATACAGTGCTATATGAAGTAATAGAAGTAATAAGACTGTCGACTATCCTGCTTGCACCCTTTATGCCATCGACCTGTCAGAAAGTATTTTCTCAGATAGGGGTAAATGTCGACATTAGCGGAGTGGTCATTGAAGAAGAGGGAGTCTGGGGTAAATACGAGGGTGGAACGAAGATCGGCCAGAGAGAAATATTGTTTCCAAGGATAGATGAAAGTTAGTAGTTTGAGAATATAATGAGAAAGTGATGCTATGTATTTTATAGACACACATGCTCATCTGGATATGTTGAAAAACCTTACTCCTGAGGAGGCGGTAACAAGGTCTGAGAATGAAGGTGTTGAATATATAATAAATGTGGGTTCAAGTCTGGAAGGGAGCAAGAGGTCAGTGGAGTTTGCCGGAAAATTCAGCAATGTATTTGCCAGTGTTGGTGTCCATCCCCATTATGTTAAAGACTTTGGCAGTAAAGAAATTAAAATCCTTGAATTGCTATTACAGGGTTGTTTGGATGCTGAAGGTGGGAGTAAAGATGAAAGTGAAAAATACGGTAAGGTCGTGGCAGTGGGTGAGACCGGTTTCGATTTTTACAGAAATCTCAGCCCGAGGATAGATATGGAAAGAGCTTTTGCATCTCATATAGAACTGGCTCTAAAATATGATGTACCGGTAATAATTCATGATAGGGAGGCACACCGCCAGACTCTGGAAGTGGTAAAGAGGTATACTAGTCACAGGAATTTTAGAGCTGTTGTTCACTGTTTTTCAGGGGATACCAATTTTGCAATGCAGTGTCTTGATTTAGGGTTGTATATTTCTTTTACTGGTGTAATCACCTTTCCCAATGCCAGAGGTGTATTGAAAGCTGTAGAAAAAGTTCCTATTGAACGTCTGTTTATAGAAACTGACGCACCTTTTCTGGCGCCACAGGCAATGAGAGGTAAAGAGAATTATCCTGGATATGTGAGATATGTTGCTGAGAAGATTGCTGAAGTTAAGGATTTGAATGTTGAGGAAGTTGCAGATATTACTTCAAAAAATGCAGAAAGTTTTTTTTCTTTAAATTAAAATTTGATCTTTAAATAAAATGAGCCCCTTTATAAGCTCTCCTGGAGAGACAGCCCGGATTTTAAGTGGTTATGGAATAAGACTTAAAAAAAGTCTGGGCCAAAACTTTTTGGTTGATACCAACAGTGCGAAGAAAATAGTTAAGTATGCCGGTGTTGATTCTCGCGATGTAATTCTTGAAATTGGAAGTGGGATCGGCAGCCTTACTGAGATTTTAATTAATAAGGCAAAAAGGGTGGTCTGTATTGAAATAGATAATCTGCTGATTAAAGCATTTAAGGATATCTTTGATGAAGTTTCTAAAGAAAAAATACAATTAATACAGGTGGATGCCCTGAAGCTTGATTATGCATATATTGCCGGCAAGTATAGAATAACTAAGGTAGTTTCAAATCTTCCTTATAGCATTGCGGCACCTCTGCTGATGAAAATTCTTATGGAGGCAGAGGGTATAAGAAAGTTATTTGTAACTATGCAAAAGGATATAGCCGAGAGATTACTTGCCTCAGCAGGAGATAAAAATTACAGTTCTTATACAGTGAAAGCCAATTTTTTGGCTGATTTTAATTTTTGTTTCCGGATTTCGCGTAATTGTTTTTTACCCAGGCCCTTTGTTGATTCGGTAGTCATAAAAGTAGACAGGAAGGATAATAGATTTTTAATAGACCAGGGTTTCGAGATCGATGACTTCTTTGATTTTATAAATGGCTGTTTTTTGCATAGAAGGAAAAAGTTGGTTAATTCGCTGTCTCAAAGCAATAGCAGGTATTGTCATAAATCGGAACTTGCTATAAAATTGCTATCCGAAATCGGTAAAAATGAAAATGTAAGAGCAGAGGAACTTAGGTTGGAAGATTATATTTTCTTATATAAAAAACTTAATATCTAATATAGGGCATTTGTGCTATCATATAGCAGAATGGAAACGAGAAATATTTTAAAGCTCAGAGCTTCGGGAAAAATAAACCTGTACCTGAATGTTGCAAAAAATGGAAGAACTGACGGCTACCATGAAATAAAATCAATAATGCAGAGTATAAGTCTTTCGGATGAGCTTACTTTTGAGATTTTAGGAGAGAGTGGAAGTTACAGGTCACAGAATAAAAATGGGATTTATATTACCTGCGATAATGAAGATATTCCCCTTGATGAGAAAAATTTGGTTCACAAAGCAGCAGCATTAATTCTGGATAATTATAATCTAAGAGGCAAATATTCGGTAAAAATTAATATAGGCAAACATATTCCAGTGTGTGCAGGACTTGCCGGAGGCAGCACCAATGCAGCAGCAACCCTGGTCGCGCTGGATAAATTATTTAATCTCAATATAGGATTGGTTGATATAATGAGTCTGGCGGGTGAAGTGGGATCGGATGTTCCTTTTTGTATTAAGGGTGGAACTACTCTTGCGGAAGGTAGGGGAGAAAAGCTTTCACAGTTGCCCCATTTGCCTTTTTACTGGATTGTGCTTGCTACTAATGGAGGGAAGTTTCTGTCAGGAGAAGTATACGGAAAATTTGATTTAGTTGGAGTGGAGAGAAAATCAATACATAGTGAGCTGGTAAATAATATAGCAAAGGGGGAATTCGGTATTTTCTTTGGGAAGCTGCGAAATGATCTGGAAGATGTAGTAGTAATTGAAGATAAAGAAATACTGGCTATAAAAGAAAAAGCGTCCGAGCTGGGAGCCATTGCTACCCAGATGACCGGAAGTGGTCCTACTGTATTTGCATTTTGCGATGATCTAAAAACAGCAGTTGATATATGTGAAGGTCTTAAGCCATTATCCTCAAAAGTCTTTTTATCTCATACCACACCTAATAGTTTAACCATTCATAGTTAAAATCTAGAAACAATCAGTAAGCAATTAACGGAATATCTTCAATATAACAAGTACCCTTTTAAGTTTGAATTTTGAATGATTCTGATATAAAATTTATTAACCTTGTTGGGGAGTAGCCAAGCGGTAAGGCAACGGGTTTTGGACCCGTGATCGAAGGTTCAAATCCTTCCTCCCCAGCCATCTTGTGCACTAAGTAAATAATTAGTTTTTTGTTCAACTTTAAAGATATGATTAAAGACCATAAATATACCACAAAAAGATTAGAGCAATTGAGTAAAAAAAAGAAAAGAGCCATAAGATCTGATCTGGAAAAATATAAAAGCAGTGCACTAGAGCTCGGAGCTTCTGATTGCATCATTATTCCCTCCAGGTGGGTAAAATTCGACGAGAGGGTAAGGATGAAGTGCAAAATTCCCGGTTGTCATTTATATGGAAGTTCACCAAACTGCCCTCCGTATACTCCCGACATCGATTTTATGAGAAAGACAATGAAAAAATACAGGTGGGCTGTTCTTGTAAAATATGATGTTCCCACACTAGAGGATTTTGTGGATCAGAAGAAATGGCTCAAGAGCCATGAGAGGCATCAGAGAAAAATACATGATATTGTTAGTGCCCTTGAATTGATAGCATTCAATGATGGATATTATTTTGCAGTAGGTTTTTCAGCCGGAGGCTGTAAAACTGCTCTATGTTCAGGCATGTTTTGCCAGTTTTTGGACAGCGGCAGATGTAGGTTCCCACTTAAGGCCAGGCCTTCGGTGGAAGGAGTAGGAATTGATGCTTTCGATATAATCTCAAGAGTCGGATGGGAAGCATATCCAATTGGCTCAAAATATGCAGATACCGAATCCATAAAATGTGCAGTATCTATCGGGATAGTTTTTATTATCTAAATTTAATAAATATTTAAAGAGATCAAGCCAGAGACCTTATTTATTATAGCCTGATTTTCGTTGACTATCTCCGTGAACTTATTTTTATCTTTTCGCATAATTTTATTCTCTGTAAATATTAGTCGCTTGAAAATAAAAAAAATCACAAGAATAGATTTTTTATTTCATAAATCCTGATTATGTTCTGGTATACTGTGTAGACTGATTAGTTCAACTAAAAAGGGTTTGAAATTTCATTACCTAAAGCGCTTGAAGCATTCCGCAAATAGAAGCGCCAATACTATTAATAAATTATATAATAATTTTTTTATATCTAGTTATATAAATTAGTTTATATAAAAATTGACATGTTACTTATATTAATATAATATATTTTCTTAATTTGTTGGATAACCATCAATTAATTAATATTTTGAAATAAAAGCTTATTATATATTATAAGTTTTGGTTTTTTAAAGAATCTTTCAACTTAGATAAGTTATTTATTCATTTGTTTCATTTAGGATTTAATAAGTAGTTAAAAATTATGACCATTAATAAAAGGATAACCATTATATTAAGTGTATTCTTTATTGGAACGATAGTAGTCACTCTGGCAATTTCCCATTCAGTAATACAAGAAAGATTTTTAGAAATAGAAAAGCAAACTGTTAACGAAAACATTAATAGGGTTGTAAACACATTATCCAATGATATATATGAACTGTCTTGTTTAAATGCGGATTGGTCTGCATGGGACGATACCTATGAATTTATCAATAATAGTGATAAGGACTATATTGATTCTAATCTGGTCGATGAGACTTTTACTAATCTAGATCTTAATTTAATGATGTTTGTGAACCTATCAGGGGATATAATTTATGAGAAGGCTTTTGATCTTGAGAGTGAGGAAGAAATATCAGTTCCTGAGGATATATATGAGTTTGTATCTTATGGCAGTATTCTTGTTAATCATATTGAAACAGATAGCAGTGTTTCCGGAATTATATTATCGCCAGATAATCCAATGTTGGTGACATCAGAGCCAATTATAAAAAGCAATGATGGGGGTCCCGTAAGAGGGGCACTAATTTTTGGCAGGTATTTAGATGAATCCGTAACTAGTAATTTAGCCGAAAGAACAGAGTTATCCATTGATGTTTTCCGGTTAGACCACCCTGATGAATTTAGTGGATTGGATGATGTATTATCTAAGATAAATGACGAAAATCCTTTTTATATTGCAGCCTTAGATAGAGAGAATGTTGCTGGTTATACAGTATTGGAAGATATTTTTGGCAGCCCGGCTATATTATTGAGAATCAATATGCCCAGAAGTATTTACAGACAGAGTATAACTACCTTAGCAACTTATACATCTATAATTTTTGTAGCATGTATAATTTTAGGTGTCCTGACGTTGATATTATTGAATAAGCTATTTTTAAGGAGGTTACTGGAAGTAAAAAATGATATTAAACGCATTGGACAGGAAAAGGATATATCTAAACGAGTAGCCACCAGTGGCAATGATGAAATTTCTGTTCTTGCTGCTGATATAAATAATATGCTCGATGATCTGGAAGAAGCCCAGGACAAAGTAAAATACATGGGTTTTCATGATGATTTGACAGGCCTTTATAATCGAGCCTATTTTGAAGAAGAATTGGGGAGATTAGATACTAAAAGGCATCTACCCTTCAGTATTGTAGTTGGAGACATTAATGGACTCAAGTTAATAAATGATGCTTTTGGCTATATTAAAGGGGATGAAATAATAAAGGAAATGTCGAAACTTTTAAAGGGGTGCTTTAGAAAGGAAGATATTATTGCCAGATGGGGCGGGGGTGGATTCATAATAATTTTACCGAATATTGATGAAAAAAACACTTTAAAAATTATTGAGCGAATGAAAGGATATTGTAATAAAACCACTTCCGAAATGATACCTTTAAGTATTTCTATAGGAGTTTCTACAAAGGAAAATCCTTCCCAAGACATAAAAAATATTATTAAGGAAGCTGAAGATATGATGTGTAGACACAAATTAATAGAGCAGCAAAGTACCCGTAGCTCAATAATATCTTCTCTAGAAAAAGCTCTGGAGGAAAGAGATTATGAGACAAAAGAGCACATGGCAAGAATGAGAAATTATGTGCAAAAAATGGGTGAGAAACTTAAATTAACTGATGGGCAATTGGACGAGCTAAACCTTTTGGCTACCCTGCATGATATAGGAAAAATAGCTATTGCGGATAGTATTATTTTGAAACCTGGAAAGTTAAATGATAAAGAATGGGAGCTTGTTAAAAAACACCCTGAAATAGGATATCGTATTTCACAGTCATCTTTACAGTTAGCTCCAATAGCCAGGGCGATATTGTCTCATCATGAAAATTGGGATGGTTCTGGATACCCTAATGGCTTAAGGAAGAATGAAATACCACTTATATCCCGTATAATATCAATAGTTGATGCTTATGATGCTATGACTAATGACAGACCATATAAAAAGGCAGTTAGTGAGGAAGAGGCCCTAGAGGAACTTAGGAGATGCTCGGGAACTCAATTTGATCCAAATCTGGTCAAAGTTTTCATAGATAGAGTTCTAAATGATAGAGATGATATCAAGAAGAGAGGACTACTATAATCCAGAAGTAGTAAATGGCTTTCTGGATATTGGGGAAGTTCTAACCACTTTAAAAGATTTACTTGTTCCTGGTTTTCCAACAGATTTGATGAGCATGTTTTTTGGCGCAACAAATACAAAATATTATCAGTTTTTAACAGGATCTTTGCTAGGGTTGATACCTGGAATGATTCCCATTGTTTTGATCGGCGATGCTATAGCGAATCCCTTATCAAAGGAATTTTTGATCCCTTTTTCTATTAGTACAGTGTTATCCATATCTGCTGTACTCCTTTATCGGGTTTGGATAAAAAAACACAAGAAGCAATTTAAATAATATTTTTTGGATGCAATATAAAAATATATCAAAAATATATTGATAATATTTCCATAATATTGTATATTTTTTGTACATAATTAATTACCAATTAACGAGGATGGAATTATTATGGCAGGAGAAACAAAAAAGGAACGTTTCAAGCGGGTTGCCGAGAAAAGAGTGCAAAATATCATTAATGCTATTAGAAGCCTGTCCGGATTATCGAATAAGAAGGTGTATGAATGGGAAACCGGACAACTGGAAAAAATATGGAAGGCTGTGGAGCAGGAGATTGAAGATTGTAAAAATAGTTTTAAAGATCCTGGATCAAGGATATTTAAATTTTAAGAGTTAAAAAATGGAAACTATCAATGTTTTAAGGCATAAAATTGAGTCTATTAATGAAAGGGATTATGGTGCTTACCAATCACTCAAAGGAGAATATAATTATTCCCGATTCAAGTTACTAATTGACCAGATTCCAAAAGATCCCTATGCCCCGCCGCACACTGGAATATACCGGGCAGTAGTTAAAAACAATTTTTCCAGTCAATTCAATATTATCTTCAATACGAAAGTAAGCGAAATAGCTTTTCGTGATTTTCTGGCCCGTAGTTTTTATAATGCTGTTGTAAATAAATCAAAGGGAAGAAGGGGAACAGGCAATAGTGGTATTATTACAATTGCCAGACCTGGCCAGGTTATACTGGAGAGAAATTCTGTTATAGTAAATGAAGAAATCATTGAAGTGCGGTTTTTTATAGGTCTGCCTGCTAATGGGCGAAAAATTAATTCTCAGATTTGTAGAGTGATGCTTTTTGAAGAATTACCCGAAATTATTGAACTTGCTTTATTTCCGGAAAATTTAGATATGGGTAACCTTGAGAAACATATTAAAACAGCAGAGGACGCAGAATGCGTAAGGTCCAGGCTCAAGTCGTTAAATTTAGTGGCATTTATTGCAGATGGCTCGATTTTACCCCGCAGGAGCGGTACAAGCGACGAGCCCCTGGATAGAAGTATAGCAATCCCATTTAAGTCACCGGAAAGTCTACTGGTGGAAATTGATTTACCTCATTCAGGGAAAACAAGAGGAATGGGTATCCCGGAGGGAATAACACTGATTGTAGGCGGCGGATACCATGGAAAATCCACTCTACTGGATGCAATTTCAATGGGCATTTACAATCATATACCCGGTGACGGCAGGGAAATTTGTATATCCGATTTCAGTACCATTAAAATACGCGCTTACAGCGGCAGATATATTGAAAAAGTGGATATTTCAATGTTTATTAACAATCTTCCGCTGCAAAAAGATACCACTCAGTTTTCAACAGAAAATGCAAGTGGGAGTACATCTCAGGCAGCCAGCATCATGGAAGCAATTGAGATGGATACAAATGTATTATTGATGGATGAAGATACATGTGCTACGAACTTTATGATCCGCGATCAAAAAATGCAAAAACTTGTTAAGAAAGATGATGAACCAATAACCACCTTTATTGATAAAGTAGAGAGCCTTTACTTAAACAGAGGGATTTCCACAATTCTTGTTTTGGGAGGAATTGGTGATTACTTTGATGTATCAAATATAGTAATTCAAATGAAAAATTATAATCCAATAGATGTAACTAATAAAGCACATGAAATTTCCGGTTCCACATCTGACAAACGCTTACATGAAGGAAAAGAACATCGGATTAGTCCAAATAAAAGAGTTCCGGTCAAAGAATGTATTAATCCGTATAATTATTACAATAAGAAAAGTGTTTATTCTACAGAAATAAATAGAATACATTTTGGGAAAAATGTTATCGATCTTACTGATCTAGAGCAACTTATTGAGCTGTCGCAGACGAAAGCAATCAGTGAAGCTATATTGTATATCAGTAAATATATTGATGGGAAAGCTTCTCTAAAGGAAATTATTCATGATTTAATGTACCACATAGAAAAAGGTGGTCTGGATATTCTAAGTAGCAAAGCATCCGGATATTTTGCGGGTTTTAGAGGTCTTGAGTTAGCTTTTGCTGTTAATCGTCTAAGGGGATTGAAGATAGGTTAAAATTTCTGGCAGCCTGTGCAATAGTATATACTTCCACCCATGTAGGCCTCTTTTTTAATTATGCTGGCACATCTGGGGCAGTACTTACCTGCGGTATTTTTACTGACTCTGGTCTTATATCCACCCGGATTGCCAAATAAGTCTTTTTCTGTATCTCTTCCTCCTGAAGAAACCATTTCTGAAAGGGTGGATTTTATTGAGTTGAATAGAATTTCTCTGTCACTTTCTGTAAGGGTGTCTACTTTTCTCTTTGGATGGATTTTTGCATTAAAGAGGATATCCTGAAGTACACCATTACCAAGACCGGGGATCCTCTGGTTGGTTGCAAGAAGAGCCTTAGCACTGAGTCCGTTTACTCCGGGCAAAGAGAGAATCTTAAGAAAGTATGCCTTATTGAATTGATCTGACAGCGGTGAAGGTTTTTCTTTTGCCTGAAGGTAGCATTCATTTTTAAGTTCCCCTTCTCTGTAGCAGAAAAGTCCACCATACATCTGGATTGATGCACTGATGGCTGTTAAATCTTTAAATTCTATAAGAAGTTGGTGTTTTTGAGGACGTTTTTCATTTTCTGCATGGAAACGGGGGCTTGCTCCTTCGCAAAAGGAAATCATTACATCTCCGGCACTTATTTCAATCCAGCTGCCGTAAGCATTTGCTATGCCAATCTCTTTGGTGACAAGTAAATCATGATACTTGTGAGGGTCGCCATGATACCAGGCGAATTTATGGGGGCTTTGTGCAGCAATGACGTTTTTAATTTTCTTCCCGCTTATAGTTTCATTGAGTTGCCGGGAAATCACAATAGCTTCGGGTAATTCTATCATATTCCCTTTAGTCTACTTATGAACTTAAGAATATACTATTGATTTTACATCTTTAACTTTAATTATTGCAACTTATAAAATAATAGATTTTTTTTCAATTTGTTTTAAAATTCTAACTGTTATAATCTTGAACTTCCCTGGGAGGGTCTCAGGTTGGGTCTAAAATCAAATAAGCAAATAAAAAAAATTGTGGAAGAGGGAAAAAATGAGTAAAAGACAAAACATAAGAAAAGGGATAATTCTTGTTACTTTTTTACTGCTGCCGGCAATCTTCTATTACTTCTCGCCTTATCTTATCATCATGGGTGCTTCAGAAGGAGTAATAACGGGCAGTTTTATTGTTTTTGCTGTACTTTTTTTATCCGCACTATTTCTCGGCAGGGGTTTCTGTGCCTGGTTCTGCCCTCTTGCGGGAATACAGGAAGCGAGTTTTGTAGCAAGAAACAAACCGGTAAATAACAAATATAACTGGATAAGATATATCATATGGATACCGTGGATTGCAATAATAACATATATGGCAGTAACAGCAGGAGGGTTTAGAAAAGTTGACTTCTTCTATCAGACCACTTATGGATTCTCCATATCTGATGTATATGGACTATTTATGTATCTCATTGTAGTCATTACCGTAATAATTCTTTCATTTGCTGTGGGGAAGCGTGCTGTATGTCATTATGTATGCTGGATGTCTCCTTTTATGATTGGAGGAAGAAAATTTAGAAATCTATTTAAGTGGCCCTCACTGAGACTTAAGACAAATAAGGAAAAATGTACTGATTGCATGACCTGTACAAAGAATTGCCCTATGAGTCTTGACGTCAATGATATGGTGAAGAGTGACAGAATGGAAAATTCCGAGTGCATACTGTGCGGGACATGCGTGGATAACTGTAAAAGAGGCGTTATTAAATTCACTTTTAGCAAGGGCATTTAAATGAAACATTCTTTAATATATTATTGTTGTCAGGAGTGAAGTATGGTGGGTGGTATTGGATTTGAACCAATGACCTCTGCGATGTCAACGCAGCGCTCTAACCAGTCTGAGCTAACCGCCCATGTCTTTAATTTTACCAGAGCACTGAAGTTTAAGTCAAAAAGACTATTTTAAGTTATTTTAAAGAAATACGTGGGTAAAAATTTTATTAAGCTTTTTATTTTAAATCATCAAAATCATCTTTAAATTGGAATCTATCAAATTTAAAGCTATAATTTATAATAAGTTTTTATAATCAAGGAGGTTGAAAATGGCAAGGAGAGTTTATTTTAGGGAAATTTACTTATATATTGTCTGCATTATTGCTATTGTAATTTTTATAGTGGGGTTGGTTATGGTTTACGGCGGTGCTGCAGAGTATGTAAGACCTACAACATATATGACAAAATCCAGCATAATAAGTATGTATTCGGCAGAACAGTATCAAAACTTATCCAGAGAGGAAATAGATCAGTTAGCTGAGGAGGAGTTAAATGCTTCCATTCAGAGTGAAAAAGATATAGCGTTTAAAGACTTGCTAAGGGGAGTGCTTCTTGTCATTATAGCGATTCCATTGTTTGCATTTCACTGGAGGAAAGCACAGGCAATGTGGCGCATTAATTTAGAAGCAAAGGATACTGAGTAAAGTTTACGGGAAATTATTTTGTAAGGAGTTTACTATGCCCGGGAATGAGACTTTAAAATTTGAAACCGGAAATGTGAGTGCGAAGGAAATTGAACTTATATTCGATACCTTGCCTATTGATGTGACTTTTATTGGTAAGGATGATGAGGTTAGATATTTTAATAAGCTGAACACCAGAATATTCAAGAGGTCTCCATCCATAATTGGCTTAAAGGTGCAAAATTGTCATCCTAAAAAGAGTCTGGATAAAGTACAGCAGGTACTTGATGATTTCAAAGCTAAAAAAAGGAAAGTGGCTGAGTTCTGGATTAATTTAAATAACCGGCTTATATATATAAGATACTTTCCTGTTTATGATAGTATGAATGAATATGTCGGTTGCCTGGAAGTCAGCCAGGATATAACTGATGTAAAGAAGATTGAAGGAGAAAAAAGACTCCTTTAGAAGTTAATTATAGGCGATTATACCTCCACGTCAAGTACATCATCGGGGGCACTTCCCCAAAAGCGAGGTGTTATAAATGAGCAACACCTCATGTAATCCATTTATTATAATCAAAAATTTTATTAAAAGAAAACTGGCATTATTTCTATATGATGAAATTGATAGGATTACCATGACTAGACTTAGGCATTTACAGATGAAGAGAAGGGGATGAATTATTTTCTCTCAAGGTTCATAACCCTTTCATTCAGTTCTTTTATTGCTGAGGCTTGTTGAATTATAGTTTCTATAATTTCATCAAGAGCTCCGGGTGTTGATGAACCCAAACCAGAATAACCTCTTAAAAGTAATGCTTTTGTCGTGCTATAATTTGCCATTTTAAATTCCTTTCATCCTTTTATGATTAATAAATATTATAACAAAATATATAAGGATTAATAATCAGAGGTTGAGATATGTATAATAAAAATGTAAGATATGAAAGTGATTATTATCTAACTGAAAGTAATCCAATGACAATAATTTCAGCAGTTTATTGTAAAGATGGATTAATTATTGCGTCAGATAGTAAGGCTACTTCAAAAGATAATGGAACAAAAATATTAAATGTACCCAAGATATTTGAAAATTCTGATATTAATAGTAAAGATATAATTTTTAGTTTTGCTGGTGCTGGAGAACCAGCATATTTTCTATTTGCGTTGGAAGAAATCAAAAAAGAATATTTAAAAACATGGGAGCTAGAAAAATTTAAATTATTGTGTGAAAGTTCAACAAATAAAATAGGGGAAAGATATTTAGTTAAAAGATTGAAGGAACTTGATATAAAAATTAATCCATTTGATATATTAATGCTTTGTGAAAAAATGAATTTTTCTTGTATAATAGGAGCTCATTCAAAAAGTGATGAAAGATTAGGCTTATTTTATGTTTCCTCCAATGGAACAGTAGTACCCATAATAACTCATAAATCTATTGGAACGGGTAAATTATTAGCGGAATATATATTATCGAGGGCTTGGAATTTTAATGACGATTCACCCTGCATAAAAGATATAGTTAATCCGCTACTATTTGCTATCGAGGAAGTAAAAAGTATTGATAATAAATGTGGCGGGAAAACGCAATTATCTATATTAACCAAAGATGGATTTAAAAGTGAAGCTGAATTAAAAAATTATTTAGAAAACTTTAAAGATACAAATATTAATATAAAATTTGTAAATGGAAAAGAAAAAAATAAATAAAGATGATTTTAAGCACATAATTAAACTTGCTTCCCAGCCGATAAAACAAGATCTAAAAAAATCGGGAAAGAAGAAAGCCTATAATTATAGCGGTAAACAAACTCGTCAACGTAATGTTGCAGATACTTCGGGGAAACGCAATGGTAAGTCCCATTAATTGACCTCTTTAGTTGTGACCAGAAGCCCTCAATAGTATTTACGTGAGCAATACCACTAACCCATTCTTCATCTCCATGATTGATTGTAAAATGCTTAAATCCTAATTTGCCTAATCCGTTATAACTTCTATATTCATCTGTAACTAGATTAATTCCAATTTCAACATTATCCTTTATGATAGCTTTAATTGTAGATGATTTTGTATTATCGGTAACTTTAGCTTTTATAGTTCCCTTCCTTTGAGCAAGTCCCACAACAGAAGTTTTATTTTCTGAACCCCTGCCTCTTTTACCTCTATGTTTGCCACCGATATATGTTTCGTCAATTTCCACTATATCAGATAAGAGTTTCTTATTCTGTTTAAATAGCAATCTAATTTGTTTTGCAATTCTCCAAGCACATTTATAGGTAACTCCAAGCTGTCTTTCAAGTTCCTTAGCAGATACTCCATTTTTAGATACAGAAAATAGATACAGGGAATAAAACCAGTTTCTCAAACTCGTTGAGGATTTATGGAATATAGTATCTGCTAAAGGGCTAATCTGGTAACCGCAGTACTGGCAAGCATAAGCTTTACGTCCTTTTACTTTATAGAAATTGGTTTTCTTCTTACACCCAGGACAGACTTTTAAATCTCCATAACGGTTTTTAAATATCTCATTAAGACAAGAATTGTCATCTGGATACATCTTGTTAAAGTCTTTAATTGTAAATTTTTCTTTTTTCATTTTTATCCCCTATTGACAAGTATGGATTTTTATGATAGCATTATTTATACTTGATGTCAAGGGATAATTACCTAATTATATCCAACCTTTTCCGCACTCTGAACCACTGCTATCCAGGTTGCACCACCATTGAGTGAAATTACTCTGCCGCTGCTGTCCTTGAATACGTAAGGTTCATATATGCTTCCACGCTGCCAGCTTCCCTGGATTACGTTACCATCCTGGAAGACATATACAAAGCCATTTCCTGTGGTTCTTACATCCATATGCCCGTACTTATCCAGGGGTCCCAGAATATCTGTAACTATTACCACTACATTTTTTGCGGTGATTTGTTGGCCGGTGTTGTAATCCAGGTGGGCCTTGCCACCCATATTCCTTAAGTAATAATTACCGCTTTTATTGTAAACATAGTTTAAACTAAAACCACTGGGAGCATATGCATGAGTGGAAAAATCAACATAAATGTTTGTGATATTTCCCCTGGAAGATTCTGGTGCATCAGTTTTATATGAGAATGGAATACCATTACCTCCGAGAGGATAACCAAGCTGTAAGGCTTTTTCCTTTAACTTTGCCACTGACATGAAAGCTGTATGTTCCTGAATGGAACTCCTGCTCCAGTCTCTCCAGTAAGGTGCCTGACCGGTAATTGAACTGTTACCTGATCTATCTGTCATTGCACTTAGAACATACATCCCCATGTCTTCTATCACTCCATAGCATTCGGGGTAAGTACCAAAAAAAGCATAGATGGGGTCGAAGCCCCTCGCAATTTCTGCATAATAAGGTCTCGTACTTCTTACCGGGCCTACTTGTGGAGCATCGTTTGAGTTATAAATCGCAGTAAATCTGGTAATTCCGTATTCATCAACAATTTCAAATACCACATCTGCAAGGTTAAGTCCGGATTGGGGTCTGGCTGCAAAACTATTTTCAACCATAATTGCGACTGGTCTTGAACCTGTTGCTGCTGGTGAAGGTAAGTCAGATACTGTTTGATAAGTGTCTGGTTGTTTTACCCACCCCGAAAGAGGAATTACAATCATGAAAATTATGATTATAGCAAGTATAGTTAAGGTTAAATAGAATTTGTTTCTTCTGTAATTCATTATAAACCTCCAACCACTTTGGTTTATTTTAATGATTATTAGTTTTTTGACTGCCTTATACTAATTGTCACATATGATATAATAAAAAATTCTTTAATGCTACCATCTTTACTAAAAAGTAAAGTAAATAAATTAATTCAGACTTAGACGGATACTATTTTTTTATATAAAATATTGTAAAATGGAATTAGACTCAAAAGGAGTGAGGATAAGTTGATGAAAGATATTGCGATAGTGACGGATACTACATCCGATATTCCTGTGCAGTTAGCAAATAAATATAAAATAAAAATAGTCCCTCTATATGTTGGATTTGAGGGGGAATTATATCTTGAGGGAAAAGAGATAACCAGCGATGAGGTGTATAAAAAACTTGAGAGCGGGGTAAAAGTTCATACTTCTACACCCTCTGTTGGTGATTTTGTGAAAGTTTACAGGGATTTAGTGGAAAATGAGAAAAAGACTTTAATTTACTCTATTCATATTAGTTCAAAACTATCTTCCACTTCGAATTCAGCTAATCAAGCTAAGAGATTTTTTCCTCAAGCCGAAATAAAAGTTATTGATTCAAAAACTGCTGCCATCAGTATGGGTTTTATTGTTTTAGAAGTTGCAAGGGCAGTTGAAAGAGGTGAAAGTAAAGAAAGAATAGATAGCATTATAGATTTTATGATAAGAAAGAACAGGCTGTTTGCTACTATCGAAAATTTTGAATATATATTTAGAGGAGGCAGAACACCTTTTTTAAAGAAGTTTTTATCTAGATCAATAAAACTTAAACCAATTCTTACTATAGGTGGTGATGGTAAGGTAAAGCTAAAGAAATTTGTGAAAAATAAAAGGAATTCCATAGTTGAACTTTACAATCAGATTAGGAAAGACCCTTTTTATACCGGGAAGAGGAAAATTGGTATCTTCTATGGTTCCGATATTGAGCCAGCTTTTGAACTTGAGAAAATGATAAGAGAGGATAGTAAAATTAAGATTGATGAGATAATCCTGTCTGAGGTGACTACAGTTATGAGTGCCCATACCGGTCCCGGGATCTGGGGAATATCTTCTTGCCCTGCCGTGATTAATAATAAAGACATTTTTATCAGTGAGCTAAAAGATGCTCTTAAGAATTTATCCGAAAAAAGTAAGGATATTTTTGATGACATATCCGAAAAAAGTAAGGATATTTTTGATAATTTATCCGGGAGGAGTAAAATTGTCGCAAAGGACTTATCTGAAAGAAGTATAATTATGACTAAAGATCTATCTGATAGGAGTAAAAGAACCTTGAGAGATGCTATAAAAGATTTATCCCGGAAAAGTAAATCTGCTTCAAAGGACTTATCTGAAAGAAGCAAAAAAGCTTTAAAAGAGGCTTTGATAAACTTGGCTGAGAAAATTAAGTAGGATAAAAAGATACCTCTAAGAGATAATTGCTCAAATCATTAATCTAAATAAATAAGTCAAAGGATACGATGAACAGACACTACAATAGTAAACAGGATAGTACTTTAAATATAAGGATAGCATTCTTTTTAAATCTTGGGTTTACTATTGTTGAAATAATAGGAGGGCTGTGGACAAATAGTCTTGCTATTATATCTGATGCACTGCATGACCTGGGGGACAGTTTCTCGCTCGGGTTGTCCTGGGCACTGGAGAAATATTCGAAGAGGAAGAAGGATGAGAAGTATTCATACGGATATAGGAGATATTCATTACTCGCAGCTTTGATAAATGGTCTGGTATTGATCCTTGGTTCAGTTTACGTATTATCTCAGGCAATACCTCGCATATTCAATCCCGAACAGCCCAATGCGAAAGGGATGCTATTTTTCGCAATAGGGGGTGTTGTGGTAAATGGAATTGCTGCACTGTGTGTCAGAAGGGGAAAATCCTTAAACGAGAGAATTATAACATTACATCTTCTGGATGATATTCTTAGCTGGACGGCTGTTCTTATAATAAGCATTATAATGATTTTTAAAAATATCCCTGTATTGGATCCTATACTGTCAATATTAATTACAATTTATATTCTATATAATGTTGTAGTCAATTTAAAAAGGACATTTTCTGTATTTCTACAGGCTGTTCCGATGGGAGTGAGTATCAAAGAGATTGAAAATAAACTTTGGGAAATAGATAAGGTTGTTAATATTCATCATACTCATATATGGTCTATAGACAGTTTAAATAATGTACTGACAACTCATATTGTTGTAAAAGATAACACAACTTCAGATGAAATAATTAATATAAAAGGGAAAGTTAAAGAAATTGCAGAGACTTTAAACCTGCAGCATTCCACTATAGAGGTTGAGTATGAGAGTGAATTCTGTAGATTGAGAGATAGCGAATGTTTCTAGAACACTTTTTTATTATAATCAATTAGCTTGATTAGTATTCCTCAATATTTAAGAGATTTCTTGATATTCCGTAAAGAAGATCTCCTATTCTTTCAAGATGGAGAATGATATCTGCAAAAACCACTCCTGAAAGTGGCATACAGTCACCATTCTGAAGCCTTTTCAGATGGGAGGTTCGGATTCTTTTTACCAGTAGATCTATTTCGAGTTCAATTTTTTCACATTTTTTGAGCTGGTTTAAATTGTTTTTTTCCATACCTGATATCAGGGAGTTGAATAGACGATTGACTTTATTGGCTGCTAATTCCAGATCCTGGAGAGCAATTTTGCTAAAACTCATATTATTCTCTTCCTTTACCAGCATTAGATAGAGTATGCTTTCGGTATGGTCGGCAGCTCTTTCTGCGTCATAAGCTACATGCAGTAGGTTAGTGAGTTTATTGGAGAGTCTTGGACCCAGAGATTTTTGAGATATTTTGGTAAGATATCTTATTATGTCTTCTGTAATGCTGTCAACGGCGTATTCTCTATCGAGTACCTTCTTTTCAATAGCAGCATCTTTTTTATTTAGTCTGTCATATGAAAGATTTAACATATTCTGGGCTATTTTGGTTACCCGGAGCAACTCTTTTTTGACCTGCTCCAATGAGACAGATGGAGTATTAATCAATCTGCTATCCAGATATAATGCATTTTTTTGAACTATTACATCCTTTCCCGGATATAATTTAACAACCAGTTTTTCAAATAAACCGATCATAGGGAATAAAATTACTGTTGTGGTGATATTAAATATTGTATGCATATTGGCTATCTGGTGAGGAACTGTACTCCCAATATGGGGTAAAAGTAATGGACCAAGTCTGAATCCATATAGTAATATAAGAAACAGCCCTGTTCCGAGTATATTAAATAGTAAGTGGGCAAATGCGGTTCTACGGGCTGTGACAGTAGTTCCGGTGCTTGCAATCAGAGCAGTTGTGCAGGTTCCAATATTGTCACCGAACAGAATTGGTACAGCAGCGCTTATTGGTAATAAACCCTGTGTTGCGAGTGCGATAAGCAAGCCAATTGTTGCAGAGCTGCTTTGCAATGTCGATGTTATAATTACTCCTGCAAGCAAGCCAAGGAACGGGTTTTTACCAAAGGTTAAAAGAAAGTTTTTAAAGGCTATGTTACTTTTTAATGGCTCAAGTGATAGTTTCATTACATTCATTCCCAGAAATAATAAACCTAAGCCGAGTAGTGCCATTCCGATATTTTTGTATCTCCGTCTTTTACTGATGAAAAATAAAAGAAAGCCAATGATTATCAAAGGATAAGAAAGCACATCGGTAATATTGAAGGAAATTATCTGGGCAGTGATGGTGGTACCGATATTTGCACCCATTATAATTCCTATGGATGCTTTTAAAGCCATCAAGCCTGCATTGACAAATCCGATAGTCATCACTGAGGTAGCACTGCTGCTCTGAATTATCATTGTTGTTACAAGCCCAACCAGTACGGAGGCCCATGGCCTTTTTTGGAGTATACTGATCATTAACTTCAGGCCGTTTGAAGTGACTTTTTGGAGGCTGTTAGTTAAGGTGGTCATGCCAAAGATAAATAAGGCTAAACCGCCTAAAACCTGAACAACTAATTTGAAATACATAAATTAAGGTAAATTTGAATTTATATTGATAGATAATAATTATAATAGAATAGAATGGATTATAAAATAAAAAAATAATAAATTATTAAATTAAAATAATACTGTTTACTGATTTACCAATTACCGGTTCTATTTAAAGCGATTCCTGAGGAAGTTGAGTTTTAATATAAACTGTAATTGGTATTTTGCCTTAAATATAATATAATTATTAAAAATTATTTTAAAATAATACTTATCCTGTAAATATATGAAAGTCTTTAAGATTATCTTACACAGTCTTGTCCTTGCTGTCATAAATATAATTTCGATCATCTTCGGGTTTGGGATTTACCACTTCTTTACCCGGTATAATCAACTGGCGATTCAGGTTCCTATCGCTGCTCTGTTTTCTATAATAGTTTTTACTACCTGGATAGTGATTATTAAATATAGGAATATCAAAAAAATCTTTCCTGAAGGCTGGCTGCATTTCTTATTGATTTTTTTATTTTCTCTTGCCTGGATTCCAGTAATGTTTATACCGCTGCATTATATTACACAGGGTTATCTTACTTCTTTTGGAGATATCTACTTGAACTGGATTTTTCAGATACCTACCAATATGATTATAGTTCTAGTTGCTTATTTTATAATATCTCAAAAGCCTCGGAAGTAATAAATAATAAAAGTAATTTTAAATAAAGAACTGCATATCGGATTCCTGGGCCTGCTCTATGAAGAATGCTACTCCTACATAAGCCTCGACTTCATCAATCATTTTCTCTCTGGGAATTTCAAGAATGTCCATACTCATCTGGCAGCCATATAGTTTTACGCCCAGGTCTATGGCCATCTGTCTGAGTTCGGGCAGCGTTGCAACCTTTTTTGCTTTCATCATTTTCCCAAACATCCAGCGGCCCAGACCGCCAAAGCTGTACTTACTGGGTGAAGCTTTGCTTATATCTCCTCTTTCCATGATACCCACCATTCTTCCCATAAAGCTTCTACCAGTTAAAGTTTTTTTCTTTAAGGCCCTGAGTCCCCAGAAAGTAAAGAACATAGCGACTTCAATATTAGAAGCTGCTGCTCCGGTTGCTATGATGAAGGCAGACATGAGCTTGTCCAGGTCTCCGCTGAAAACAACCATTGCCAGTTTTTTCTTTTCTTTATTATCAATCATTGGATAAATCACCCCTTTGAATTATGTTTGTTATTTATGGCTCCTGTGTATTCTATTCTAAAAAGATTTTTTGCAATTGCCATAGATAACAATATCATTAGAAATAATATTTTCCAACATTGTAATATGTTTGTTGTGGTAGATAATGAAGGAGTAAAAAAGTTTAAAAGACAAAAGGTCAAATTACAGCCTCAATAATAAACCTTGTTCCAAGGTAGAATAAAAATAAACTACAGGCAATAAGTATGCCGTTGTATATTTTTTGATTGAAAAATCTGCGTCCGGTATTTACTAAAAATCCAATAAATAGATACCAGATGAAATCTGCACTGATGTGGCCTATGTAAAAAGAGAAAATGCCTATCATATTAAATTCCACACTTTTTAAAAGAAATGCTGCTCCTATACTGATCCACCAGATAAACCAGTAAGGATTCACAAGACTTATCAGAATGCCTTTAAGTATCACCGTTCCGGTTGATTTTCCGGTAATGGTTCTTTGTTTTAATACTGACTTGAAATCTATGGTAAATTTCTTCTTGAAGATTGAGACTATAATATTAATTCCTATGTATAAAAGGAAAATACCTCCCAGCAGTCCAATTATCTTTGCTATAAGAGGGTTGTCCAGAAATTTCAGTATACCCAGAAAAAAACCTATTACCACCACTAACTCCAGTAAGGAATGGCCTACTACAATAAAAAAGGAAGTCCAGAAACCTTTCTCGGCAACACTGCTGATGACCAGGGTAAGCATGGGGCCAGGTACCAGAGCGCCAGAAAATGCGACAACCATCGACCCAATAAAAATCTGATAAACCTCATTCATTATTCTCCCGCTACAATTTTATTTTCCAGTTTTCCTATTTTTTCAATCTCGCACACTACTACATCTCCCGGTCTGAGCATTTTTTTCTCTTTCATAAAAATTCCCACTCCTGCAGGAGTTCCTGTGGAGATGAGATCTCCGACTTCCAGGGCAATAGACCCCGAGATATAAGATATAAGCTCGTAAGTGCTGAATAGCATATCTGATGTGTTACCATTCTGTCTGAGTTCATTATTTACATAAGATTTGAGATTAAGATTTTGAGGGTCAGGTATTTTATCTTTGCTAATAATTACTGGTCCAATAGGCCCGAAGGTGTCAAAACTTTTTGCACGGTACCATTGCCCCTCATTTTGCTGAATATCTCTGGCTGTAATATCATTCATTATGGTATAGCCGTAGATATAGTCCAATACCTTATCCTCAGAAACATTTTTCATCTTTCTTCCTATTATTACTGCAAGCTCTACTTCATAATCGAGTTCTTTAACTTCAGGAGGGTATACAATATTTTCTCCGTTTTTTATTATGCAGCTTTTTGCCTTGGAAAAAAGTACGGGTTTTTCAGGAAACCGTCCATCCTGCTCTCTGACATGAGATTTGTAATTCATCCCCACGCATATTATCTTACCTGGGATATAAGTTTTGATATCTGATTTAAAGGTCATTAGTTCTCCTTGGTATAAATATTTACTCTTAAATAATGTAAATCAATTTAAAAATAAGAACCCTACTTTACGGGGTCTTAATTTTCTTATAGCTTATATCAATACAATTTTAAAAGTCAACAAACCGAGTGATAAATTTATTAACCATTCACTTGAAGTCAGAATATTTTCTTGATTATAATATGGTTAGTGTATTATTATGTTATACCGGTAAATATTACAAATGGTCTTATATAATTGAAGGTGACGAGAGTTGCGTTTTGTAGATTATAAATGTAAGGATTGCGGGTGTGTTTCAGAGGTAGTAATAAGAGGAGAAAACAATTTCCATATAAAATGCGAGAAATGCGGAAGTAAGAATATGGTAAGAGTTTTTGCCCCTGTGGGTTTTAAAAGATCCAACAACGATGGCGGTGATTCGGGGGGTTCATCATCTTGCAGCAGCTGTTCTGGTGGAAGCTGTGCAACCTGCTCCGGTAACAGATAGCTATATACTGTTATTTCTTCCAAAACTAAAGATTTCATAATTTTTTAAAGACTACGGATAGAAAGGAAAGTCAGTGAAGAATGTAGTTATTGCCCAATCGGGAGGACCAACTTCGGTAATTAATAATAGTGTTAGGGGAGCTGTCGATGCACTTGTTTCCTCAAATAAAGTAAATAAAATCTATGGAGCCAAGATGGGAATACTTGGAGTCCTTGAAGAGAATTTCCTTGATATTTCTTGCCAATCAGGAGAACAAATTTCCTGGCTTTCGAGTACACCTTCGGCAGGTGTTTTGGGCAGTTGCAGGTATAAGATAAAAAGCGATGAAGATTTAGAGAGAATCGTTGAAGTATTTAAAAAGCATAATATTGGTTACTTTTTTTATTGCGGCGGCGGAGATTCTATGGATACTGCGAACAAAATAAATATACTTGCAGACGAAGAGGGGCTTGATCTTATTGCTACCGGTATACCAAAAACTATTGATAATGATGTAGGCGGAAAACTTAAAGCTGATGGGACTTTTGATATCTGTGACCATGATCCCGGATATGGAAGTGTAGCCAGAAATACTGCTATTAATGTTCTAGAAGCTAACGAGGAAAGTATGGCGAGTTATACCACTGACCCGGTTATAGTAATAACAGTTATGGGTAGAAAAATAGGCTTTATTCCTGCCTCTGCCAGGCTTACCGATCCGGAGCGAAAAATTCCATTACTTATAATTCTGCCTGAGAATATGTCGGAAAAGGATCACAAGGCCAACCTGGAGTTTATTACAGGAAAGGTAAATGAAAAAATATCTGCGTTCGGCAGGTGTATAGTAGTAATAAGTGAAGGGATAAATTTAGGTGATTTAGGAGTGGTAAGAGATAATTTTGGTCATATCGAATATAATTCTTCAGCTACAACAGTAGGACAAATACTAATCAACTACCTGAATGGGCTGGATAAAGAGGATAGAAAGAGAAGGTTCCTGGTAAGAGGTAATGCGAGATGTGAAAATCCGGGAACAAGACAGAGAAGAGAAATTGCCTATGCATCGGAAGTTGATTTGCTGGAAGCCTATAAGGTTGGTGAACACGCAGCAAATGTTGCCCTTAAGGGAGAAAATGGATATATGGCAACAATCTTAAGGATTCCCGGGAAAACTTACAGGGTAGTGTATGATAAAGTGCTGTTAGAAACAGTTGCAAATTCAGAAAGGGAATTTCCGGGGGAATGGATGGCAAGGGATAAAACGGATGTCACGGATGATTTTATAGAATGGGCTATGCCGCTTATTGGCAGTGAGCTCCCTCGTTTTTGTGGGTTTAGAGAGATTTATGCAGAAAAAAAATGTCCTTCTTATATTCCATACGATTATAGGAAAGAGATAGAGCTATAAATGGATAATGTAAGCACAAATGACAATATTATAGAAGTTAAAAATCTGGTAAAAGAATTTAAGGGATTAAGAGCGGTTGGTGGTATTACATTTTCGGTGAAAGAAAATGAAATATTTGGTTTTTTGGGTCCAAATGGCGCAGGTAAAACGACAACAATAAATATAATATGCACGCTTCTGTCAATGACATCTGGAGAAGTCACTTTAAGCGGATATGATGCAGCCAGAGAAAGAAATAAAATAAGGAATTGTATTGGAATGGTTTTTCAGGACCCGAGTCTTGATGACAGATTGACAGCCCTTGAGAATTTATACTTTCATGGACTTCTCTATAACATCCCTCGCAGCACCTTAAAAGAAAGATCCGAAGAAGTGCTGGAGATGGTAGATCTTACCAGCCGGAAAAATAGCCTGGTCATGACCTATTCCGGAGGAATGAAAAGGAGGCTTGAGATTGCGAGGGGTCTACTGCATTATCCAAAAATCCTGTTTCTGGATGAACCTACCCTTGGACTGGATCCACAAACCAGGAACAAAATATGGGATTATATAATTAAACTCAAGAACAGTAAAAATATTACCATCTTCTTAACCTCACATTATATGGAAGAAACAGAAATATGTGACCGGATAGCTATTATAGATAAGGGGAAAATCATTGCGCTCGACACGCCGGATAATCTTAAAAATACTATCGGTGGGGATATAATCACAATACTTTCAGAAGATAATATTAAGTTAAGAGAGTATGTAAAAGAAATTACTGGTAATGAGGTGCATGATGCGAAAGAGGGCAAGATTAGATTCGAAGTTAAGGATAGCTCCGTTTTTATCCCAAAATTAATCAAAGACAGCCCGGTAAAGATTTTATCGATAAGCGCCAGAAAACCGACTTTAAACGATGTATTTCTGGACCTTACCGGCAGGGAAATAAGGGAAGAAAATGCCAGTTCCAAAGATATTATCAGAATGAGAATGAGGGGGAGAATGAGGCATTGAAAAAGGAATTAACTGGTGTATATACGGTATGGTTGAGAGATATTAAGAGATATTATAGGGACAAACCAAGAATAATAGGTTCGTTTGCACAGCCCATCCTTTTTCTATTTGTTCTGGGTACCGGGATTGCAAGTTCCTTTAGTACTTTTGGAGGTGGAGGCGGTAAGGAATTTCTTGATTTTATGTTTCCTGGAATTGTGGGTATGACTGTTCTTTTTACTTCTTTTTTTAGTGCTATGTCGATAGTCTGGGACCGTGAGTTCGGTTTTCTTAGAGAAATCCTGGTTGCACCTATTTCAAGGACTTCTATAGTTGTTGGAAAACTACTCGGTGGTTCCACCATTGCCATGTTCCAGGGCACAATAATATTGCTTTTCAGTCCTCTGCTAGCGATACCTATTACTTTTGTAATATTCTTTAAAGTATTGGCTATTATGTTCCTGGTTGCCATGACCATCTCTGCTATGGGAATTATATTGGCCTCCATAATAAAATCCATGCAGGCATTCCAGGTGATCACCAATTTTTTACTTATGCCCATGTTTTTTCTTTCCGGTGCTCTATTTCCATTGAATAGTACAGTGAGATGGATGAATGTAGTCGCTAAAGTTAATCCACTTTCTTATGGAATTGATGCAATGCGCTCTGTAATACTAAATAATCCCGCTTTGCAACTGTATCCACTGTGGCTGGACGCCGTGGTATTGATTTCCGTAACTATAGTAGTGAGTGTATTGGGTTCTATTTTGTTCAACAGGCAAGATTAAGTCGGGTTTTGCTATCAATAGGTAGGCTTGAATGGAAGTGAATATTGGGACTCCAGTGTTTTTTAGATCCGGCAGGTGCCGTTTTACAGTATAATACTTATTTCATTTAGAATTTTTAATGCCTGTGGCTGGCTTACAGATATCAATTTAGTTAAATTGTCCATCCTATAGCCACCAAGTTCCTTTATTAATATGATATCAGAATCAAATAACTTTTCCTTCTGTTTCCTAGTTATTGTAGAAAGAATGCTTATGGGGTAAAGTTTTTTTGTTTCAATAAAGTATTGTAAATTTTCCACTTTTGGGTATTGCCAGGCTAGAATTTTTAAATTAACACAATTGGCATATTTTATAGAATCTGATGTGCACTTGGTATTGGTAACCAGCCAGGCTTCAAAATAAGTGTGGTCATTGTTATCTTTCTCCCTGTAGGCTTTCTCTATATCCAGAAATCTACTGTGGATATAAAGGGCAGTTTTTATATCGGATTTTATTCCTGGTGAGTTATGGTATTTACACTCGACAAGGCAGATCCTGTTTTCCTTTTTCGCGATGACATCAACTTCGTGTTCGACACAATAACCACTTACTATTCGTCCCACTTCTGTGGTATAACCATATTCTTTTAAAATTCTTGCTACATATTTTTCAAAAACAAACCCTTCCGGTCCCAGATCCATGATAGCTCTTTTCAGGGAATATTTGAGAGCTGTTCTGGGCTCTATTACTCTCAGGTGACCCAGGGCTTCATGATAGATCTCATCGGTACTCATATCATCTTTTACTTTTTTGTTGATTATTCCAGTAGCTTTTATAGCTATATCGGGAGGAGCCCCTGCCTTTATGAAAGAGGAACTTATTTTCTGTTCGTTGTATGGTTCTTTAGTGCCATTAGCTTTTACAATATATTTTCCCATGAGTTTTTGTGGTCAAATTTTTAAAGTTATATTATAGCATTTCCTGAGGGGATTATTGAAATATCAGGTTAAATATTCTTCAGTATCTACTGCCGATGATTAAAAAATACTCTAAAACTATAATAACTATGAATTGAAGCTGTAAAATACCGATAGTAATTGAACTGGCTGCTGTTTATCAAATCTGTAGTTTGAAACCATAATATCTGATAAAATTTAATATGGACAATATGCTTTAAACTTTGGTAGTAGTTAAATCTAAATTCATGAGTATTATAAGAAGTAAAAATAAAAATCTCATCTATCCGGGATTTCTGTGGTTCATTGTTTTTTTTCTCCTGCCTTTATCGGTGATATTGATTTATGCTGTGACCACTGAAAACTTGTTTTCAGGAGGACCATTAGAATTTACCTTTAAGAATTTTGTGGTTATCTTTCAAAAAAAACACTACCTTATAATACTCTTAAGGTCACTTAAAATCAGTTTTCTTACCACCATATTTTCTATAGCATTTTCTTATCCGGTCGCATATTTCCTGGCTAAAAGAACCAGATTAGATAAAGTACTTATTGTAGTTCTCATGATACCTTTCTGGATTAATTACCTTATCAGAACCTTTGCTTGGAAATTAATTCTTTCTGAAAATGGAATTCTGAATCAGTTTTTGCTATGGCTAAAGGTTATTGATGAACCGGTAAGAATATTATACAGTCAGACTTCAGTATTGCTTGGACTTATATATATGTACACCCCCATGATGGTTTTGCCGTTGTATGCATCGCTGCTCAGAATTGATGATTCTCTTATAGAAGCATCTCTGGATCTGGGGGCATCAAGGGTCAGGGCTTTTTTTGATGTAACTTTTAAGCTGAGTCTTACCGGAATTTTTGCAGGTACACTACTTGTTTTCATACCAGCCCTTGGTTCTTTTGCCATACCTGCAATACTAGGTGGAACTAATTCGGTAATGATCGGGAATATTATAGAAAATCAGTTCAGCAGGGTAGGTGACTGGAACTTTGGTTCTGCATTTACTGTTGCCCTGGCGATACTCTCCATAGTTCTGGTGTTATTTTATTCGAGGATATTTGGGCTGGAGTCAATTTATAAAAATAGAGGCAATCTTTAAATTAAGTAGAGATGAAAAATAAAAAGTCTGTCATTTTAATAATATATACCGCACTTTTTTTCCTTTATATTTTTGTTCCTATCATACTTATTTTTATCTTTGCCTGGAACAGCGGTGAGGGTTATAGCTTTCCCCTGAAAGGTTTTACATGGAGATGGTTCGCGGAACTTGCCAGTGACCGGCTGGCTAAAGAGGCAATTAGAAACAGCGTTATTATTGCACTGTCCTCAGCTACCATTTCCACTATACTGGCAACTCTTTTATCTGTAGGGCTATTAAAAGGGCTGGTCAGAAGAACCAGTGTTTTTCTAACTCTGCTCATACTTCCGGTATTAATGCCCAGTCTGACTATCGGTATATCTGCACTGGTATTTTTCAGAACAATAAGTATTCCTCTGGGGATTCCTATTGTGATAGTTTCTCATGTTTCCATAAGCATGAGTTATGTTTTTTTAATACTTATGGGTAGAATTGAAGAAATGTCCCTGACTCTGCAGGAGGCGTCGGTTGATCTTGGGGCAACCTGGTTTTCAAGTGTTAAAGATATAATATTCCCCATCCTGGTACCAGCTATAATAGCTGGATGGTTATTTGCTTTTATGATTAGCTGGAATGAATTTATAGTAACTTATTTCCTGATTGGCGGTAGTATGACTCTTCCGGTCTATATATTTTCACAACTCAGATTTGGTATTTCGCCAAAGGTGAATGTAATATCGGTTCTTATTACTTTATTTACCTTAAGTGTGATTGCAATTCTTCTGGCCAGTAGAAAGATATATAGTAAAATTTTAATGAAAGAGAGAGGATAAGCAGTTTATTTTAAATTCGCCGGTGGGGTATAATAATGAAAAACATGGTCAAAATAGTTAGGTAAAGGAAACTTATTATTTTATTATGTGAGGGAGGATGTTATGAAATTCAAGAAACTTATTATGTTTTCACTGGTAATTGCTCTTTTACTTACTCTGTTTATTCCGGCCTGTAAAAAGACACAGGTACCACAGGAATTGACGATCTATGTCTGGGAAGGGTATTTGCCGGATAGTGTGGCGGATATGTTTGAACAAGAGAGCGGAATAAATTTAAATATCAATCTTATAACCGGAAATGATGAGATGTTTACCATGCTCAGAGGTGGAGGCCAGGCAGATGTCATCATGCCCACACAAAACCAGGTAAACCGGTTCTATACCGAAAATCTGGCGCAGCCTCTCAATCTGGATAAGATTCCTAATTATGCAAATGTGGCCGAATCCTTTAAAGGCAAGGATTGGAGTATGTGGGACGGACAGCAGATGGGATCCGGAGATACATATGTTATTGCCTATGTGTTTGGAACAAGCGGTATTGTGGTAAACACTGCAAAGTATGCTGGTTCGCTGGACGGAATTGGCTGGGATATATTATTTGATCCTGCCCTGAAAGATAGGGTATCTTCCAGAAATTCGGCAGAGTCTCTGATGATATGCCTGGACCTTATGGGAATACCCAGGGCTAATCTGCTTACCGATACCCAGGCAACACTTGAAAGCATAAGAAGCAAGGCCATTGAATTAAAAAATAATGTACTCAAGTTTTACGATACCGGTGCTGAGATCCTGGATCTCTTAAGCAATGAAGAAGTCTGGATTAGTCATATCTGGGATGGTGGAGGCAGAAATCTTGAGTCCTCAGATCCGAAATTCAAGTATGTACTTCCTTCGACCGGTGGTTTTGGATGGACGGATACTTTTATGATCCCGGCCAGTGCAGTAAATTTCGAAGGGGCGCATAAATTTATTGATTTTATGTTGAGAACCGACATCGCGGCTATAGTAGTGAGTGAAGGCGGTTATACCACTACGGTAAGAGGTTCAATTGATCTGGCAGAGGGGATAGATAAGAACCTTTATGTATTCACAGATGAAGAGCTTGCTAAGCTGGTGTGGCAATTGAATTTTCCTGAGGAAGTAATATCAGCTTACAATAGTTTCTGGGAAGAGCTTTCAACTATAGATTAAATAGAAATATTTTTAAATCTGATGAATCATATTGTCCGTGTAGAAGAAATATCAAAAAGCTATGGTAATATTCTGGCTGTCGATAAGGTTAGCTTTGAGGTCAGGGAAGGGGAATTCTTTTCTCTTCTCGGTCCTTCAGGATGCGGTAAAACCACAATTTTGAGAATCCTGGGAGGATTTATAGAGCAGGATGAAGGAACAGTTGTAATCGACGGCAGGGATATGAAAGGTATTCCTCCCAACCGGAGAGATACTGCGATGGTTTTTCAGAATCTTGCTCTATTTTCTCATATGGACGTCCGGGAAAATATCATCTATGGACTTAAGAAAAGAAGACTTCCCTCCTATAGAATAAAAGAGGAATTGGATAGCATGCTGGAGATAGTGAACCTTAAAGGATTTGAGGCAAGAAGGATCTCCGAACTTTCTGGTGGCCAGCAGCAAAGGGTGGCTCTGGCAAGGTCTTTGATAGTAAAGCCCAAAATACTTCTTCTGGATGAGCCTCTGGCTTCGCTGGATAAAAAATTAAGAGTTTCTATGGAGGGAGAACTAAAGGAAATTCAAAGAAGAATTGGGACTACTTTTCTGTACGTAACTCATGACCAGGGTGAAGCTCTTACTATGTCAGATAATATAGCAGTTATGAATGAAGGCAACATAATCCAGATAGGAACTCCTGACTCTATTTATAATTGCCCAGGGAGCATATTTGCTGCTGATTTTATTGGAGCGGGTAATTTCATTCCTGTATCTTCTATAGGAAAAGATAATCATATGTTTATGCTCGAGACCAAAAGTGGGGGGAGGATATTTCTGAGTGACGATTTTAAAAAGGTCTGTGAAGGCATTCCAGGTATAAAAAAATCACCTGGATTTAAAAGTTATAAGTTTAAAAGTGAGATAACCCCCCCTGTGTTTTTTATAAGACCTGAAAAGATAAAGATAGACAGAGAGCCGCAGGAAAATAAGAACTTTTTCAGTGGAAAGGTGAAGTCGATCATATTTGAAGGGCCAGACATAAGGCTTGGGGTAGTTTCGGATGATCTGGGGGAGATAAGAATTGAAATAAAAAATGATGGCAGTTTCCCTGACTTCAAAGAGAACGATGACCTTTTATTCTATTGGGATTATACTGATGGAATACTTCTGGAGTATTAAATTTCTCTAATTTGAGACTGTTTCTACGATTATTATTAATATTTTGCATTATATTATTAACCAGCTGCGGCGTGCTGCTTTCTTCTTAAGGTGAGAAATAAGATAAAAATAAGAGCTATATCCATTGCAATCAGAATGAGAGTGTTTGTTGCAATATTAGTCCAGCCTCCGCCTTTCTGGCTTAATTCAACAATAGGCTGGATAATATAGTAGGTTGGAAATATTCTACCGATCCACTCTGGAATGCTGGGGAACATATAAATGATTGCAGGGGCGAAAAGTATAATTCCGGCAGATTTCCAGATAGTAAATATAGTAGCAAAATCCTTTACATAGACTCCTAGTAATGTCCCGAGTTCAGCTGCCATTATAGCACCAAGTGCCAGCACTACTGTCAGGAGCATAGGTTCAGCACCAAAAGCCTTGTTTAATACCAGAATCAGGATACCCATAAAGAAGCTTAAAATAAAACCAAATATTCCTTTGGCAAAAAAAATATCTTCAATTGATACCGGGGTTACCATTAATGCCCTTATTGTTCTCTTCTCTTTTTCCATGGCTATCGAGGTCGATGGTAGCATAAGACCGCCCAGAAATACTGCCATGAGCACTATAAAAGGAAACAGCCGATCATCCCATGGAATGCTTACTTTATCACCCAGAGTGATTGTTTTTATTTCGATAGGAGCTTCCTGACCGGTCAGTTCTCTTACGGTATTTGCTATTATCGCTGCTATTATGCTTCGATTTTCTGCTGTACTTTCTCCCCAAATAAAAGCTTTGATTTCTGTTTTCTCACCCTTTATAACGGAGTTGTCAAAACCTGAGGGTATAATAATTCCTATATCAACAGTGCCTGTTTCGACTGCCTTTTTTATTTCAGTAATATTATTGTATTCAATATTGTCTATTGAATTAGTATCATTAAGCATCGAGGCCAGTTGAGATCCGTCCTCATCCAGAATACCAAGTCTCGGTTTCTCGGCAAGCCAGGTTCCAAATATGAGTGAAACAATAATTGAAATGATAATTGGTCCTACTATAGAAAAAATTAATATGTAACTTTTGGAACCATAGAGAAATTCTTTACTCAATAACACACCCATACGTCTGATGCTCATTGAAATTTCCTCCTTAATGTGTAAATACCAGCCCAGAAAATAACCGATGTAAAACCAAAGAGAATTAAAAGATTAACCCAGACATCTCCCCAGCCGGATCCAAAGTTCGCTGCACGGTGTACTGTATCGACCAGGTAGTAGGAGGGAATAATTTTAATCCAGCCGGTGACTGCACCCGGAAACATTACTGTGAACGACGGAATTATAAGGATAATAAGAATAGGAAAACTCCAGGCTAACACTGACATAAAATCCTTTGCCCTGGCTGATATGAAAAAGCTGATTCCTGTAGCAAGTGCTGCTCCCAATAATAGGGAAATTAAAATAATCAGTGGCTGAATATTCATACCGCCAACAATAATCATGATCAGTACAGCCTGAACAAATGCCAGACCTATCCCAAAGATACTTTTAGCTATAAAGATATCGGTGACTGTTGCCGGGGTGACCAGTAGAGCCCGGGCAGTGCGCCGTTCTATCTCTTCACTTATAAGGTTGGAGAGACTGAGAATTTCCATCATCAGAATAAAGATGGCCAGCAGCGGACGAAGCCGGTCTTGCGGAGGTATCGGTGTACCGGTCAAATCCTGCCCCAGTATTTCCTCTGATATATCAAAAGTCAGAGGTTGACCGGTCTGTATAAAGGCAAGTTCTCTGACTACAATTTCCATAGCATCTTTTACTTCTTGTGGGGTATCCGGAGTAAAATACAGACTTACACTAGGTTTTTGTTTTGAGTTAAACTTTTCTGCTGCATCTGCCGGGATTGATATACCTACCACATAACTACCATCAAGCACTGCTTCTTTTAGTAGCTCCTCAGATTCTACATATGAGATTTCCAGACCCTCTTCCTCTATCTGTGTAAAAATAGGGAGTGATACCGGAGAATATAACCCGATTTTTAGGTTTTCATCGACTGAACCTGGCATAACAAAATAGATAATCAGGTAAAAAATAAAACCGGCAAAAGTTAATATTAGGATTGCTCTTTTCCTGAAAAAAAGAGATAAGTCTTTATGGATCAAAATACTTATTAAGCGTATTTTCACTCTACAAGACCCCGTCCTGTAATCTTAATGAATATATCTTCGAGGGTGGCTTCCCTGCTGTGAATAGTGATAACTTTTTCATTAGAAAGAAGTTCTTTAACACTGTCTGGTGTATTAGTTGTGTCGAGTGCAATCTCACGATCTTCAAATTTACCGCCTGGTGTAATTACCTTTGCTCTAAGAGCACGTTTACCATATCGCTGTTTAAGATTAAGTGGTGTGTCCAGAGCCACGATTCTGCCCTGGTTCATGAAAGCAACCCGGTCGGAAAGTTTATCGGCTTCCACCATATCATGGGTAGTAAGAAACACGGTGGCCCCCCGGTTTCTCTCCTGCGCAATAATATTATGGATAGCTTTGGATGAGGTCGGGTCAAGTCCCGCTGTGGGTTCATCAAGAAATAGAATTTTAGGCTGATTCACTATCGATCTTGCTATCATGAGGCGCTGTTTCATTCCTTTTGAATAAGTCTCAACCCGATCTCTTCCTCGTCCCTCAAGACCGACACGATTTAACAATGTATTGGCATCAAAAGACTTGATGCCAAAGAGACGTGCAAAGAGGTTTAGATTTTCAATAGCTGTCATTTGCTCATACAGATTAGTAGTTTCGAAACAGACACCAATATCTCCTTTTATTTTTTTAACATCTTCAGCAACATCTATATCAAGTAAAATAGCTCGTCCGCTTTTGGGTTTCATCTGCCCCGTTAGTATATTAATCGTAGTCGTTTTACCGGCGCCATTGGGGCCAAGAAAACCCAGAATTTCCCCTCTGGCCACTTTGAAGCTAATATGATTTACAGCAATCAAATCGCCATAATAGTAAGTCAGATTCTCGGCGATAATGGCATAGTCAGACATACTGTCCCCCTTATATTCAGGCAATGACACTATACTTTGATATTATTAAATGATATGCAATATAATGTAATATTTATAGATTATAGTCAAATATTCAGGTTTCTTTTTTCACTTTAAAAATTTTTCTGTAGGCTAATTGTCCACATGCTGCGTTTATATCTTCCCCGAATCGAAATCGCTCTGTTATAGTTATACCGCCATTCTCAAGAATACTTCTGAATTTATTTATTCTTTTTCGGGGTGTGGGTCTGAGATTATAATCTTCCCCGTTATAAGGAATTAAGTTTACAAAGCATAGAAGACCGTGGAGTAGTTTTACAAGCTGTCCGGCAAGAATATCCGAATCGTTCAAGTCTTTAATCATGATATACTCGAACATAACTCTTCTGTTGGTTTTTTCAATATAAAATTTTACAGCATCAATAATTTCTTTTAACGGATATTTGAGTGCGATAGGCATTATTTTCTGGCGGATTTTATCATCCGGTGAGTTCAACGAGACTGCCAGATTGACCTGCAGATTCTCGTATGAAAATTTTTTAATTTTTTCCGGTATCCCTGCAGTAGATACAGAAATATGACGTGCTCCTATATTGAATTTATTCTTATCATTTAAAAATCTTATGGCTCTGGTCACATTATCATAGTTTAAAAATGGTTCACCCATACCCATAAAGACAATGTTTTTTATGGTTTCACGGGTTCTTAGAGATCCCTCCTTTTTTACGAATTTAACGGTTTTCTTCAAGTAATATGAAAAAAGTAATACCTGCTCCACAATTTCATAGTGATTTAAATTCCTGATATAGCCTGCTTTTCCTGTTCTGCAGAATATACAGTTTAGGGGACAACCGACCTGTGATGATACGCAAACTGTGTTTCTTCCTCTTGTATGCTTCATTAAAACAGATTCAACATTCAGTCCATCTTTTAATCTCGTAATTACTTTTACCGAATTGCCTTTTAGAGAAGTAGCTGTATTAAAATCGAAAGTAATTGGAGTTTCTTTTCCCAATTTTTCTCTGAGCCCGACCGGTAAGATTGTGGCATCATTCCAGCTGTCAATTAAATCTTTGTAGAGAGCCTTCTCGACCTGCTTCAGGCGGTAAGATGGCTCATCATACAGTAAATTTTCTATTTTTCCCAGATTCATTATGATCTGTCTTGTGATTGTTTGACTTGATGATTATACGCTCTAATAATTATACTCTGTGATAATTATACACTCTGGTGAAAGTATTTTCTCTTTTTTATGGCATGGCGGGGTGATTGGCCGTTGTCCCAGAAATTTTTAATTCTTTCAGGTACAGAACCTGCATCAATATTGTGATTTTTATTATTATTATTATTATTATTATTATTATTATTTATTATTTCTTTTGCCAGATTACTATATGCTGCTGCCCCTGGACATTTGGGATCATAGGTTAGGATTGATTTTCCATAACTTGGTGCTTCTGCCAGTCTTACATTTCTTGGGATAACTGTTTTGTAAACTTTTTTGTTGAAATATTTATTGATTTTTTTGATAGACTGGTTTGCCAGCCTCGTCTTGCTATACATGGTCAAAACTATTCCTGATATTTCAAGGTCAGGATTCAGGTTTTTCTTGACCAGGTTTATCGTATCTACAAGTCTGGTTATTCCTTCAAGTGCATAGTATTCACACTGAAGCGGAATCAATACTTCATTTGAAGCAGTGAGTGCGTTCAAAGTTAAAAGACCCAGAGCAGGTAAACAATCTATTATTATATAATCGTAAAGACTTACAATGTCCTCAATTGCATTTTTTAATCTGTATTCTCTTTTAAGGCTTGATACCAATTCTATTTCAGCACCGGCCAATTTTGTTGAAGATGGTAAAATATCCAAGTATTCATGTTGCGTTGATTTTATTACATTGTTGAGGTCGTAGTAATTAATGAGAACCTCGTAAATAGAGTTATGGTTATTGTTTAGATAGACACCCAATCCGGTTGTGGAATTTCCCTGGGGATCCAGATCAATAAGGAGAGTTCTATACCCAGAGTGACTTAAATATGCAGACAGATTGATTGCGGTTGTACTTTTTCCTACGCCGCCTTTTTGGTTTATTATTGAAATAACTCTGCCAAGTAAGCTAGCGCTTTTCTCTGAATTATTTTCTGCCACTATAGTCTTTGGTATTTTTAGCTTGGTATTCATTATCAAGTTTATTGAATTATAACAAAATTTTTATAATTGTATAACAAATATGCCATAAAATTTAATAAAAAAAATTTTTTGAACCCTTCTTTTATAAAATTTAATAATCATTATAATAATTCCGAAGACTTTTATTATGTTAAGCGAATTACCAGTATTTCAAAATGGGTGGTTTTTTAAAAAAATTTAGCAGCAAAATAATGATTGTAGTATATATTTTTTTGGTTTGTGTATTTGCCTGTACCATGATTTTATCCTGCAGGAATTATTCGGAAGCCTCAGAAGGATCATTGGAAATTACAGAGGATTTATCAGGAAGTGCGGAAACAGATGATCTAAGTTCTCTGCCGGAAAATAATAATGATTTCGGTAATGATTTAGGTGAGACCGGTTCCGGGGAATTTAACAATGGGGATTTATTGAGTGACGAAATTGATGAAAATATCATAAATGACGATTCGGATATTCTCACCGAAGAAGAAGTGGAGGAAGAGGTTGACGGTGAGGAAAATATAGAGGACCAGGGACAGACTGGCGGTGAAGAAATGCAAAATGAGAATGACAATTCCTCGCAAAATGGAGGCGAGGAAATAGATTTTACCAATAAGGATTATTTTAGAATAGAAGTTAACCTTTCCCTCCAGAAGGTTTTTATATTTTATAAAGATAATGTGATAAAAGAAATGATATGCTCCGGAGGTATTGAAGAGAAGCCGACTCCGCCGGGAGAATTCACGACCACGCAAAAGAGTTATTACTTCTGGAATGATAAGTATAAGATGGGAGCTTATTACTGGGTAAGGTTTTATAGCGATTATCTCTTTCACAGTGTTCCCTATGATGAAGACGGTCAAATGATTCAAGAGGAATACGATAAACTGGGTACTCCTGCCAGTCACGGATGTATAAGATTAAAATTAGAGGAAGCAAAGTGGCTGTATGAGATGCTTCCCCTGGGGGCAAAAGTAAGAATATATTAGTAACTGTAATATACATTTGTTGACAGGATAAATCCCCGGAGTATAATTACGGATAAAATTGAAAATCATTATCATTATCAATAAATAATCATCCAAACCTGTAGGATGGGGAATAATAAAAAAGATATCGATACCTATAAACAGAGAATAAAGAGGAGCGGGTTCAGACTTACCGGAACCAGGATGGTTATTCTGGATATTTTGCTGAAAAGTCCTGGTGAACTGGATGCGGAGGAATTATTCTTTCTCTCTCATAAAAAACATCCCAGGATAGGGCAGGCTACAATTTATCGGACTTTAAAACTGTTGGAAAAAGAGGGATTGATAGACAGAACTGGTTATAAGGACAAAAAAGCAAAATATAAGATAAAGAAGAGGCCAGGCCTTGGTTTGAGGAGTGCCGGTTCCAAACCGAAACAATATAGTCCGGATAAAAATAAGAGGGAAGTAGATACTGGAAGTAAGATAAGAGGTGATATTAGCCACCCATCGGGTACCGGTCATGAAAGTGCTTTTGAGAGTCATAGGGATATGGAGAGAATAAATGTGATTCAGAGCCAGCTGACTGAGTGGCTTGGCGATTTAGATAAAATAAAGAGAGAAAAGGAGTTAGTTTTGGAAGAAGCAATGGAAGATTTTGGGGAAGTAGATAAAGTAATTGATCACCACAATTGTGAAAAAAGTAATTTGATACAAATACTTCTGGATATTCAGAATGAGTATAACTGGCTTCCCAGACATATTCTGCTTTATCTTGGTAAGAAGTTGGATATTCCTCTTACAGATATCTACAGTATTACTACTTTTTACAAATATTTTAATTTGGAACCACAGGGTAAATATTCCATTGTAGCTTGTATGGGTACGGCATGTCATGTTAGGGGAGCGATGAATTTACTTCAGAGAATTACCAGTGTTCTGGGGGTAAAACCGGGAGATACAACCAGTGATTACAGATTTACTCTTAAAACTGTAAATTGTCTTGGTTGCTGTGCGTTGGGGCCGGTAGTTATGGTTGACAATAAGTATTACAGTAATCCCTCGGCCAGTTATTTAAAGAAAATATTAAAACAATTAAGTTAGACTCTAATATCTAAAAAGATATGAATGTTAATTAAAATACTAATGCTCACAGAAGGAGTTTTTAATAATGACCGTTAATAACAAAATAAATTCTCTACAGGATTTACAAAAGAGGGCAAAGGAATTTCAGGAGCGACTGGATAGTGCTGATATAGTATTTTCTATATGCAGCGGACCTGGCTGTAAGGCTTATGGTTCGGAGGATATCTATTCTGCTTTGCTTGATGAGATTGAAAGAAATCATATGAAAGAAAAAGGTAGAATTATTATCCGCAGGACAGGCTGCCATGGGTATTGTGAGATGGGTCCGATTGTGGTTGTTTATCCAAAGGATATTTGTTATTTGAGGGTGAAGAAAGAAGATGTTGCTGAAATAATCGGCGAGGCTTTAAAGGGGGGAGTGGTAGAAAGGCTTCTTTATAAGGATGATAATGGAAATCCGATAATTAAGGAATCTGATATTCCTTTTTATAAATTCCAGAAAAGGGTTCTTCTTTATAGCCATTTAAAGATAGATTCAAGAAGTATTGATGATTACATCAGGATGGGTGGATATCAGGCTCTTGCTCGGGTCCTCGGGCAGATGAGTCCGGAAGGGGTTATAGAAGAAGTGAAGAAATCTGGCTTAAGGGGCCGGGGAGGAGGCGGTTTTCCGACAGGTGTGAAATGGGAAACTACCAGGAGTGCAGAAGGTGAACCAAAGTATATAATCGTTAATGCGGATGAAGGGGATCCAGGTGCGTATATGGATAGAGGAATATTAGAGGGGAATCCCCACAGCGTTCTGGAAGGTTTAATGATTGGGGCATATGCTATTGGCTCTAATATGGGATTTGTTTATGTCAGACAGGAGTATCCGTTAACGGTAGAGAATTTAAATATTGCTATAAATCAGGCCAGAGAGTGTGGATTGATCGGAGAAAATATTTTGGGTTCCGGATTTAATTTTGATATTAAAGTTCATAAAGGTGCTGGCTCTTATGTATCCGGGGAATCAAGCGCACTTACTACTGCTATTGAAGGCAGTGTAGGAGAGCCCAGGTTGAAATATATACATACTTCTGTAAGCGGGCTCTGGGGTAAACCGACTAATCTAAATAACGTAGAAACCTTTGCAAATGTTCCGTTAATCATAAAAAATGGTGCTGATTGGTTCAGGAGCATGGGAACTAAGGATAGTACCGGGACAAAAATATTTTCACTTGTTGGTAAAGTCAAAAACACGGGGTTAGTCGAAGTCCCAATGGGAATAAGCTTAAGGGATATTATTTATAAAATTGGCGGTGGAATTAAGGACAGCAAAAAATTTAAAGCGGTACAGACCGGTGGACCTTCGGGTGGAGTGATTCCTGAGAAACTGCTTGACCTTCCTGTGGACTTTGATGAATTGACTAAAGCGGGATCAATGATGGGATCCGGAGGTATGGTGGTTATGGATGAATCTTCCTGTATGGTAAATGTGGCTCATTACTTCCTGAAATTTTTAGCTGACGAGTCATGTGGAAAGTGTGTTCCCTGTAGAGAAGGTTTAAGGCAGATGCTTTATATTTATGAGAGAATAATGGAAGGGAAGGGCAGAGAGGAAGATTTAACACTTCTGGCGGACTTATCGCTGTTGCTCAAGGAAGCTTCTCTGTGTGCTTTGGGTACCACTGCCCCGAATATTGTGCTTACCACGCTAAAATATTTTAAAGAGGAATATGAAGCTCATATTTATTACAATATGTGTCCGGCAAAAATGTGCAGGCCACTGATAAATTATGTTATTGATAAAAATAAATGTGTCGGTTGCGGGAGTTGTGTAAAAGTATGTCCGGTGGATGCAATAAAAGGTGAGAGTAAAAAGCCACATGTTATAGACAGCGAAATTTGTATTAAATGTGGATCCTGTATAGGAGCTTGTCCGGAAAAATACAGTGCTATCGAAAAGAAGACAGGCCTTGTTAAAGAGGGAGTAGTGCTGGAGAAAGGGGAGTCGTAGGTTAAAAGACTTAAAGTTGATTTATAAAAGATCAAGAGAATATAAAGGTCAGGAGAACATAATTATGAATGATAAAAAAGAAGATTCAAGTAGGAAAAAAATTAATCTAACCATGAATGACAAAAATGTCGAAATAAATCACGGTGATACCATACTTCAAGCTGCAAAGAAGGCAGGGATTCATGTTCCTACTTTATGCTATCACGAAAAGATAAAACCTCACGGTGCCTGCAGGCTGTGTCTTGTTGAGGTGGAAAGAAAGGGCAGATCAAGGATAGTTGCATCCTGTGCCTACCCGGCAGAGGAAGGTCTCATAGTCCAGACGGAGAGTCCTGCGGTAGAAAAAATCAGAAAAAATCTGGTGGAATTATATCTTGCATTGTTTCCCTTTAATCCTGAGATAAAGAAACTTGCCAGAAAGTATAAGTTAAGCGGGACCAGGTTTAAAAAGGAAAATAATTACTGTATTCTCTGCGGACTTTGTGTAAGATATTGCAAAGAAGTGAAGGGAAATAATGCTGTGGGTTTTGTAGGAAGAGGAACAGATAAAAAGGTTATATTTATTCCCGAGTCTTCCTATTTCAAATATTGTGAAAAATGCATGGAATGTATGGATATTTGTCCTACAGGTGTTTTCCCTTCCAATTATGGAATAGATAGAATTCCACAGATTCATTCTGAGCTTCTTTAACTGAAAGCATAATTTTCTCCAAATATATGAAAATCAGTGATTGAAAATTATATTTACCTGAAGAAAAAATCATTCCATGCTTCCGTAAATGATTTTTTAGTACCCGATGCAATCTTTTTATTTTGCCATATATTTTTAAATTTATAATAATCCGGTACCAGGTTTATATTAAAAAAATTGAGATTATCAATTTTAAATGATTCTAATTTTTTGCTTGAAATGATTTCGATATCCAGGTTAGTAAAAATATCCGATATTTTATATTTTTGTTTTTTAATATTCTCTTTTAAAATATCAACACAGCCCTTTGAGTATAATCCACAGAGAACTTCAAACCCTTTTTCACTCTTAATTATGCAAGCATCTTTTTTTCCGGGATAATTGGATATTGTTACTGATTTATCTATGCTTGTTTTTTCAATATTTATTCCGGATTCATAAATCAAATGTTTTAGCAAATTGTAAGAAATAAAAGGCATATCAAATGCAACGATTATGGAATAAAAATATGCAGCATTTATAAGACTTGAATAAATACCAATTATAGGTCCAATTGTATCATAATCTGATTTAAATCCTCCAGGGTTGGTAACATTTGAAAGACTTTTTATAGTTGAGCTACTACAGTTACTTTCATCTGGAATAATTTTTATATTTAGAGGTTTTGTGACTCTTTTAAGGAAATCTTTAAAGCTTATTTTTGGATTAGAAGTTCCTATTTTTTCGAAGTTGTATTTTTTTTGATATATTCTGATTTTATTTAACTCAGAAAAAATAATGGAATAGTTGCTTTTTGAGGTGCTTATTATTATTTCATCACAAAAAAAGCTTAATTTAAAAATCTGGTCTATAAATAATGGTACTGAATCTACTTTGATTTTTAACTTGTTGAAGCCGAATCTGCTGCTTTTACCACCTGCTAATATTACTCCTGTTAGATTCACCTCTGTATCCTCCTTGATCCTGAGTAAATATTAAATCTACCGCTTCTGGCATAACCAATAACGGTTAGATTTATTTTTTTTGCAAGCTGGGCAGCACTAAAAGTTACCGAAGAGTTGGTAACTATAATTGGAATTTGCATCCTACAAATTTTACAGATTACATCAATGCTTAATCTACCCGTGGTAAATATAATCTTATCTTGAGCAGGTATTTTTTTTATAAGCATATAGCCGGCTATTTTATCTATACAGTTATGTCTTCCAATATCCTCTAATAGATTTAATAAATTTCCATCTTTATTGAACAGAGCAGCACTATGTAAACCTCCAAATTCCCTTTTATACTTTTGATGGTCTGTAGTTTTTTTATTTAAGCCAAGCACAATATCTGATGAAGTTCTGATATTGCTCTTTATCTTTTTTAAACTTTTTTTAAGTACAAAATCATCAATACTACCGCATCCTGAAGGTATGAATTTTAAGCTATCCGGGCATATGATATTATTTTTACCAGCGGCTGTGCTAACTTCAATTCTTGAAGTCAGATCATTTCTGCTGGTAGCTTTATTTATATTATTACTACAAATTTTTAAGAGCTCTATATCTGAATAACTTACAATATAACCATTATTTGCTAGATAACCAATTGTAAGTTCGATCAGATTAGCGGGCGAGCACGAAATTGTCGAAATATGTTTACCGTTTAGAAAAATAGTTAGAAGTAATTCAAGGGGAATTACATCAATTAGATTGGTGCTGCCGTGAGAGGATTTAATTTTTTTAATTTTAATTTTTTTACCTAATTTTGAGACTTGGTCTTCCAATTTTTCATACCATTTAAACTTCCTATTGTACTATTTTTCAAGTATTACTTTTTTCCCATCTTCAGTCTCTAAGTCACACCTGAGGCAGCGTCTGGCTTCTCTTACTGCTACTTCTTCTGTTATATTTAAATTAACCTCATTGAAATTATTTATTCTTTTATTTACGGGAAGACAGGGTATTTCAGGTCTCATTACTTCTTCAATATCTCTTTCTGCTAACCCTGTGGGGGGTACTACATACATTGAAGGTCTAGATGGTTTATATTCTCTGGCTAAATTTTTCCCTTTAATATATTTATCAATCATCTCTGCAGCAATTTTTCCTGCTGACATGGCATCTATTACAGTATTTGAACCAGTAACAACATCTCCACCTGCGAAAACTCCATCGATATTTGTAGCTAATGTTTCCGGGCACACTACTATTGTACCTCTTTTAGAAACTCCTATTTTGTTTTTTTCATCAAGAAAACCAAGATCAGGATCCTCTCCAATCGCTACAATTAGAGTATCCAGGTTAATGATAAACTCCGAACCTTTGATAGGAATGGGTTTCCTTCTGCCACTTTCATCTACTTCTCCCAACTTCATTTTTATACATTCAACCCCTGTAACCTTTCCATTTTTAGCTATTATCTTAGTGGGAGCCGTAAGGAGCTGGATTTCAATTCCTTCTTCAATAGCAGCGGTTATTTCTTCACCAAATGCCGGCATTTCTTTTCTTGTCCGCCTATAGATTATAAGGACTTTATTGCAATCTTTGATTCTGGCCGCAGTCCTGGCTGCATCTATAGCAGCATTACCACCACCAATAATCCCAACATTTTTACCTATACTGACTTTCTTGTTACTGTTTATATCTCTTAGAAATTTCATGGCATCTATAACACCTTCTGCATTTTCATTTAAAATACGTAACTTCCGTGATTTATGGGCTCCCGTAGCTATGAATACAGCTTTATAGTTGCTTAAAAGTTCACTGAATAGTATATCTACTCCTATTCTGGTATTTGTTTTAATTTTCACACCTGAATTTTTAATATTTTCTATATCAATATTAAGCACATTCCTGGGCAATCTGTATTCTGGTATGCAAGCAACTAATGCTCCTCCCGGAACGTCCAATTCCTCAAAAATAGTAACATTATATCCTTTATCTGCGAGTCTAAAACCAGCCATTAGACCAGCTGGCCCTGAGCCGATTATTGCAACTTTTTCTCCATCCGTTTTTTGCTCTTTTATTAGTTTAGTGTATATTCCTTCCTTTAACGCATATTCAGAAACAAACTTCTTAAGTGCCCTTATAGCGATCGGGCTCTCCCATTTACCAGCCAGACATTTGGATTCACAGGGGTGATGACATACTCTGGCACAAACAGACGGCAGGGGATTGTCTTTAAGAATGATATCAAATGCTTCCCTAAAGTGTCTTTTAGCAATTAGAGATATATAAACTGAAGCCTCTGTATCAATTGGGCAGACGTGCTGGCATGGCGATGAAATTATCTCTTTACATACAACGGCTGGACATCTTTTATATTTCACATGTGCTTCATACTCTTCACGGAAATAGCAGATGGTGTTAATCACAGGATTGGGAGCAGTTTTTCCCAGCCCACAGAGAGAAGTTTCTTTGATTACAGCTGATAGCTTTTCAAGTTTTTCAATATCTCCTTTTTCTCCTTCTCCACTAGTGATTCTTTCCAGTATTTCTAACATCCTTTTAGTACCAATTCTACAGGGTACACACTGCCCACAGGATTCTTCCTGGATGAAATTCATAAAATATTTCGAAAGGTCTACCATGCAAGTATCTTCATCTAAGACAATCATCCCCCCTGAACCCATTATTGCGCCAACTTCTTTTACTTTCTCATAGTCTATGGGAATATCAAGGAATTTTTCAGGAATACATCCACCAGATGGGCCTCCTAATTGTACTGCTTTAAATTTTTTTCCTTTTCTTATTCCTCCGCCAATTTTAAAAACGATATCTCTTACAGTCATACCCATGGGTATCTCTACAAGTCCAATGTTATTAACTGCTCCGGTTAAAGCAAATATCTTTGTCCCTTTGCTTGTTGAAGTTCCAATACTGTTGAACCATTTTGCCCCGTTTAGAATTATCTGCGGAATGTTTGAAAATGTTTCAACATTATTAATAAGTGTAGGTTCCGAGTAAAGTCCCTCATTGGCAGGAAATGGCGGTTTTGGTTTTGGCATTCCTCTTCCGCCTTCAATTGACCTTATAAGTGCAGTTTCTTCACCACATACAAACGCGCCTGCGCCCTGATATATTTCAACATCAAAATCAAAATCACTGCCCAGTATATTTTTTCCTATCAGACCATAATCTTTTGCCTGTCTTATTGCGTGTTCCACAGTCCGAACTGCAAGAGGATATTCTGCCCTTATATATAAGTAACCTTTGTTTGAACCAATCACCAGAGCTGATATCAGCATTCCTTCGAGGATGGAATGTGGATCGGATTCAAGCAGGTTTCTGTCCATAAAAGCGCCAGGGTCTCCTTCATCACCATTACATACTACATATTTGACCCCGCTCCTGGATTGGGCATTTTTACAAAGCTCCCACTTCTTGCCTGTCGGAAAACCTGCACCTCCACGTCCCCTTAAGCCTGATTCTGAAATAGTTTTAATGATCTTATCAGGATCGCCAATCTCAATAGCCTTGGCTAAACCAAAGTAACCGTCTTTTGCGATATAATCCTCAATTTTAAAAGGATCAATTTTACCCCGGTTTCTTAAAACTCTAGATTCCTGATATTTATAAAAGTCCGCTAGTCTGGAATCTGTGGTTATCGGTTCAAGCTCCTCTGCTATCTCACTATTATCTATATGGCTTTCGAATATTTTTCTTATCTTATCTTTATCAAGACTATAGTAGGTAACTGTGGGTAAATTATATGATTCAATGGTTAACATAGGCTCCAGAGCACAAAATCCTACGCATCCGGAGGTGGTAAACTCAATCTTATGGCGTTTTCCAGAAGTTATTGCTTTTTTGACTAGATCGCATATTGTTTCTGCGCCTGAAGCTATGCCGCAGGTTCCGAGATGTACAGTTATCCTGTGTTTATTTCCTTTAAGATTTAAAGCTTTTTTTCTGTTTAATTCTTTTTTAATATTGTCAAGGTCATCTTTTATTTTTATTTTTAGAGTTTTTTTACTCAATTACTTAATCCTTTTTTTAAATATTCCGGCATGGAAAAACGGATAAAATTTTATTTTTTACAGGAATAAACGATATCAATAACTTTTTCAGGGTTAACTTTCTGGTAGAATCTATCATTCACTACAATTACCGGTGCAAGTCCGCAGGCACCGAGGCATCTATTAATTTGTAATGAATAATTCCTATCGGCAGTGGTCTGTCCTGGTTCAATACCAAATTCCTTAACCAGTTTATCTAAAATCCTTTTACCACCCTTTACAAAACATGCAGTACCCAGGCAAACCCTTATATTATACTTGCCTCTGGGAACCATAGAAAAGAATGAATAGAAAGTTACTACTCCATAAACATCCTTTTCAGGGATATCTAATGTTTCTGCAACTCTTCTCTGAGCTTCTACCGGTATGAAACTAATATGTTCCTGAATTTTCTGTAGAATTGGAATTAATGCTCCTTTTTTGCCTTTATATTTTTCTATTATTTCATCAATTCTTTTCACTTCTTTGGGCTGTAACTTATATTTGGGCAGATCTGCAATCCACATTGTATTCCTTTCCAGAGAAATCAAAAAAATAATATTTCAGGGAAACTATACTTCAATTTATTTCAAAAATTATACCAGAATATTTATAATAATTGTAAAAAAATCTTACTTTACGCAATACAGTTTGTCAGGCATGTCGCAGGGAGAGATAAAGTTCAAGTTTTAATTCATAGGTGATATTATTTAAAGCATTAAATATGGGAAATTTGAAATTATATTTCTCACGTAAACAGGTTATCACTTTTGTGAAAATTGCATAACCGTTTTATAAAAAAGCGTTAAAAATGTTAAGAGATTCACTACGGCATAATGTATTTAAAAAAGTTAGAACTTAAAAATTACAGGAATTACAGTCATGTCAATTTGAATTTTGATAAAAATACCATTCTTATTCTGGGTAATAATGGTAATGGTAAAACCAATTTGCTGGAATCCATATATTATTTATCTACTGGCAGGTCTCACAGAACTTACGGCCAGGATGAGATTATTAATTGGGAGAGTAATTATTCTGTAATAAAGGCTTTAATTAGTTCCGAGAAAAATGATGAACCGGATCGTTTTATAGAGATAGAGCTGCAGAAAGGCAATGACATAAAAATAAAGGTAGACAAAATATCCCGGAGGAAAAAATCTGATTTTACATCAATACTCCCCTCAGTTATATTTTCTCCTGATGATCTGAAGATTGTAAAAGCAGGTCCTATGGACAGGAGGAGTTTCCTCGATAGTGTACTTGAAAAAGTTGACCCACTGTATTACAGGCAGCGTTTGCAGTACCAGAAAATACTTACTCAGAGAAGTAGCTTGATTAAAAGTTTTAATAGAAAGGCTGATGCAGTCGGTAGTTCTACACTGGAAGTGTGGGATGATAATATTGTCAAATATGGGGCCGATATAATTAAAAAAAGATATAATCTATTGACTGAATTCACTTCTGAATTTAAGAGTTACGTAAGTGATTTCTTTAAAGGAATTAAAGTTGATCTATTTTATGTATTTAGCTGGGACAGAGGAGACAGTCCGGATGATTTTATAGATTGTCCGGATGCGGGAAGCTGTAGGAAGGAAAGTCTTATGGAGGGTGACTTTAAAAGCATATTTTACTTGAAATTAAGAGAAAGCCTGGAAAAGGACCTGCAATATAAGACCACCACAGTAGGACCACATAGGGATGATTTCGTAATTTTGCTTGATGGCAAAAATATAAGGTTTTTTGGTTCACAGGGTCAGCAACGTATTGCCTCCATAAGTCTGAAACTCTGTGAACTGGATATCCTGAGAAAAAAAATAAAAAAAGATCCTGTTCTCCTTCTGGATGATGTATTTTCAGAACTTGATATAGAAAGAAAGAAATTACTTGTTAAAGCAGTGAGTAATAAGTTTCAGACTTTTGTAACTACTACAAATATTAGTTATCTTGATAAACTGGATTTGGAATTTGGGAATAAGTTTTTAATTAAAGATAATAAAATTGCAGTTTCAGATTTGTAACCTGTATCATATAATATAACCATGGGCGAGTTTGAAGACATTGGAAGTATAATTGGGGATGTTATAAAGGATTTGAATATAGGGAGTAGATTAAATATATCCAATATCTTTAACTGCTGGGAAGAAATTGTGGGTTCTGAAATATATAAAAAAGCGAAACCCGAAAAAATAACAAGAGGGATACTATACATATCTGTTACCACTTCAACTTGGGCAAATGAACTGAGTCTTATGTCCAATCAGTTGATTGAAAAAATAAATTCGTTTATTGGAGAGGAAGTAGTTAAAAGCATAAGATTTAAGCAAAATCTTTGAGACTGCCCATTCTATTTCTTAAGCAAATTTTAAGTCAAATATGGTATAATATTTAGTGTCGTCAGTTAATAAAACTATCGAGTATTTTAGAAAAAAATTTATATTTAAGCCAGGAAGGGTAATGGGTAGAGAGGTAGTTTTAATGCTTACTTATTGCCCTTTGTCTATATTTAAAAAAGAGAAACTATAAATTTTAGAGGAGTTTTTTTTGAAAAAATCAAGTTATGATGCTAAGGATATAACAGTTCTGGAAGGCCTTTCTGCAGTCAGAAAAAGGCCAAGTATGTATATCGGTTCCACAGGGTCCAGAGGCCTGCACCATCTTATTTATGAGGTGATAGACAACAGCATAGATGAGGCAATGGCTGGATTTTGTGACAACATACTGGTTGTATTGAATGAGGATAATTCTGTAACTGTAGTGGATAATGGTAGAGGAATACCAGTAAAGAAGGTTGAAAAGTTTAATAAACCTGCGGTGGAGATAGTACTTACCAAGTTGCATGCCGGCGGGAAGTTTGGCGGAGAAGGATATAAAGTATCCGGTGGGCTGCACGGTGTTGGAGTTTCTGTGGTGAATGCTCTTTCGGAAAAACTGGGTGTTGAAGTAAGGAGAGATGGTCACATCTACAAGCAGGATTTCAAGAGAGGAGAACCGGTTACCAATCTTGTTAAAGGTGAAAAAACTCAGACTCATGGTACCGCGATTACTTTTTACCCTGATAAAGAGATATTTGAAGATATTGATTATAAATTTGAGATACTGGCCAGCAGGATGAAAGAGATGGCTTTCTTAAACAAAGGTTTAAAGATTACTCTGGTAGATTCAAGAGGAAAGCCGGAAAAGAAAGAAGTGTACCAGTATGAAGGTGGAGTGGAGGACTTTGTAAAATATTTGTGCGAGAAAAAGGATGTTTTGCATAAGAAAGTAATATATTTTAAAAATGTAGTTGATGATCACGAAGTAGAAATTGCAATGCAGTATACCAGTGGTTACTCAGAAAGTATTTTTTCATTTGCCAACAATATAAATACTACGGAGGGTGGAACACACCTGAGTGGTTTCAAGGGAGCTATTACCAGGACTATAAATGACTATGCCCGCAGCAGTAATATACTTAAAGAAAAAGATGAAAATCTTTTAGGTGAAGATATCAGAGAGGGGCTTACCGCAATTATCAGTGTCAAATTAAAGAATCCGCAATTTGAAGGACAAACCAAAACAAAGCTGGGGAATAGTGAAGTGAAAGGTTTCGTTGAATCCACCGTGAATACAAAACTCTCTGAATTACTGGGAGAGAACCCAACCATAGGAAGGACTATAGTAAACAAATGTCTGGAAGCCTCGAGAGCAAGGGTTGCCGCAAAGAAAGCAAGGGATCTTACCAGGAAGAAGTCACTGTTGGAGAGCAGCTCTCTTCCAGGTAAACTTGCCGATTGTTCTATAGATGACCCAAAGTATTCTGAGTTATTCTTAGTTGAGGGGGATTCTGCAGGAGGAAGCGCAAAACAGGCAAGGGACAGAAGATTTCAGGCAATACTGCCCCTTAAGGGTAAGATTCTAAATGTTGAGAAGGCAAGGTTAAACAAGGTATTAAGTAGTGAAGAGATCCAGGCAATGATAACTGCTATGGGCTCCGGAATTGGAGAGGATTTTGATATTAGTAATGCGAGATACCATAAAGTGATAATTATGACTGATGCTGATGTGGACGGAGCTCATATAAGGACACTAATTTTAACTTTCCTCTACCGGTACATGCCGGAGTTAATTGAAGCTGGATATGTGTATATAGCCCAACCGCCGCTTTTCCAGGTTAGAAATGGCAAAGAGGTTTCATATGCTTATAGTGACAGGGAACTGGAGAGTATCAAGAAGAAATTTGAGAATGAAAAAATAACTATTCAACAGTATAAAGGTCTGGGAGAAATGGATCCGGAGCAGCTATGGGAGACAACTATGAATCCCGAAGTAAGAATACTGCTCAAGGTTGAAATTGAGGATGCATTGATTGCAGATGATGTTTTTTCTACTCTGATGGGAAGTAAGGTGGAGCCTAGGAGAGAATTTATTGAAAAGAACGCTAAAGGTGTATCGTTTATAGATATATAGTCAGGAGTGTAAATGGTATTTGAATTAAGGGGCAAGGTAAAAAATATTGAAATTGAATCAGAAATGCAGGATTCCTACCTCAGTTATGCAATGAGTGTAATCATTGGCAGGGCCCTGCCGGATGTAAGAGATGGTCTCAAGCCTGTTCATCGCAGGATTTTATATGCCATGAATGATATGGGCATGAGGTCTAACACACCCTACAAGAAGTGCGCCCGAATTGTAGGAGAGGTACTTGGAAAGTATCATCCCCATGGTGATACTGCAGTTTATGACACTATGGTACGTATGGCTCAGGATTTCTCCCAGCGCTATGTTTTAATAGACGGACACGGAAATTTTGGCTCTGTTGATGGTGATAGGGCTGCTGCCATGAGATATACTGAAGCCAGACTTTCCTCGATTTCTGAAGAGCTTTTAGTGGATATTGATAAGGACACCATAGAATTTGTGGACAATTTTGATAGTTCTTTAAAAGAGCCCTCTGTACTACCGGCAAAATTTCCAAATCTTTTGGTTAATGGCTCCTCTGGTATTGCAGTTGGTATGGCTACTAATATTCCTCCCCATAATCTGGGTGAAATCATTGATGGGGTTATTCATTATATAGATAATCCTGCATCTACGGTAAAAGATTTGATGAAAAAAATCAAAGGTCCTGATTTTCCTACCGGTGGAATTATAATGGGCATAGGTGGAATCAAGGAGGCATACGAGACAGGCAGAGGCCGTATAGTAGTGAGAGGAAGGGTACACCAGGAACAGCCTAAAAAAGGTAGAACCCAGGTTATAGTAACTGAGCTTCCATATCAGGTAAATAAATCAAGATTTGTCGAGAATATTGCTGAGCTGGTTAGAACTAAGAAAATAGAGGGGATTAATGACCTGCGGGATGAATCAGATAAAAGCGGAATGAGAGTAGTGATAGAACTCAAAAAAGATTCAATTCCAAATGTAATTATCAATTCTTTATATAAAAATACCCAGCTTGAGGACACCTTTGGAATCATTATGCTGGCTCTGGTTGACGGTGTGCCCAGGACCTTAAATCTATTTGGTTTGATACAGGAATACACCAAGCATAGATTTACGGTAGTGGTTAGAAGAACCAAATATGAATTAAAGAAAGCTGAAGAACGGGAGCATATATTAAAAGGGCTTTTAATAGCTCTGGACAATCTGGATGAAGTGATAAAAACTATAAGATCTTCGAAAGATGTTCCCACTGCAAGGAAAAGATTGGTAAAGAATTTTAAGCTTACCGTAATACAGGCTCAGGCTATACTGGATTTGAGATTGCACCGCTTAACGGGGCTGGAGAGGGACAAGATAAAATTAGAGCATAAACAACTGGTCGAAAGAATAAAACAGTTGAAGAAACTTCTGGGCAGCGATAAGTTGATATATGAGGTAATCAAAAATGAACTGGAAGAGATTAAGAAAAAATACAGTGATGAAAGAAGGTCAGATATCACTACTGATGTTTCTGATATCGAGATTGAGGATTTAATACCGGAGGAGGAAAATGTAATATCTATATCTCATTCAGGTTATATAAAAAGGGTTCCGGTAACTACTTATAGAAAACAGGGGAGAGGCGGAAGAGGGGTGACCGGTACTAATTTGAAAGAGAATGACTTTGTCAAGCACCTGTTTATAGCATCAACTCATCACTATATAATGTTCTTCTCAAATCTGGGGAAGGTATATCGATTAAAGGTCCACCAAATTCCTACAGGCAGCAGAATGTCCAAGGGTAAGGCAATTGTGAATTTGCTCCCATTTGCACCCGGCGAGATGGTTGCGGCGATAATCGCAGTGAAGGATTATGGTGATGATCAGTATTTAATAATGGCTACTAAAAATGGGATGATTAAAAAAACTCCTATTGAAGCCTATGATACTTCCAGGAGAGATGGGATTATAGCTATCACCATTAAAGAGGGAGACGAATTGATAGGAGTGGAAAAGTCAAACGGTAGCGACGAAATTATTATGGTTTCCAGAAATGGGAAAGCTATAAGATTCAGCGAAAAAGATTGCAGACCAATGGGAAGAGCTTCACAGGGGGTGAAAGGAATGAGACTTTCAAAAGGAGACAAAGTTCTTTCTATGATGGCTGCAAGAGAACTTGAGGGAGATCTCTTTGTTCTTACCACGAATGGTTATGGAAAAAGAACACCTCTGTCAGAGTATAAAAGGCAGAATAGAGGCGGACTTGGTGTCATAACCCTTAAAATTACCGAGAAGAGGGGAAAAACTGCTGGGGCAGGTATATTAAAAGATGAAAATGATGTTATGATTATCTCCAACAGAGGGGTACTTATCAGGATTCCTGCTAGATCGATATCGAGAACTGGAAGATCTACACAGGGAGTTAAGGTCATTAATCTGGAAGAGGGGGCTGAGGTGGCTTCTTATTCGATAGTTGCCTCTGAAAGTTAGTTAGTCAAATGATTTAATTTGTTATATAAATCTGTTATTATATTTCTCGATAACAATTTTTATATGGTGCGAAGATTTATATTTAAAATACTGTAAAATATCAATCTAAAAGGAGGTAAAACAAAATGGCAGAGGTAGAGAAGGTAGAAATTAATTCGGATTTCAGTAAGAAGAGTTCTACCGGAATGGAGCCAAAGATTGCGGTATTGCTTGCGTACCTTTTTAGCTGGCTTGGCGGACTAATCATCTGGCTTATAGAAAAAGAGAACAAATTTGTAAAATGGAATGCTCTGCAAGCTTTAATCCTGGGTATTAGTGAATTTGTTATTATGATAGTATTTTTCTGGATTTTGAGTACGATTTTTGCATGGATCTTCTGGCCTCTAGCGGTATTATTCAGTGTAATAGGATGGATCTGTCTGGTACTTTTATTTGTAGCCGCAATAGTTTGTATTGTTATGGGCTTTCAGGGAAAAACTTTCAGGATTCCCGGTATTGCAAAATTAACAGACAAATATTTCAAGATGTAATAGGTACGATAGTTTTTTAAATTACATATTGCTGGACTGAAGATAACAAGGCTTTGTGCTGTAAAAAAATGAATATAATTTGAAGTAGCTTATTTCTTATACATTTAAGGAGAAAATATGGCTGTCGAAAGAAAAGTTTTAAGAAGTGTTAGTGAATTTTCTATGTTCAAGTATCTACTGGTTTTTTATTTAATATTCTTTGTACTGTCTGCAATTGTAATGACAATAATCGGACTCACTGCCTGGTTTGGATTGTCTTCCTTCGATATCAATATAAATAGTATTCTTGAAAGCCTGGGTTTGGGGAGTATTGGTGCTTTATTCAATTTCTTTGGCTGGGGCACCACTGTAACCATTATAGTATTAGTTGTTGGCGGGTTGATTGCTTCCGTATTTTATGCTGCTATCGGAACTTTGGTGGTCTGGATAGTCAATGTTATTTTAAAAATAACTGGTGGAGTAGAACTAAGGTTTTTGCCAAGGAAGGAAGAGATAGCTGAGGCTGCTGAGGTTAAGGAACCTGAAGTAGATAAATAGTTTTACCTTTAGAATCATTTTATTATTTCGACTACTATTATGTATGTGGGGCTTTGCCTTGACAAAAACATATTAAATTGTTATTTTGACCTCTGTTTAAAATTCGGATTGGGGCCTATAGCTCAGTTGGTTAGAGCGCATCCCTGATAAGGATGAGGCCTCTGGTTCGAGTCCAGATAGGCCCACCAGTTTACAGAATGTGGGGGTGTAGCTCAGCTGGGAGAGCGCCTGCCTTGCAAGCAGGAGGTCAGCGGTTCGATCCCGCTCATCTCCACCAGAATCTATTCATGCTTATTTTATCGGTTTTGTGTATTAATTGTTAAGGAGAACTATTCCTTATAAAACGATAATAAATAAAAAGTATAATAAGTTTTTTTAATTTTTTATATAATAGCAGAGATAATTTAGCACCGGCTAGATTTCAAAATTAGAGTATCAATTAATAATAATTTAAAAAAGGAAGTTACATGGACAAAACGTTAAAGAAAAAATTGCAGGAGAAAGCAAGAGATATTAGACGGGACATTATCGAAATGATCTGTGAAGCAGGATCAGGACATCCGGGAGGTTCTCTATCTATGGCAGATGTGTTTTCATATTTGTATTTTAGTGGAGTATTAAATGTTGACCTGGATGATTCATCTAGAAAGGATAGGGATAGGGTGATTCTATCCAAAGGGCATGCTTGCCCAGTGCAGTATGCTGCACTGGCAGAAAAAGGATACTTTGAGAGATCTCACTTAAAGACTTTACGGAGATATGGATCTATGCTTCAGGGGCATCCAGATATGAGAAAAACGCCAGGGGTTGAGATGACCACTGGATCGTTAGGACAGGGACTTTCCTGTGCTGTAGGGATGGCAATAGGTGCAAGGTTGGATGGCTTAAAAATTAATATAATTGCCATATTGGGAGACGGAGAATGCGATGAAGGCCAAGTCTGGGAAGCAGCGATGTCCGCATCTCATTACAAACTAGGGAATTTAATTGCCATAGTGGATAAAAATGGGCTTCAAATAGATGGTTATACTAAAGATGTTATGAATAGTGAGCCACTGGCAGATAAGTGGAAATCTTTCGGGTGGGAAGTTTTTGAAATTGACGGACATAATTTTGATGAAATAGAGTATTCTGTAAGAAATGCATTAAATATTAAAGATAAACCAGTATGTATTATTGCCAATACCATAAAAGGAAAGGGTGTATCTTTTATGGAAGGTGCTTGTGACTGGCACGGTAATGCACCTTCAGAGAAAGAGAAGGACGAAGCTGTATGTGAAATTTGTAACTTTGAGGTGAAGTGAAATCTGTAAAACTTTTTAATGAAGTGTTAATTTTTAAAACATAGGAGAGCTAATAACATGATACCAGCAAATATAAAAAATATATTATCTGATGATGATGAGAAAATAGCGACCAGGGAAGCTTATGGCAAGAGACTGGTGGAGTTGGGAGAAATAAATAAAGATATTGTAGTCCTGGATTCCGACCTCTCAAAGTCAACTAAAACTGCTGCTTTTGGTAAGAAATTCCCAGATAGATTTTTTAATTTTGGGATAGCTGAAGCAAATATGATGAGTGTAGCAGCAGGCCTAGCTACAATGGGTAAAATTCCATTTGCTTCTACATTTGGAGTATTTGCTACTAAAAGGGCTTGTGATCAGGTCAGTATTTCTATTGCTTATCCTAAGCTAAATGTGAAAATATGCGCAACTCATACTGGTATTACAGTAGGTGAGGATGGTGCAACTCATCAAGCAATAGAAGATGTAGCCATTATGAGGTCTTTCCCAAATATGGTTGTAATATCACCAAGTGATGCAACTGAAACTAGGAAAGTAATAGATAAAATCACTGAGTACAATGGACCATGCTATATACGACTTTGCAGAGGAAGTAGTCCGGTATTGTTTAATGACAATTATGAGTTCTCAATTGGTCATGGAGTAAAAATAATGGAAGGTGATAAAGCTACGCTAATTAGTACGGGATTTACAACCTGTATTGCAATGGAGGCGGCAAAAATTTTGGAAAAAGAAGGAATCGAGATAGACTTAATAAATATGGCTTCTATCAAACCAATAGATAGTGAAGTGATAGTTGAAAGTGCTAGGAAAACAGGACTTGTAATAACCGTAGAGGATCATAGTATAATAGGTGGGCTGGGGAGTGCTGTATGTGAAGTTCTGTCAGAGAGTTGTCCTACTAAAGTAATAAGATTAGGAATTCAAGATAAATTTGGTTCTTCTGGGTCTCCATCTGAGTTAATTAAAGCATATGGATTTGATAAGGATAGTATTATAAAGGCAGTAAAAGAGAATATTTTTAATTGATGAGCTCTATGTTTTTATAGTTTTTAAAAAGCACATTAAGGTTATGAATTTAGAAGTTCTAAACCTTGTGAACTTTTATACAGGATTAGTGGTTTTTTTACCACTTTATCCTTAAAAATAAAATAACTCTGTTACAGAGCAATTAAAGAAGAGCCGGAAACCAATTTAACAGGGAGATAGAGAAATGGCTAATGTCTGGCTGGAAATATTTTTAGGTAAAATAGGAAAATATATGATGGGCTTTTTATCCAGGTATTATTACTTTATAATCCCAGTTGTGTTTGCCTATGGAATTTTTTTGGCTATATCTTCGTACAATCTTAAAAGAATCGAAAAAAAAGTTAACTTGGAAATATTGAATCAGGCTAAGGTTATTATAAAAAATACCCCGGGCATCAATTATGTAGATCTGGTTGATAGGATTAAAATCCCGTGGGAAAAGATTATAAAAACTTATTCTTTTTTCCCATATATTTCTCAGGAATCAGATCTATGGATAAGCAGGACGAACATTCTTAATGTAAGGGATATTATTATGCACAATGATAAAAAAATAAAATTGGTTCTGGAGAGAAGTGGGATTAATAATTTTCGGGAGAAACCCACTATACATAGAAATTTATATACAGAATATATTCACAGAATTACCAGGAGGAAATAGAAAGAGTAGTTTTATAAAAATAGATTAGATATTGGTTCTATAATTTTAAGCAGTATCCAGAAAAATATATTGGAGCTGCCCCCAATACTTGAGATCCTATTATAACCCTCCACTAGTTCTATATTATATTTCAGGAAGAAGTTAGTAAATAAATATCCCATGTTGGTTGTTATCCATAGAATTATTGGAATTATAATTATTGCCGATATAAAACTTCTAAACATATCACCTTTTGAAGGGGCTATGATCCAGATTAGTATAAATGGGATCATTATAAGATCAGCGTTTGGAAGCACTTTGTTACCAGGTAGAATAGTTGAAATATAGACAGTTAAGGGAATAATGAAAACCGATAAAAAAATTATAGAGGGTTGACCGACCAGTACTGCAGCGTCCAGACCAATATACAGCTCTCTTTTTGTAATCCTCCGCCCTATGAAGCTTCTTATATCATTTATTGTTGGAACGAGACCTTTCAGAAGCAGGTTAACTGCTCTGGGCAGTAGTATCATAATGATGGAAAGTATTAAACCGCTTGAGAAAGCATGAAAGAGATTGGGACCTAAATTCAAATAAAAATTCTTATAACGGGTAATTGCACCGATTATAAATCCAATAATAAAACCCATTATGATAGGTTCCGAAAAAACCCCGAGCTTATATTGAATTTCTTCATAAAAGATGTGTATTCTCCTGATAAAAGGAATACGGCTAAAAATGGCATTAATGAGATGTGAAAAAGGTGCCCAGCAGATAATTTGTGCCTGAGGATTGGATATACCCCTAAGGCCAAAATAACTTTCAATATATGTTGCATATATATCTGACAGTACAAAAGTTATAGCAGCGACTATCATTGCAATAAGTATTCCTATCCATTTTATTTCTGTGATTGCAAAGATAATCGAACCTACAAGCAGAAAACTCCAGTAGTTCCAGAAATCTATGTTTATGGTTCTGGTAAATCTCAAGAAGAGCATAATTAGGTTTAGAACTGCCGTAGCTATTATTATTTGAAGAATAATGGGGGAATTTAAAATGACCGCTTTGGAAACAAGCCATCCTGCATCAATGATTTCAAATTTTTTTGAAGAATTTATTATTATAGTACTGATGATAGGCACAAAGAAATTTATAAAAAGAGTAAGCAGCCCGCAAATACCGACTAAACCAATAAAAATGAATGTACAGTTTTTTAAATTCTTAAGTGGTCTTCTGGTGATAATAAGGCTTATTAAGAGCAATATAGCTGGAATTAAGATAACCGGCCCCAATTCTATTATATATTTGACAACGTTATAGGTATTTGACATAAAATAAAATTTTTAGCGATGTTTTTAATGTTGTTATATTATACTTACTATTTAATATAAAATGAAGGGAACTGCTTTGTCTTGACGCTGGTATATTTTTTGGAGTCAGCTGGCAATCTTAATGAGGGTAAGGAAAATTTTATGGATATTTATAATAAAATATTCGAAGAATTGGCAGGCAGGGATATTACTAATATTTTAAGATATACAGGCTCCAGGCTTACGAGTAACGAAAGAATTAAATTAAGTTTTTTTGAAAGGGAAATAATAGTGGATTTAAATAAAAAGGAAATTTATTGTTTTAAGGACAGTAAAACCAGAGGAAAAGAATCTCTGGATGAATATTCATCTTCTCTTGTTTTGCATTATTTACTTAATGCAGACGGAACTCCTCTTACAGCTAGTTGGATATCTTACAGGGAGCTTCCTGGAGGACTTTTTTATTGGCAGACAATACCCAAGGTACTGGAACCTCTAATTAAGAAGTATGGAAATGATGGTGAAGGGTTTCTAAAGAAGACGTTTAAGATTGGTGGAGAAAAATATGCTGGTTTTAAATTTGGTTCAATTATATTTCCTTTTAAAATGTTTCCTGTTCTTGTGATTTTGGATGAGAAGAGCACGGAATTTGAGGCAAATATTAGGATATTGTTTGACAGCAGCGCCCCTCATTATTTAAAGACTGATGTGATAAAACTAATCATAGCCTATATAGTTAAAAAACTCTGCGTATGAAATGATTTAATTTGTTTTGAATATCTGGCCTCTGGCTGTCCTGGTAAGGTTTGTCCCTTATGTCTTGAAATTTTAATTTTTTTTGGTACAATACAATGTTAGAAAAATGTTCATTTACTGCACAATTGTGCAATTTTTGAAATTGGATCATGGAAAGTATTGAGAGGAGAAAATTCTTAACGAAGATAGCGGAGCTTTATTATTTGGAAAAGTTGACTCAGCAGGAAATTGCAGACAGGTTAAATATTTCGAGGACAAAGGTATCCAGGTATCTGGAGAAAGCCAGAGAAGACAGAATTGTAGAAATAAAAATAAACTCGTTGAAAGAGGATTACTCCAACCTTGAGTATGAAATAGAGAAAAAGTTTAAGATAAAAGAATGCATTATTGTACCTACTTTCGAAAATGAAGAGGAAGTATTAAAAATAATGGCGGATTCCCTAAGTAATCTATTTGAAAGAATACTGACCAGAGGAAGTTATCTCGGAATTGGCTGGGGAAGCTCGCTTAAAACAATAGCAGATTATATTTATGTAAACGATAAATTTGATATTAAAGTAGTACCAATTATTGGTGGTCTGGGTAAAACAGGAACAGGAGTGCATACTAATTCAATTGCCAAAAACATTGCAGACAGATTAGGCAGCATAAGCTATGTTATACATTCTCCGGCAGTCCTTGATAGCAAGGAAATAAGAGAAATTGTGGAAAATGATAGCAATACTAGAGAAATAATAAGATTATCTGAAAAAATTGATACCGCCCTGGTGGGTTTGAGTGATATAGGACCGGATTCTACATTGATTAAGACAGGCAGCTTCAGTTTAGAGGAATTTAAATATCTGGATAGTCTGGGAGTGGTTGGAGATGTTAATCTTATTTTTATAGGTGAAGATGGCAAACATGTCCCGAATAAGATTGATGAAAGAATTGTAAGGATTTCGCCGGATAGATTAAAAAAAGTTAAGAACGTCATTGGAGTTGCTTTTGGCAGGAGGAAATTAAAGGTTATCCTTGGCGCTTTAAGGGGCGGGTTTATAAATATTCTCTGCACGGATGAAGAGACGGCAGAGAATATTAACAGATTGGAGTAAATTATGGGAAAGGGTTTAGAAGTAAAAAAACTTTATATCAATGTTGATGGGTATAGAATAGAAGATAAGTTTACGGTCTTAGATAATAACGTAAAAATAGAAATGCTAAGGAAAATGTATCAGATAAGGCATTTTGAAAGTGAGGCCGAGCAATTTATTATAAGAGGAATGATCCATGGTACCTGCCATTTATATATTGGTGAGGAGGCCACTGCGGTTGGGGCAATTTGTGCCATAAATGGTAATGATTATATTACTTCAACTCATAGAGGCCATGGTCACTGTATCGCAAAAGGCGCAGATCTGAGTATTATGATGGCAGAGCTATTGGGAAAGAAGATAGGGTATTGCAAGGGTAAAGGCGGATCAATGCATATAGCCGATGTTAGTTCAGGAAATCTTGGCGCGAATGGAGTGGTAGGAGGAAGTATTGGTATTGCTACGGGTGCAGCTCTGACCTGTAAGATGAAGAAGAATGGGAGAATCGTAGTATGCTTCTTTGGGGATGGAGCAGCTAATCAGGGCATATTTCATGGCTCTGTCAATATGGCTTCCGTATGGGATCTTCCTGTAATTTACCTCTGTGAAAATAATATCTATGGAATGTCAACGCCAATAAAGGAAGCATTTAATATAGAAAGGATATCGGATAGAAAGAGTGCTTATGGTATAGAGGGACTTACCATTGATGGCAACAATCTGGTTGAGGTGTTTAATGCAGTCTCACATTTTGCGGGCGAGTGCAGAACCGGAAAAGGCCCTGTTTTAATTGAGAGTTTAACTTATAGGTGGAAGGGGCATTCTAAAAACGATGCCCAGGTTTACAGAACAAAGGAAGAAATAAGACAGTGGATGGAAAAAGACCCTATTAGAAGATATAAGGGGATTCTAATTGAGAAAGGGGTATTGACCGAGGAAGAGGACAGGGATTTGGAAAAAGATGTAATAGATCAGTTGGAGAAAGCGGTTAAGTTTGCCATGGAATATCCTTTCCCTGACCCTTCCGAAGTTGAAGACGATGTTTATGCACAATAATGATTGATTATTACTAATTTTAATTTGTGGAGATATTTTTACTATGACAAGAGAATTAACATATCTTGAGGCTGTAAGGGAAGCAATGCAGCAGAAGATGAGGGAAGATAATGATATATATCTTATTGGTGAAGATATAGCGGAATATGGAGGAGCTTTTGGTGTAACTGTGGGAATGCTGGAGGAATTTGGTAGAGAAAGAATAAGAAATACTCCTATTTCCGAAGAATCCATAATCGGTGTTGCCACCGGAAGTGCAATTACCGGAATGAGGCCGATAGCTGAAATAATGTTTTCAGATTTTATGACTATAGCTATGGATCAGATTGTGAATCAGGCTGCCAAAATAAGTTACATGTTTGGAGGGAAAGCCAGAGTACCTATGGTAATCAGGACTGCAGGAGGTGGTGGAACCGGGGCGGCTGCTCAGCATTCCCAGAGCCTGGAAGCTCTTGTTGCTCATATTCCCGGTTTAAAGGTTGTTATGCCTGCCTGTCCCTATGATGCGAAAGGGCTTCTGATTTCATCAATAAATGACAACAATCCTGTAATTTTTATAGAGCACAAATTGCTTTATAAAAATAAAAAATATATTCAGAATGTTCCTGAAGATATGTATGAAATTCCACTGGGGAAGAGTGATATTAAAAGAGAGGGCACTGATATCAGTATAGCTGCTACTTCTTATATGGTTCAGAAGTCTTTGGAGGTAGCCGGGAAACTTTCACAGGAGAAGGGCATTGAATGTGAGGTAGTAGATATAAGAACACTGAGACCTCTTGATATTGATACCATACTGAATTCAGTTAGAAAAACAGGCAGACTTTTATGTATAGAAGAAGCGCCGGTTTTTGGAGGGTTTATGGGAGAGGTTTCTGCTCAGGTATCTGAGAAAGGATTTGACTGGCTGAATGCTCCTGTAACCAGAGTTGCGGGGAGAAATTGTCCAGTTCCCTATAGTCTGGTACTTGAACAGGAAATGATTCCTGGTGTCAGCAGGATTGAAAAGGGGGTCTTAGACCTACTGGAATAAGACCTGGTGTTTAATTAGATTTTAGTATGTTATTATTGAGTTAATTAGCATGACCGGATTTTTATTCAAACGGAGGGTTGAGAGATGTATGAAGTTATTATGCCTAAATTAGGGCTTACTATGGAGTCTGGCAAAATTGAAAAATGGCATAAGAAAGAAGGAGATAAAGTAGAAACAGGCGAAGTATTGTTTGAAGTTATGACCGATAAGGTAACTCTTGAGGTAGAGTCTTATAATTCAGGTATTTTAAGAAAAATATTAAGAACTGAAGGAGAAGAAGTCCCTGTAACTGAAGTAGTAGCATATATTGGTGATAAGGATGAAGAAATTCCTCAATATGAATTAAAGGAAGAAGCTGAAGCCAAAGTTGGTGAAATGGAAGCAAAAGAAGCTGAAGAAACAGCTGGTAAAGCCGAAGAGGTATCCGGGGTTTCAGACGAAAAAATTAAAATATCACCGATTGCAAAAAAATTAGCAGAAAAAAGTAACTTGGATGTAACTAAAATTGCCGGCACTGGCCCGAGAGGAAGAATTTTGAGAGAGGATGTGGAAAAATATATTAAAGGTGCTGAAGAAGGAGGGGCAGAAAAAAGAGTTATAATATCACCTCTGGCGAGAAAAACTGCAAAAGAATTGGGTATAGATTATAGATCAGAAAAAATTCCAGGGTCTGGTCCAGGTGGAAGAATAGTAAAGGAAGACGTAATAGCTTATTCCAAAGAGAAAGAAAAAGCTGGCGGGGAAGCTGCGGTATCCCAACCAACATCAATTGCTGTAAAGTTATCCCGTCAACTTACAGGTTTAAGGAAGGTAATAGCTGAGCGTATGAGTTATTCCAAATCAAATGTTCCGCACATTGTTTTAGATGCAAAAGTTAATGTTAGCCGTCTTATAGATTTAAGAGAAGGATTAAAGGAAGAAATATTTAAAGAGTACAACGTCAAGATAACTTATACTGATTTTATATTGAAATCGACTGCAATTGCATTGCGGGAAAATTTGGAGGTAAATTCAACTTTTTCTAATGGAAACTATATAATTTATGATGATATAAATGTAGGCGTGGCAGTTTCATTGGAAGGAGGACTTATAGTTCCTACTATCTTTAACTGTGATAAGCTGAAAATCCTGGATATTGCAAAAAAGAGAGTCGAACTTATTAATAAGGCAAGAGAAGGAAAAATCAGCCTAGAGGAGATCTCAAATGGTACATTTACAGTGACTAACTTGGGAATGTATGGAATAAGGTCCTTCTCACCCATAATCAACCCTCCTCAAGCGGCTATACTTGCTGTTGGAGAAATATATACCGAGCCTGCGGTGGTGGGTGAAAGAATTAAGCCGGAATCCTTTATGAACCTTTCTGTTGCGTGCGATCATAGAATAGTTGATGGAGCGGTAGGGGCAAAATTTCTGAAAAGAATAGCGGAACTTATAGAGAATCCGGCAGTATTAATTGTTTAAGTTTGTAAATTTTATTTAGCTGGTTTTAAGCATGAAAGATGAGGAAGCAAAAATAGTACTGTTTTGTATTAATTGTAACAAGGAATCACCACATACCGTGTATTATATAGGGAATTACTTGCGAAGTGTGGTTTGTGATAACTGTAATAAAAGAATAGAAATTGACAGACGCCACCTGCGAACTGTTTTTGCAGAAGATTTTATAAACAGAATTCTTACCAAGCCACACAGGATGACCGAAGATATGAGAAGAGCATTTGCAACATTAATGCCTTTTCTCCCCAGGAGACTATTCAGAGAACCTCTAAAAGTGCTAAAAGAAATATATGCAGTATTAAAAAAAGATAATGGCAATAATAACAAAAAAAAGGGTGAATAGCATTTTTAAGGCAACTATATGATTTTTATCACTGGTATTTTAAAAATACTGCTGAAGTTGTCCAGTATTTGTTCTTTGACATCATGGATGGGAATAGCTTTCTTTAGAATTTTTTTAATTGAAGTTTGAGGGTAATCTTTCAGGCCGCAGGCTGTTATGTTGTCAAAGTATTTTAAATCGTTGTTTACATTTAGTGAAAAACCGTGGAGTGTGGCCCATTTTCTAACTCTTAATCCAATAGATGCTATTTTAGAATTGTCAACAAATATTCCCCTGTGTTTGTGTATTCTGGTCCCCTGTATATTATAATTGGCAAGCACATCTATTATAACCTGTTCAAGATTATAAACAAAAAGAGACAGGTCTCTTTTTATCTGTGCCAGGTTTAAAAGTGTATAACAGACAATTTGACCTGGAGAATGAAGGGTAATATCGCCACCACGGTTCGATTGTATTAGTTCTATACCTTGCTGCTGGAGCTTTTCTCTGCTTGTCAGTAAATTGTTGGTATTCCTGTTACTTCCTATAGTTATAACTGGATAATGCTCGAGCAGTAATATTACGCCAGGATTATCTTTTAGTTTTATCAGTTCGAATATTTTTTCTTGCAGGCTGTAGGCATGATTATAGGAGATGAGACCCAGATCAAGACACAGAATATTTTTTTGCATATCATAGTTCTTGAGATTATTGATTATTTTATAATTTTTAATTGGAGTTTTCAGGCTTGAGTTTTCCATGATTTTGTATAATATTAATTGACTGATTTATTTTACCATATTAATGCATATAATTATTTTTGTTAATAGGATGACTGAGAGAAAGGAGTTTTTGGTACTATGGGTACTGGGAAAGTAGACCTTGCTGTACTGGGAGGAGGACCTGGAGGATATGTGGCAGCCATAAGAGCCTCGAAATTAGGACTTAAAACTGCAGTGATTGAAAAAGATAATCTGGGAGGGGTTTGCTTAAATTGTGGCTGTATACCGACAAAAACTCTCTATCATGTAGCACGTGCTCTGGATGGGATTAAAAAGGCAGGAATTTTTGGAATAGATGTTGCACCGCCAAAACTGGATTTCGAAAAAGCAATGGCCAGGAAAAACCAGATAATTGAAATACAGAGAAAAGCTCTTAAGTCTTATTTCGATAAAAATAATATAGAGCTTATAAATGGCGTAGGAGAAATAGTAGCAGAAGGGAAAATATCAGTAAAAACTTCAAGCAAGCAAGATATTGAGGTTGAGGCGAAAAATATAATTATTGCTACCGGATCGTCCGCTTCAAACGTAGAGCCATTTGATCTTTCGGAAGATGGAATAATGGATAATGTTGGAATACTATCTCTTAAGAAAATTCCAGCGTCGCTTTTGATTATTGGTGGCGGAGTAGTGGGGAGTGAGTTTGCAAATATATTTTCTTCTTTTGGATCTGATGTCACTATAATAGAAATGCTTCCCAGAATATTATCAACGGAAGACGAAGCTGTTTCAGAAGTGATCCATAAGGTATTCAGACGAAAGGGAATTAAGATGTATACAGGTTCAAAAGTAGAGAGTTCTAAAAAAAGTGGTAAAAAATTCACCTGTACTATAAGTAGTGGGGATAAAGTAACTGCAGATAAAATACTTATATCAGTAGGCAGAAAGCCGAATTCTACCGGTATTGGTCTTGAAAAAGTGGGAGTAGAGGTAGGAAGTAAAGGTTATATAAAAGTAGATTCACATCTGAGGACAAATATTGAGGGGATATATGCTATTGGTGATGTAATAGGCGGATTCCAGCTGGCGCATGTGGCTTCGGAAGAGGGTAAGATTGCAGTGGAGAACATTGCGGGAAAAGTAAAGGAAATGAGTTATGATGTTATACCCTGGGCGATATTTACGACTCCTGAAATTGGAGCAGTTGGATTGAATGAGGAGCAGGCAAAGGAGAAAAATATAAAAGTATGTACTGGTATATTCCCGTTTAGTTCAAGTGGTAAAGCTTACATTACTGGGGAAACTGAAGGTTTTATAAAAATTGTTACAAACAGTGAGACTGGTGAAATACTTGGTGCTCAAATGGTAGGGCCAGAAGCTTCGAATCTAGTGCATGAAGTGGCTGTAGCAATGAAAGGTGAGTTATTGATAGATGATCTTGCCTCTACTGTTCATTCTCACCCTACACTTTCGGAATCAGTTATGGAAGCCGCAGAAGATTGTTTTGGAATTGCAACTCATAAGTAGGTTACTGGCAATGATAAAACTTATAGTCACTGATGTTGATGGTACATTGCTGGATAACAATTCAATTCTTACCGATTTAAATAAAAAAGCTATTCTGGAATGCCGCAGGAGAGGGATTGAATTGATTCTGGCTACCGGAAAATCAATATGCTCCATATCATTCCTGGTGAGACTGTTTGGTCTGGAACTTCCCCAAATAACTTTAAATGGAGCAGTTGTGGTTAACAGAGATCTAGAAATAATCAGTGCAATCAAAATCGAACCCTGCTATTATCTTGAAGCTATAAGGACTATAAAAATAAAAGGGTATTCTCCTCTGGTAGCTACGGTTAACGGTGAAATTTTTTATGAAAAGTATCATCCCAATATGAGATATGTTGAAAGGGTCGAACAAAAAATAGTAGAAACAAAAAATATTGAGACAGAGTATTTTTCAAAAAATGCTGCTAATATAAGCGTACCTGTTAGAGAGACTGACCCACTGGATAGTTATTTGAGAAAAAAATTTTCAGACAAATTACACTTTATAAGATCAGGAGAATATTTTTTCGACATGCTACACCCGAATGCTTCTAAAGGAAATGCATTGGCAGTTATTTTGAAGACATTAAATATAAAAAAAGATGAAGTAGTTGTTTTTGGCGATAGTTATAACGATTTAAGCATGTTTAAAGAGTCGAGCCTTAATGTAGCAGTCAGGAATTCTTATCCTGAAGTATTAAGACAAGCAGATATTGTTACAGAGGAGAATTATAATTCGGGTCTGGGGAAAGCAATATATAGGTATGTACTGAAAGATTAAGGCAATAGGGTGTTAAGTTAACTCGAATTCATTATAGGATAAAGTCTTCTTGAATCCGGACATGATTTAAAATACTTTGACATAATATTAAGTTGTGTTAAAATTAGCTTCCTAACCCTTAAATATAATAGTTTTATCATAAAGTATTAATAATTTAAGATTTTATGAATACTAACGGGTCAGTGATTTTAACCAAAAGAGTGATAATAACTTCATCAAGCCCTGTAACCAAAGAAGATTTTATTAAGAAAATAGGGGAAATTGCCAGGAATATTGTTGATTTTCTTAAGAAAAATGGTTGCAAGCAATTGGGTCATATGAAGTTTATTTCAACCACCGATGGAGAAGATTACCTGCAGTTAAGTGTTTTGGATATGGCCCAGAAGCCAAAGATTAATGGTATTTTGAGAAAGACTTTCGAGAAAATCAAGCTCACCTTTAATATAATTGAGTTTGGAGTGTGCAAGGAAGAGATTGATAGTAAAATCAGTGAAGAGATAAAAAATATACAGGCCTACTTTAATAATAAGTAATTTTTAGATTATCAATATTTGATATTAACTCTTACAACTTCATCCAAGTTTGGAATACATATATATAACCTGAATTTAGATTAGTTTTATTTATGAATATTATTGCTGCTATAATCAAGTTTAAAATCATATGGCAAATATCTTAAGTAAAGAAATTCCGAAATACTACTGTAGTCTATTTTTAATAAATCTTCCGGGTCAAGATATTTATTATCGTATATTACACCAAAGTGCAGATGGCACAGGGAATTTGAAGGATCGTCATCTGCACCAATGGCAGCAATGATATCTCCCTGCTTGACATGGGTCCCTGTGGTTACATAGATTTGCAATAAATTTAGGTAAGTAGTTCTAATTTTTTGATTGTGTCTTATTACCAGTGTTCTTCCGCCTATAGGCGAGAAGCCGCAATAGCTAACTACTCCATTTCCAGCTGCAACGACCTTCTGCCCGTATTTTCCTTTTATATCTATTCCTGTATGTTTGAGATATTTCTGCTCAGCTGGGTCCCAATAACTTTGTCTGAATCCAGTTATAACCTCACCTTCAATTGGTATTAAAAATGGAGATTTGCAGTTTGAATAAACCGGTGATGGAAAGCTTATTAACATACAAAGTGATAATAACGAAAATAAAACAAGTTTGAATATATTAATCTGGCCACTATTGCTTTGAGTATTATTGAATTTAGGACTATTGGGATCAGTATTTGTAAAAATCATAAAATAATCTTCTATTGAATTGTTATTATATTGGATGAGACGGTATTATACATCAAATACATATTTATGTAAATACCCATTTATATATAAGCCTAAGAATTTTAATAAAAGTTTTACTATTTGGGTATTAAATCCTATAATAGGCACATATGCAATTTAAAGAGGAGAGTTAATGTGAATGCGAGGATAAAAGAAATACTTTCCTGGTATAAAAATGAAAATCCTGGGACTATTAAAAATTTATATAGCGTACTCATGCATGGAAAATTAGCCGGAACCGGCAAAATGGTAATTCTGCCGGTTGACCAGGGATTTGAGCATGGTCCTGCGAGGAGTTTTGCTCCAAACCCGGATGGTTATGATCCGATCTATCATGTAGAGCTGGCCATAGAAGCTGGCCTGAATGCACATGCAGCGCCGCTTGGCTCTATACAGACTATTGCAAAAGAATATGCCGGCCAAATTCCACTTATTTTAAAAGCCAACAGTCACGATGTATTAAGTAATAATCCTGATCCCATCCCTGCAGTAACTGCTTCTGTAGAAGATGCCCTTAGACTGGGTTGTGCTGCGATAGGATTCACCATTTATCCGGGCAGCATTAATTTTAAACCAATGTATGAAGAGATAAGAGAAATAGCTCTGAAAGCAAAGAGAAATGGGCTGGTAGTAGTGATATGGTCCTATCCGAGAGGTTCAGGCATATCAAAAAAAGGAGAAACTGCAGTTGATGTAGTGGCGTATGCAGCACAAATTGCTGCTCAATTAGGTGCCCATTTAATAAAAGTAAAACCGCCAACTGATTATATAGAACTTGAAGAAGCAAGGAAGGTATATGAGAAATATAATATTCCGGTGGGGACACTGGCAGAAAGGGTAAGACATGTAGTGCAAAGTGCATTTGACGGAAAAAGGATTGTTATATTTTCGGGAGGACCGGCAAAAGGTAGAGAGGAAATAATCGAGGAGATAAAACAGATAAAAGAAGGCGGAGGATTTGGTTCCATAATTGGGAGAAATTCTTTCCAGAGACCAAAAGAGGAAGCTCTGGATTTCCTTAATGAAGTACTGAAAATTTATATGGAATGTTAAAACAAATAAAAATACTTTTTAAATTTGTAGAAATAATATAAGTAAGGTGTATTAAAATTTATTTAAAAAGTATATAATAGTGTTCAGTTACAGCAGAGTAGGCTAATGAATCTCATATTTTTTGGTAAAACTTGTTGTAAAAAGAATATAAAGTATTGTATTGTCAAATTTAAAATAAATATTATAATTAATTAAACAAGAGTAGTATCTATAAGGTATATCTCAAATCTACAGAAGTAGGTATTTTTAATTTTAGGAATATGAAAGGAGAGAAAAAGAATGAATAAAGCAGAATTAGTGGATGCTATTAGCGGTAAAACGGATTTAACAAAAAAGGATGTTGCCAAAGTTGTAGATGCTTTGCAGGAAACCGTAGCTAAGGCACTGGCAAAAGGTGACAAAGTATCTTTAGTTGGTTTTGGTACTTTCCAGGTGTCTAAGAGAAAAGCAAGAACTGGATTGAATCCTCGTACAAGAGAAACCATACGTATTCCGGCTTGTACCGTACCTAAATTTGTAGCAGGAAAGGGATTGAAAGAGAAAGTTAGATAACGATTCTAGGGTTTTAATATATTCGATTATATAAAAAAGGCATTCTGTGTGAGTGCCTTTTTTTCTTAATCTTACTGCAACTAAATCAGGATAATCTTGGTATTGCAGCCAGTCCTATAGCTGAAGGTCCTGAGTGAGTTCCGATTACCGGAGTAATTTCGGTAAGGATTATTTCATCTATATCAAGAGTCTCATCGTCCTCAAGTAATTGTTTTATATGTAAAGCGGCATCAAGGTCATCTCCATAGAAAACAGACACTACTACTCTGCCTTTATTCGAAAATTTGTTTTTAAAGGTTTTAACCATCTGTTCAATTGAATTTTTCCGGGTTCTGACTATTTTAGATACAATAATCTTGCCATTTTTAATAGTGACTATAGGTCTTACTTTTAATACAAAGTTCAGAAGTCTTTTGAGTCCGTGGACCCTCCCTCCACGTAATATATATTTGAAATTGTCAACTGTTGCCTGAAATTGATTTTCTTCAATCAATCTCTTCACTATTTTTATAATCCTATCTTCTTCTTCGCCTTTACTTGCTAATCTTGCTGCTTCAAGCACTATCAAGCCCAGGCTCATAGTTACAGTTCTGGAGTCAAATATTTTTATGTTGCTTCCGGGAAATGTACTCCTGGCCAATCTTGCAGAATCGAAGGTAGTTGAAAGTTTGGAACTCATATGAATAGAGAAGACCGTCTTTTTATTCTGCCTTTCTATAAGGTTTTTATAAATTTCTATGAAATCCTCAGGTGATGGGGAAGAGGTTTTAACTTCTATACCCTTTTCAAGCAAATCATATATTTCTCTGTTAGTAATATTTACTTTATCTTTATATTCTTTTCCTTCAAAGTGAATATAAAGAGGAACTACTTTTATGTCATATTTTTTTATGAGTTCTTCTGGAATATCGGCTGTACTGTCGGTTACTATAGTGATTTCACTCATTTTTTTAAATATTTTGGATTAAATATTCATTATAGAAATATTAAAAGTATATAGCATTTGTATGATTTTAGGTAATAAATTTTATTTATATAATATGCGCCAACCTTGCCCGAATGCTTGGAGCAACCAGGATTGTAATATTAGTGATTAATTAGCATGCACAGTGTTAATTATAATTCTTCCCTAAAGTACTTTTTTCCTCTCCGCCACATACTCTTCAATCTCTTTCATAGAACCAGAAAATTGGTCTTTAGTAAATACAAATGAGGGGTGATTGATAAAGTCTTCTTTTTTAATCCCATCTACTTCATAACCTGCTTTAAAGTAGGGGATCTTTAAAAGCTTGTTCATTACATCATCAGGAACAGGATCCCCGATCTGGCTGCAGATGTCCTTTTCTTTATATATTCTTATAAAGTCGTCTATCATCTCTGGATTTATAGTATATACTAAATTTCCTCCAGCTACTTTTTCAATGTGTAAAACTTCATCTTTTTCAGGGCCGACTCTGGAGGAACAAAGAAGTAACTTGCTGTGATATCCATTGCTCTTATCATTTAATATCCTATGAGCTTTCTTTGCAATTGCAATGCCAGTCCACCTCTTAAGTTTATCAGTTAACTCTATTCTGACTGACTCTGCACTCTTAATGTACTGTTCCCTTTCTTCAAACCGGGCAATCATGATAGTTATGACAGACCTCCACTGGCTGTAGTCAATACCCTGTGATATTCCAATCTCATGACCTCTTTTAACTGCTTCCGCAACCTGTACAACCTGGGGGACATTAAAAACTAATGTAGCATTAGTTGGGATGCCGAGTGAAGTAAGTATTTGTATTAGATATATACCTTCCTTTGAACCAGGACATTTGATCATAATATTGGGAGAAATACTGCTTAGCTCCAGTGCCTGACCAAGCATCTTCCTTACATCTGTTACCAGTCTTGGATCTACCTGGGCACTTACATAGCCTCTCCTGTAGTTAGATTTTTTAAAAATAGGCATATAGAGCTTGGTGCCTTCTTTAGTGATTTCCTTGTAAACTTCCCACGCGAGTTCATAATTAGTTTTAAAAGGATTTTCCTTTATTATTTTATCAACAGTGGGATTTACATCTTCCGGGATAAGATCCAGTACTTTTCTTGTAAGTCTTGGATTTGTGGTCACTCCGCTAAATAAGGTATCACCAGGATTTTTTTCGTCAAATAAAATTTTTAATTGTTCTTCTAAATTTTCACTTTCCTCGTCAGGTGCTGCATCAATCAGTTTTTTAGCCCACATGTTAAAAATTAGTGGTGAAGAATCCCACCATATCTCCATACCTTCAGATGTTTCAGATAATCTTTGAATTGCAGACTTATCATATTTTGTCAACTTTTAATCTCCTTTAATATTATAACTGACAGCTTCCAACGGTTCCGGCGGCAATTTCCGATAATCTCTCACAGTACTACTACTCACTTCTTGATTCTTCACATACCTAAATAAAAAAACCAACACAATTAATCTGGTTAATCTACTATGTTAGCTTTTTCTCTTCCAACTATACCTATGTATTTTCTCGCCCTATTCTATCAAAGTTAAAAGAGAAGTCAAATTCGCGAATTCAACGAAATTTAGTGGGTGTGAATTTAGTTGCCCTGTCTACACCTTTACTTTAATAAATTTATTACGTATAATAAACTTATTAATTTTATTAAAAATAGGATTTTAACATTACTTATTCTCTGTTAAATAATTTAAGGCCGAGGAGGATTTTTGGTATGAAAAAAAACATTTCATTCAGTTTGGATGAAGAATTAATAAAAAAAATAGATGAAATCAGCAAGGTAAGTGAGAGAACAAAATCTTGGCTTGTAAAAAATGCAATAGAGAACTATCTTGAAGAAATCGAAGATGTTGAGATAGCATATAAAAGATCACAGGATCCAGAAGATTCTTTTATTAGTGAACAGGAATTAAAAGACTCCCTAAAGGATTAATCTTGAAAATTTCTAAAAAATCAGTTTGTCAATATAAATTTATTAATCAACAAAATAAACAATATGAGGTATAAAGTTCTTTTTCATAAGAATTTGAAAAAGGATTTAAGAAACCTGGATAGGAAGATTACTGACAGGTTTTTTGATATTGTCAATAATAGAATCGCAGTTAATCCTGGATCAGGGAGAAAACTTAAAGGAAGATATAAGGATTTTTGGAAGTACAGAGTAGGAGATTACAGGATAATTTATCAATTTAAAAATGAAAATTTAAGGATACTCATTTTAAGATTCAGGCACAGAAAAAATGTTTATGATAATATTTTTTATTAGGAATTTTCATGTTCTTATTATTTTAAGCCATCAAGTTCTTTTAAATAACTCGGTTCTTTGTAGTGTAATATCGATTCGTGCGAAAAAATACAAATATTAAATCAGTAAAATCATAACTGACTCCTGGTTTCCTGATATACTTGTAATTTTTATGAAAACTGTTGGGAGTAATTATTTTTTAACTTGGCATTATGATCAATATCCGTACTATTTTAAAAAAATTCCAAAAATTGTATATTAAATGCGTCAGAATATATCACCAAAAGGGGAGGGAATGATGGAAAGAAAGAAAATACTTACATGGGAGATGTACGGCATACTTTTTATATTTCTGGCTGGTTCCCTTCTCCATTTTACTTTTGAATTAGGCGGAGGCTGGAAGCCCTTAGCTGTCATAAGTGCTGTTAATGAAAGCGTGTGGGAGCATTTAAAGATAGGTTTCTGGCCAGCATTTATCTGGGCTTTTATAGAGTATTTTGCTTTTGGGAGAAGGGTTAAGAATTTCTTCTTTTCCAAAGGAATATCTTTTTTTACTATTCCGGTTGTAATTATGGCACTTTTTTATGGTTATACCTGGATATTTAAAATAGAGAGCTTGGTTATTGATATATTGATATTTTTAGTAGCTATTGTAGTTGCTCAGATAGTAAGCTACAGGATTATAATAATAGAAAATAAGAAATTATCTGGAAACATAGTTGGTGCAGTCCTTATAATAGCAGGGATCATCATGTTTAGCCTCTTAAGTTACTTTCCTCCAAAATGTCCTCTGTTTAAAGACAGTGTCACTGGGGAATATGGAATTATAGAACATGAAAATGGCCATTGACTGGAATCGCTAGGTCTGTAAAGTTTATTCCGAAATTTTATATGTTAAATATTAAAGAAAGCGTTTGAGATGAGTCCTATATTTGTAACATGTGGCTGGGCATAGTGGACAGAGTTAGAACTAAAATTCTAAGTTTAAATGGGGATATTTTTGTGTTTGAATCTTTATTTATCCATTAATTATAAATAACACCAGGATTTAAACTTCTACTCTTACCAATTGTCTTCAAAATACTTGATGTGCTGTAATGCTGCTTAAATATCTTATAGTAGAGCAACTCTTCTTTCGATTTGATTTCCACATCATGAATTAAATTTCTTTTATTAAACTCACTTTCCGAGATTACTTCATCTGCATAACTTTCCAGTATTTCTGCAGTTCCACTGCCAATTGAAAATTTTTCTTTTTTTCTCCATGCAAAATCGTCTGGAAGATAAGCTTCTGATATCTTTCTTAAAATCCACTTTTCTATAAAATCACCACTTGACTTCTTAAAATATAATTTTAATTCAGGTGAAATATTTGAAGCCTCACTAACCAGTTTTATATCCAGAAAAGGTACTCTTCCTTCTATAGAGTTTGCCATAGTAATTCTGTCCGCGCGCTGTAAATTCGTGTTGTGAAGATTTGCAGTTATATTTTTAAGCTCCTGGAATAATAATTTACTATCACTGTTAATTTCCTTAAGATAATGATAACCTCCAAATAACTCGTCTGCTCCCTCTCCGGATAAAACCACCTTAACATATTCTTGCGCAAGTCTTGAAACGAAGTATGTTGGTATAGCACTTCTGACCAGGGCGGGATCAAATGATTCCAGATAATATATAACTTCCGGAAGTATCTTTATAGTCTCTTTTTTATCGTATTTAAAGGTGTGATGTCTTGTACCGAGAAATTTCGACATTTCTTCTGAATATAATATATCTGTACTACCGGGTGTACCTACTGCAAAAGAATGTAATCTTCCGTAAGTGTTTTTTCTTGCTATTGATGAGATAATACTGCTATCAAGACCTCCACTTAAAAAAACTCCTAAAGGTACATCTGACATCAATCTTTTTGTAACGGCTTCCTCCAGATTTTTCCTTAACCTTATTATGATTTTATCTATATCATTGGAAAATTTATTGGGTATTTTTGGTAGTTCATAATACTTTTTAAAACCATATTTATTACTGTAATAATGACCTGCAGGAAATTCATTTATATCTTTTGTCGCTTTTACCAAAGATTTTATTTCAGAAGAAAAATAAAACTTGCCTGCCTCGATGCCATAATAAAGCGGTTTTATCCCAAGGGGATCTCTTGCAATAAATATGTCTTTATTGCTGCAAATAGCAAAAGCAAACATTCCGTCAAGGCTTTCTACCACGTCTTTACCTTTATCTTCAAATAGATGAAGGATAACCTCTGAATCTGATTCAGTTTTAAAATTATGACCTTTTAAACCTTTTTTAATTTTATTGTAGTTATAGATTTCTCCATTGAATATAAGCCTGAGTGAGCCATCTTCATTTGTCATTGGCTGAGCACCACCATCTACATCAATTATGGATAGACGGTTATGCCCAAGTGCAAAGGCATCACTGAGAACTCTTCCCCGACCATCAGGTCCTCTATGTGAGATCTCCTTCAACATAGAATCTAATATTGAATTATTTGGTTTACCCCATATTCCGGCTATTCCGCACAAAATAAAACACGTCCTTTATTCTTGAGAATATCATTTTTAATGCACTTCATATTATACAAATAATAGCGCATAAATAGTATCAACAGAAAGACATTATATATTATTTAAATAAGTCTTTCACCATCTAAAGTTATAATATTATTTCTTTGGACTACTTTTTCTAAGCAGGCTGCA
>CAYPYW010000001.1:0-110911 GCA_964415365.1 uncultured Actinomycetota bacterium | reverse complement strand
CAGGTTTTTTATAGTTAGAGTGCGTGAAAAATCGGATTAAGCGGTCAAGTCAGGAGATTGTCAAAATCACCAAGAAACTTTGTTTTAGAACAATTCCCAGCATAAATTTCCCTAATATAAAGGATTTTTTTATAATATTTGGAGTTGTCTATCTCACAGTCTTTTTGCACTATCAAGCATAGACGAAAAAAATGAAAATCACTATGAGAAGAAGAGATTTAATCACTTTATTCAGTTTTCAAAGAACAAGTGGATAAAACTATCTCGCTAATAGAACAAATAATATTGAGAGTCTTTATAAACTACATATTTTATATAACTATATCCTCTTCACTTTTCTCAATACCCATTATTTCTTTTGATGTATATTTTGTGGTACGCATTAAATAAAATACAATGGAATCTTCATCTTTCTTTATAATCTCTTTAAGTTCAAACTTCATTTTTTCAAAGCACGCCACAGAAATTTCCCCCTCCAGTACAGAATTCTGTACCCAGTTTAAATATTTCCTACCTACTTTTAAAATTTTATTTACTCTCTTCTCATTTATGTCATATACCATTATCAAATACATTTACCACCTGGCTGCAAAAGGTTCATATTCTTCTTCGCCTATAAGATGTTTCTCTAATTTATATAATTCCATTCTTAAAAGTCTCCGGTATGATACATTCCTCTTAAGTTTATTATGTTTTATTGTTGATTTTAGTTTATCTTCGAATTCCCTTATAAATAATTCTCTCCCCTTCTCATTAAGAAACACCCCGTCCAGTTCCTTCACGAAATGAGATTCTCTTAACATATTTTTATTTAACAGAGAAAATATCATTCTATCAACAATTACTGGTTTAAAAACTTCTGATATGTCCAAATTTAAAGTGAACCTTCTAAAATTTGTTGAATGTAAAAATCCTATTCTTGGATCAAGATGAGTCTTGTATATTTCACACAAAGCAACTGTATAAAACATGCTATTCCCAAAACTTATTAAAGCATCTAATCTAGTTTTAGGAGGTCTTTTTGTTCGCTTGGGAAAAGGGTAATTTTCATCTTTAATTATATCATTGAAAGCTTCATAATATTTTTCTCTTACATTACCCTCTATCGCCATCAGCTCTTCAATTCCTTCTTGGATAAATACTTTTTCTTGTAGATTTTCTATACCCTCTATACAACTCTCCAGATTACATCCTCTTGTATTATAATACTTCAGAACTCTCAACATATTTATAATAGCACCTTCCACAAATTTTCTTGCCAATACAAATCTTTTTTCTTTATCAAGATAGAACTCGGCTTGTTTTAGAATTAAATACCCGGAATTATAATGCTCTCTTGGATAATAAGTTCCGACATAATAACCGTAATGATTAAAAAAATGGAGAAGTATCTCGTTTTGTGATAAGAATTCCAGCAATTTTTTATTTATTGTAATCTCTCCAAATATCATCATAGAACATATATGTTCTACCGGAATATATTTCTTTTTTTCACCACCTTCAAAATAAAGTGTATTAGCCTGCCTTTTTAATTTACCATCCGAAAATATGTATAAAGTCTCTTTCATTTAACTTCTTTCTTAAGCCCAACAGAAATCACAATATGCACAGTTTTTGCAGTATTTCACCATTTTTTGTATTGGTGCTTTTTCACTTACCATTATATTTTCAACCTCCCGAATCACATTTTCTAACCTTTGCACAAGATCATTATCAAGCTTTATTCTCTTCCTCTTTTTCTCTTTTGGTATTAACAATTCTCCTTCAATATCTATACCTTGCTCTCTTAAACGATAAAGATAATATGCAAGCTGCATGATTGCAGATAATTCAAATTTTGATGACTTCTTTAATTCACCTACTACTAATTCTCCATCTCTCCATTTTATTAAATCAATTTTCATTCCTTCTGCAGATATTTCTTTCCTATCCCTTTTATATGAGTAAACATCATATAGTTTACCTAACTTTAATAGAGAATGATTTATATCTGGATTTATTTTGTGAGCGTACAGCCAGAGTTTTTTCTTGCATATATAATATGCATTTATAAGGTTTCCAGTGATTTGGGGCATCAGATAAACCTTCTATATAATTAGTATACCTTCATTTTGTGTACTGTAATCAAATCCAAATTCATAATCATAAGGATAACAACAAATCCAGAACGTTTCTAGCCTTTTGCCTTTTTTACTCTCTTTTCTATAAAAATACCCAGAATTTTCTCTTCTGTCATTTAATAATAAATAAAGTGGAACTCTTGCCATATTTTCTATTTTGAGACCATCATCACCTTCATCTTCATAAATACTTTCTGGAATAACATCAATGTATTGAATCCTTTCGTCTCTGACCATGAATCTTCGTCCTTCTTCTCCATCAAACGTAATATCTCTCCAGCTATAGCCAAAAACAGTACACTCTTTACAAAGAGATTCTAAATCACTTGGAATATCAAGTGGATAATTCTTATAAACCCTATCACAAAAATCCTTAACTTCGTCATAACTTAATGGCTTCTGGTAGTTTTTAATATTTGACCATACCTTACTCATCAAAAACTCGTCGTAAGGTAAATAATTTTCTGGTTTATATATCTTTAGAGTATGGCTGATATTATTCTCCCAATGCTTACCCTTCCTATTGAGTCTACCAGCTCTTTGTCCTATAGCGTCCGGCGGAGCGGATTCAGAGTACATAACATCACTTGAAATATCAAGTGAAATTTCGATAACCTGTGTTGCAACTAATATAAATGGCTTAATTCCAACTCGTCTATAAATCTCATTCTCTTTTCGCACACGGTCCCGATAAATAAATTGTGAATGATAAAGCATTATGTTTAACTTATCAGACTCTTTAAATTCTTTTTTTAATTTTGAATAAAATAATTTTACCCCTTTAACAGAGTTTAAAATTATAAATTGCGTCAATCCTTTTTTATAATTTTCTATAACCTCTTTTAAAACAATATCGCTAAATATAGAATTGTCACAGAATTCTAAGTTAAATGGTTTAAATTTAAGTCCCTCTTTATCGATAATATGCTCATAATAACTACCTAACTTTTTTAGTATGAAGTCTGGTAGGGTCCCAGACATAAGTAAGTGAGGGATATCCATATTTACCAACAACTTAAAAAGGGTCAACAAATGTTCCAAGGTTAACTTTTCATAATAATGTACTTCATCAAAGATAATAACAGAATTCTGTAGATCCCCAAGAGCAAAATCGGCTTGTCTAAATCCTTTAATAAAAGTGTAAAGTAAATGGTCAACTGTAGTAATAGTTATTGGCTTTATAAAGACATTCCCTTTGAAAGTTTCACTCTTTATGTGTTCTATATCCCTTTCCTCTTCAAAATCATTATTCTTATCATTCTTTATATCGTCACTAAGCTTAATGAAACTTTTTCCATGGTAAAGCCCGACATTTTCCACACCAAAATTTTTTTTAAGTCTATCATATATCGCATTACTTGTAGTTTGCGTAGGCATTGCAAAAATAATCCTATTCCTTTTAAATTTTTCTAATATATTAAGAGCCCATAATAAAGATGCTTCAGTTTTACCTCTCCCACATGGAGCAAAAAGAGTTACAAATTTTGTCGCATCGATTAAATCTATTTGAAATTTGTAAAGCTCTCTATCCTCAAGGATCTTTGGAAGATAATTATTGATCTTTAATATAGGGACATACTCTTCAGGCTTTTTAAGCACACTATTAAATAAGCTGATATTTCCTAAATAATTTTTAATGAATTTCGAGAAATGGACACTTGAATAATCATCACATATTTGGATTATAGAAAAGAAGAAAGAAAATACAGATTTTAATTTTATTCTCTCTAGGTTTCGAATTTCATTTAGATGCTTATTTATTTTATATATGAAGCCGTTCCTTACCATTCTTAAATCACTCCAGCTGAATCGTGGAATTAATATTCTAGAACTCCTGAATTCAAAGAATCTACCAAAACCCAATTTCCTGTGTACATTTTTAGCATCATCAACAAAACCCATAATATCATTTTCTAAAAATGTAGGTTTTTCGAAAAGGTTGTCATTAATATAAATCTGATTATAAAGTTGAGTATGATGTCCAAGAACAGCCACAAGCCCTACCGGAACACCTTTAATAATCTGGTCTTTGAAAAATTCATGAAGTAAAAAGAAACCATAATAAGCATGTGGATACTTCTGTGATCTTCTATTTTGCCTAATATTATATTGAAATTCCTCTGTTAGTTTACCAATATCATGAAAATATATAGCAAGAAATAGTGTTTCAATGAATTCCTTTTTTCTTAGACCCCATCTTTTACAGAATTGATCAATTATATCATAGTTCCTGAGAATATATACTTTAAGTATTTTTAGCGCATCTTCGGTATGTCCCTCAAGGGTCTGAAAATACTTTTTATTGTTTTTAATTTCGAGTTTTGCTACCAGATTTTCTAAAACATTTACTCCTGTCACGTTTTTATTTCAAAGAGTTTGTGAAGAACTCAATTATCCTATCTATAAATTATTTAAACAATTAAGAATGTATATTAATTTTTACAAAAATTAAGTCGCCCATATATATTTTTCTTCTATTAATTTAAATAAAATTATTTTTTTCTTCAATAGAAAAGGATAACTAGAAGGGATAGACACTGTTTTATATTCTAAATTAAATTTTCCCCCTATTTTTACAAACTTATATGGAATCTTCTCTACAATACAACCGTCATAAATTCCTTCAATAACACTCCATACCTTATTTGTTTCTACTTCTTCAACATAATTTGGCTGAGAAACATCTATATCAGCCATAGCGTCTGAATCACCTATGTATAGCATCCTTTCTGGGTTTAAAAGTGATAAATAAATATCTTTAATTCTTTTATCATTACCAATTAAAAACACCTCATAATACTGATTAACTAAAAACTCTTTATATATCGGTGAAGAAGAGAAATTCCTTCTATATATTTCGCCAGTGCCCTTCAATTTCAAGATTTTTGCCATTTCCCTAGATTTTTCAAAATTAGTAATCAAGGGTTTTACACCTATTTTAAACCAATCTTGAATTCTTAAATCATCCCGTGGTAATCCCAGAGCATTTGAAATCAAACCCCTGATTGTGGTGTAGGGCGGAATAAAATAGGTCAAAATTGTAGATGTAGAGGCTGGTTTTCTGAATGTGGTAAAATATGGGCAATTTATCTTCAACTTCATACTAAAAGTATTAGCCATAAATATAACCTCACCTTATTAATTTATACTAAGCTTAATCCTTTTAAGTTTTCAAGTGCTACATTTATTACATCGTTTGTGCCTCTGACTTCTATATCCAAGCTATTCAATTTAGTTTTGACATCCTCATCATTATTGATCACCTCTGGTAAAATCCCTGCTATTATCTTTGAGCTATATTCCTTAACATCAGTAAGTACAGCTTCTAATCTTTCTATGTTTACTTTATTATCCCTTACGTCTATAGCCTTCTGCAACCTATGAGAATACCTATTTTGAAAAGCTATCAGAATTAAATCAGGTGTAAAGTCTGTAAGTAACCTTGATTGTTTTGAATAATCTGATAGATACCTAATGGCCTCAAGGATTTTTGAAATCCTTTTCTTTCTTTCATCTTCATTTAAATAGTGCTCAACTTTAACCGTTCTATTCTTCTCATCAATATTCTCTTCACTCCCAACCCTTGTAGTATCTACAGCTATGCCACACTTATATAAATTAACTCCGATTTCAACATTAACAATGTCTCCCTCCATTTTACCCTCTTTCAGTCTATGTCTTCTTGTAAGAAAATCTACTACTGTATTTTCTTCTAATGGAAACATCCCCATAGCAGGTGAAACTTTAACAGGTGATACACGAGTAATAGCTCCGCCTGGATGCCCTTCTATTGCACCTTTTTTAATAGTCGTCATAAATCCAAACAAGTCGCAACCAATACATTTCTTAATATCTCCACAAGTTTCCCCTCTGTCGTTAGGTACACACATGTAATCATGATCATCAAGATCTTTTCTAATCGCTTCTCTTATATAATACCTCATCGCTTGTCCAGAGACATATGGATATTCCACACTATTATTTTTGTATTTCTTGATGTCAATAAAATTTGCTTCACCTTCTCCAGCATTTAGATTAGTTAAATTTGTTTGAGATATCCATGTGATATTTATACATTTCATTTATTATCCCCTCCTTTGGATATTTTATTTATAGCCAAGAACATAGAAGAATATATAATAAGCAAATCCCTAACCTCCTTCCATATATCCTTATTTGTTACAATAATATTTTTAACAATTTGAATAAGGTCATCTAATGCCTTGGGCTTGATCCGCTTTAAGTCTTCTTCTTCCATCCCAGGCATTTTTCTTGCTATCTCTCTTAATACATTCCAAAATTCATCTACTCTTCTAACCTTGTCTATTTTATAAAGTAGCGATATATTACTCTTAGATACTTTTGCAACAATATTTCCCACACTTCTTATAACATCGAGACTTTCCTTAGGCATGCCCATTTTTCTCCACCTCCATACAAATATTAATTTTTCTAAATTTCGTATTGACTCAGAAGAAAAAACAATGTAACAACCCCCTCTGGGTAATAGACATTTTGTAAATGCTCTGAAATCATCCTTTAAAAAAGACTCAGATAACTTCTCTTGAAGTTCCCTTGTTAAATCCCAATCAATATTTTTTTTATTTTCTAAGAAGAAATATATCTTTTTAATTAGATCTGAATAAACACGTTGAAAACTCTCTTTATCTCCTATAAGTTTTTTTATAATTCCTATTATTCCATCAGTAATCTTTATAGAATCCATTCTTATGTTTTTAACAGGACCAAATGGGACCTGTATGGTCGACCAATTAGATGCTATAACTTCATCTGACGAATTACTCACAAACTTTTCATAGAAACATAATAACGTTGAAAATCTACCAGGGGTTACTTCTATATCTTCAGATTGTACATCTACTCTTATATTTGAATACCTACCATCCTTTCCAAGAATACCAGAATACCTACAATATTCTTTGAAATCATACAATTTTTTTAAATTCTCAAATATAGGTAAAAATAAAAACGATCTCTCACCTGGAAATGTTCTATAGACAATAGCTTCATCAGTCCATAAAAGAATTCCAATAAGATAACAAAGTGAGCAAAGATTATCGTAATATTCTTTTAGAGATAGTGTTTCCCCATTCCCATAACTTCTTATACCGCTTAGACTCCCTATCTTTGTAACAAAGGGGTAGTTAGCTTGTTGTAACTTCTTAATAGCTTTATTAAATCTTCTCCCGCACAGAACACAAATATTTTTCCCATCACTTAGATTAAATATATTAGAGATAATCCTAGATGTATATTCAGATTTGTATATATCTTCTTTAAACGCAACTTTTCCACCTATCTTTTTACCTTCCTGCAATAATAAATGATCTTTTTTAATCTCTTTACTTATATTAGTTTTTTTATCTTTTTCTCTAACAATCAGGTTTCGCCTTTTTTCATTGATAATTTTTCTTGTTAATTCCTTGACAAATTCTTTCGTGTTGCTTATTTCAAATTTTAATAAGTTAGCTGTTAGCTCCGCTTTACACGAATCCATACCTTTCAAAATACTATAAAAGTTTTCAACACCATTATCCATCCATGGATCTTTATAAACTTCAATTTTATAAAACATCCTACTTATGACCTCTTTATAACTTATAATCTTTTATCTTTTATCTCCAAAAAATTTCAATACATACATTGTACTGTCGAAAAACAATTTTGATTAATGCATTTACACATATATTTATATTAACTTTATTTGAAAGAACCATTTAACTTTGTAGAATCTCCTACTCAATCTCAAAACACCCAAATCCTTGAGAATTTTTGGAACCAAGGCCAGTATCATAAGCGAGTTTTATAAGTTTTGGATTTCCTTTTATACTATATCTTCCCATCCATCCTTTTATTACTGTTTCCTTATATTTAACTATCTTCTCCCATTCTTTTTTCGGATTTACAGCTTTTATCTCAAATTCATCATTATTGGGTATTCTTTTATATAATGACTTAAACTTTCGTAGTAAATTCTCCTTAAGCTTTATAGAAAAATCACTTTCAAACGGGGAATAAAAATAAGTTTTTCTTTTTTTATTACTATCATAAAGTGTTGAATATGTTGTCAAGGGAGAAAGCATCTTTATGAGTAGCATTTCTTTGAAAGTTTTAGGATCAGGTAATTTTTCAATCTTAATTGAAGAGCTGATTAGCTTCTGGCCCAATATATCAATACTTTCCTCATTTAAAAGCGATTTTATTAACTCTTCCAGGAATTTTTTATCTAATGCAGATATAATCCATTGAATTTTATCTTTATAAACTAATACTTTTTCGGAAACCGAATAATTATAATTGCCAATAGGCCTTGAGAATGTAAAAAATTTATAATTTCTCCCGACTATATTTTTTCCATGAATACTATAATTTGAAAGTAATTTGTAAATAGCAGATTGGAAATAATAATTATAAGCTACTGGTATTTTGAGAGGAGAACTGGAATTAAACTTTATTAATAACCTCATAAACATGCTCCATATATAAATTTAGATTACTTTTTACCTGGATAGGTAAAAATTTTATCACTCTACCCTGCCATCACTTTGTCATAATAAAAAACTATTAGATAAAATTACAAATTTAAGCTAATCGTATATTTTCTCAAGCTTACTAATCTCTTCAATAATTTCCTCCCTAAGTTCATCCGGCTCTATTACCTCTACATCATTCCCAAACCCAAGTACCCATCTCTTAATCTCGTCCAAACCTGTCACTTCATATTCAGCATATAATGAACCATTATTATTAAATTTCAATTTTTGAGAGGGATGCCATGTTATTTCACTTATAAATTCCGCAATTCCCAGGCTAAACCTTAACTTTACTTTAAATTTCTTGCCCTTCTTTATTCCCCAGCTCCCACTCAAATACTTATCCAGACTGAAATCTTCAGGAATAGAAAACTTTCTATCAAGTGTTTTTATATTTCTTATTCTGTCTATCCTGAATGTTCTAATTTCTTTCCTTAAATTACAAAAACCTATTAAATACCAGACTCCAAATCGGAACTTCAAAGCATAGGGATTAACAATTCTGTCTTTCTCAATTTTACTGTCTATGCTGTAATAATTTATGTGAACAGATTTTTTCTCCAATTGAGCCTTATAAATGCAATTAAAAATATCCTCTATTTTCTTATAGTCTATTTTAGCTTCTAAACCAAAGTCCACCAATCCATTAAAACTACTTCCTGCTATTATTTTTTTTAAATCAGCTGGAAGCAAATTTATAATTTTCTCACATGCTGTATCTAAAATTTGTAAATAAGGTGTCCCTTTTTGTGTCTTGATAGAACTTATAAAAAGAATAAGAGTTATGGCTTCTGCTATATTCAAGCTAATTTTAGGCATAAAAAAATTTGAAGTTACTGAATAACCATTTTTATCAGAACATATTGGTATACCTGCAAATTTCAGACAATTAATATCCCTGTAGACCTGTCTGGTAGATATTTCCAATTCACCTGCTATTCTATCAGCCTTAATCTTATTATATCTACAGATCATTAAAAGAATTTTAAGCAGTCTCCAGATATTTGAAGTTTTCATTACTTAAACCGGAGTTTTATAAAATCTTTTTATCTTAACCACAAGTTAAACAACAAAACTTTGAAATTATTTTGATTTATAGATAATTAGTATAAGTCTATCATATAAATCTTAAAAAAAGTATCGCAAAAATTGAGATAAAACATTTAAATAACGTAGTATATTTATGCTAAAAATTCAGGAGTATATAGTAGCAGAACCTGGAAGTAAAAAGATAGAATTATTACTATTTTTGTAGTAATTAAAAACCCAGCTATTCTCCTATAACCTGTATAAAAACCTCGCGTGACCGTGGCCTGTTATCATGGTCAATAAGTACTATCTGCTGCCACGTACCAAGAACTAATCTGCCGTCAGATAACGGCATGGTAATACCCGGACCCATAAGAGTGGCACGTATGTGGGAAAACCCATTGTCATCACCCCATGTCTGTGAGTGCCGGGTACGTTTACTGGCAGGAACAAACTCTTCCAGCTGATCCCGCACATCTTCAACCAGGGCAGGTTCATATTCTATAGTTGAAACAGAAGCAGTTGAGCCAATGACAAAAACATTTACAAGCCCGCCCTTTATACCTGATTGATGAACGATACTTTCCACCTGTTCGGTAATGTCTTTAATATCCGAAAACCCTTTTGCAGATAGAGTTATTTTTTTACCAAATACCATAAATCCTCCTTAGCTTTAATTATCCGCCCTTCTCTACATGCATCAGTCCATATATAACACTGTCTTCCAGTGCCTGCCAGCTGGCTTCGATTATATTCTCAGATACACCTATGGTACCCCAGCTCTTTTCTCCATCCGATGACTCAATTAGAACCCTTACAACTGCTCTGGTACCTTTCTTCTCATTCAGAACCCTTACCTTGAAGTCTGTAAGGGTGATCCTTGAAAGCGCAGGATAACAGCTCTCAATTGCTTTTCTTAATGCACTGTCAAGGGCATTAACCGGACCATTGCCCTCAGCTGTCTCGATTATCCTGTTCCCGTTTATCTCTACTTTGACCGTAGCCTCGGAAAGCATTCTGCCGTCTTCCTTCTTCTCATTTAACACCCTGAAACTTTCCAGTTTAAAAAACTTCTTTTTCACACCTGTGACTTCCTTTACCAGTAGTTCAAAGCTCCCGTCAGCAGCTTCGAACTGGTAGCCTTTATGCTCCAGGTTCTGGATCCTATTTAAGATTTCGCTTACCTTTTTCAGATCGTTTTCCAGATCAATTCCAAATTCCTTTGCCTTAAGAATTATGGACTTCTTACCGGAAAGTTCCGAAATCAATATCTCCCTTGTATTTCCCACTGCCCCGGGTTCCACATGCTCAAATGCCTCTGACAACTTACTTACCCCACTTGCATGCATGCCGCCCTTGTGAGTGAAAGCGTTTCGCCCCACGAATGGCTGACTCGGATTTGCAATCTGATTTGCAGTTTCGCTTACAAACCTTGAGAGATTGGTTAGATGTTTGAGGTTTCCTTCCTTCAGACAGCTCTTTTTAAGTTTGATTTCCAGATTGGGAATTATCTGGCACAGGTCTGCATTGCCGCATCTTTCGCCGTAACCGTTTATCGTTCCATGAACCATTTTTATTCCCTTTTTCACAGCTATTACAGTATTTGCAACAGCACAGCCGCTGTCATTGTGAAAATGTACACCCAGAGTTGCTTTAACTCCCCTTTTTACCTTTTCTATCATCTCAATAACATCATCGGGAAGCACACCGCCATTTGTATCACAGAGAACCAGATAATCTGCTCCGGCCTCAAGAGCCACTTTTAAGGTCTTTAATGCATACTGCGGATTCTCTTTAAAACCATCAAAAAAATGCTCGGCATCAAAAATCACTTCTGGAAAATACTTCTTCAGATACTCTACGGAATCAAAAATCATGCTTAAATTGTTTTCAAGAGTGGTCTCTATAACCTTTTGGGTGTGAAGAGAAGATGATTTTCCTACGATGCATACGCTGTCCGCACCTGACTGAACCAACTGCTTTATATTCTCATCCTCTTCTACCTTTGTATTTTTATATCTCGTCATCCCGAAGGCGATTATTTTTGAATATTCGAATTTTCTCCCTTTTAGCCTTTCGAATAATTCCATTTCCTTGGGATTGGATGCCGGAAATCCGACTTCGATATAATCAATCCCAATATCATCAAATCTCTCGATAAGCTGCAGTTTATCACTTACTGAAAATGATATATCAGCCCTTTGTGCGCCATCCCTTAAGGTTGTATCGAGTATATATATTTTATCCTTTACTTCACTATTCATCTTACTTGTATATTCTACCCTTCCAAATATTTTAATAATTCAAACACTCTGATATTTTGCTTATTCAAGAAAATATAATGAATATAGCTTATAACTAATTATTCCTTTACTGTCTCTATTTCCCCAAATTCTCTCTGGTAAAATTTATATATCCCCCACTTCTTATTATCCCCTGGATAAATTCGGGTAATGGGTTTACGTCAAAGACTTTATTCTGTGTAATATCTTTAATTTTGCCGCTGCCAAGATCTACTTCCAGTTCATCACCGTCCTGTATGGAACTAGCTGCTTCTATGCTTGGTATGACCGGAAGTCCTATATTTATTGAATTTCTAAAAAATATACGCGCAAACGATACTGCAATCACAGCCTTCACTCCACTCGTTTTCATAGAGAGCGGTGCATGTTCCCTCGAAGAACCGCAACCGAAGTTACTACCCGCAACTATAATTTTTCTTTCCTTCACCTTATCCATAAAATCTTTATCCAGACCCTCGAAGCAGTGCGACGCCAATTCCCTGTCATCAGTGGTATTGAGATATCTTGCCGGTATTATAACATCGGTATCAATGTTATCCCCATATTTTATCGCTCTCTCCCTTATTATCATTTACATGACCTCCTCAGGTGTGGCAATTCTTCCTGCTATAGCAGAAGCCGCAGCTACAGCCGGACTACTTAAGTAAACCTCGCTTTTGGGATGGCCCATTCTTCCCACAAAATTTCTGTTAGTTGTAGATACAGCTCTTTCGCCTTCCGCAAGTACTCCCATATGTCCCCCGAGGCAGGGCCCGCAGGTCGGAGTGCTTACTACACAACCTGAATTTATAAAAGTTTCAATATAGCCTCTCTTTAATGCCTCAAGGTATATGTTTTGAGTAGCAGGAATTATTATAACCCTTATGTTTCCGTCCACTTTTCTCCCGCTTAAAATTTTTGCCGCAATCATTAAGTCTTCTATCCTCCCGTTGGTGCATGAACCAATAACGACCTGATCTATACTTACATTATTTAAATCCTTTGCATTCCTCACATTCGATGGAAGATGAGGAGCCGCTACCTTAAGTTCTATATTTGAGCAATCTATATTATATATCTTTTCATACTCTACACCTGGATCACTTTCGAATACTTTATAATTTCCATCAGATCTTGATTTTAAAAACTCCTTTGTTATCTCATCAACCTCAAACATCCCAAATTTTCCTCCTGCTTCTATCGCCATATTGGACATCGTAAATCTGGAATCCATAGATAGCTCACTCACAGCAGGGCCGCTGAATTCCATAGACTTGTAAAGCGCACCTTCCACTCCAATAAGACCAATTGTATAAAGTATCAGATCCTTTCCCGTTACCCAATTCCTCAAGCTGCCGCCGTATATAAACTTAATTGTTTTAGGCACCATGAACCAGAGTTTTCCGGTAGCCATTGCAACAGCTACATCGGTACTTCCTACACCAGTTGAAGCTGCTCCCAGGGCTCCGTAAGTGCAGGTGTGAGAATCTGCCCCTACCACGAGGTTACCCGGAAGTACCAGTCCCAGTTCGGGAAGCAGCGCATGCTCTATACCCATTTTCCCGACTTCAAAATAATTTTTAATATTCTGTTTCCTGGCAAACTCCTTCATAAATTTACACTGCTGGGCTGACTTTATATCCTTATTAGGTGCAAAATGGTCGGGCACCACAACTATTTTTTCCCTGTCAAAAACTCTACCCGTACCAATTTTACTAAATTCCTCGATTGCAATAGGAAGGGTAATGTCATTACCAAGTACAATATCTACATCTGCATTCACTATCTCTCCTTCGGATACATAATCTCTCCCACAGTGGTAGGCAAGTATCTTTTGTGCCATTGTTTGTGGTTTATTTTTGTTGTTCAACCTTATAAATTCCCTTTCACATTCCTGATTTAAAAATCTAGCTAAAACTTGAGCCTTATCAATTTACTTTGCTTAAGATCAATAGTAAGACACGTATTACGGTTTACAAGTATTAATATTTTCTCACTTCATGTTCTCCACAATCCTGTTCATCGCATCAATATAAGCCTTTACGCTTGCCTCGACGATGTCAGTACTTATACCGCTTCCCATCACCTCTGTTCCATTTACACTTACCACTACTCTAACCGAACCCAGTGCATCCTTGCCTCCGGATACAGCCTCTATACTATATTCCACCAGTTTTGCATTTATCTTTGTTATCTTATCTATAGCCTTAAACGAAGCATCAACCGGACCGTCACCCTCCGAAGAGCCTTCGTGAATCTCACCCTCTATCTCTACACCTACTTTAGACGTTGCATGAATATTTGAACCACTTCGGACTTCGTAATATTTAAGCAGGAAATGCTCTGGAACTTCCCGCAGCTCATTTTCCACTATTGCCCTGATATCCTGGTCATTTATTGCTCCTTTTTTCTCTGCAAGGTCTTTGAATCTTTCAAAAGCCTTTTCCAGGTCATTTTCCTCAAGCTTTATACCAAGCTCTGTAAGTCTCTCCATAAATGCATGTCTGCCTGAATGTTTACCCAGTACCAGCTCTGATGATTTCAGGCCAATATCTTCAGGCTTTATTATTTCATAAGTAGACCTGTTCTTTAACATTCCATCCTGATGTATCCCGGCTTCGTGACTGAATGCATTCTTACCTACTATTGCTTTATTGGGAGCAACAACATAACCTGTAAGTGATTTCACAATACCACTTGTTCTTATAATCTCGCCTATATTGATATCGGTATATACTCCCAGATCTTTCTTCCGGGTATCTATAATCATGGCTACTTCTTCCAGTGATGCATTGCCGGCTCTCTCACCAAGACCATTCACCGCACATTCAACCTGTCTCACTCCGTGTTCTATAGCTATAAGCGAATTAGCAACAGCAAGACCCAGATCATTATGACAGTGCACACTTACTATTACATTTTCGATTCCGGCTGTATTTTCAAAAATGTAATCTATCATCTCTCCAAACTCATCTGGAATAGCATAACCTACCGTATCGGGAACATTTATAACTCCAGCACCATTCCTGATAGCAATTTCAAGTAACCTGCATAAGAACTCCCGGTCACTCCTGGTCGCATCCATAGCTGAAAATTCGACCATATCCGTATATTTACGACTCCTTTTCACAGCCTCTTCCGCAAGCTTTAGCACTTCTTCTCTGCTCTTCTTTAACTGATACTTAAGATGGATATCAGATGAAGAGATAAAAGTATGTATTACCGGCTGTTCTGCACCCTTAAGAGCTTCTCCAGCCGCATCTATATCCTTGAGATTCGCTCTTGCCAGAGCTGCAATTTTTCTATCTCTAATCTTAGCCGATATTTCCTTTACAGAATTAAAATCACCCTTTGATGTTATAGGAAAACCTGCCTCTATTATATCTACATTTAACCTTGCAAGCTGCTGGGCTATTTCCAGTTTTTCTCTGGTATTCAGGTGTATACCCGGTGCCTGTTCACCATCCCGTAATGTTGTATCAAATATATAAACTTTATTTTTCCTGTCTTCCATTACAATCAACTGACCTTTGTAGTATTAAAGCTATTACCTAAAAAATTCTTTTTGAAATTTTTTTATTAAAATCTCCCCTTTTAAAATCTTTTCACTTAATAGAGATTAACTATCTTTATATTCTTAAAACCTGAAAGCTTCTTAAATTTTTCCAGTATTTCAGGAGTCACCTCATTATCCAGGTTCAAACCCATCACTGCGTCTCCACTCATCTTCTTTCTTCCCACGTGCATAGACGCAATATTTACATTCAGCTGCCCGAAAGTAGTTCCTATCTTACCAATCTGGCCAGGGATATCTTTATATCTTATAAACGCCATATATTTTGAAGGAACCATATCTATCTCAAACTTATCAATAGCTATAAACCTGGGTGTATCCTTCTTACCGGTAGTCGTCCCTGATATAGAAAGCTCGCTGTCCTTTCCTTTCCCCTCAAGAGTAATTAAGTTTACGAAATCTTTTGACTGGCTGCTTTTTATTTCCTTTACCTTAAGGCCCATTTCTCTGGTTAATAGGTCGACATTTACCAGATTGACATTTTCCGCCGAATATCTTTCAAGTACTTTTACCAGTATGATGGAGTTTAAAACCCTCACGTCATACTCAGATACCTTTCCATAATAACCTATCTTCAGACTATCCAGATTGCCTTCAAATAAATTTATAAAGAGACTTCCAAGATTTTCACATAACTCAAAGAAAGGAGATAGAATATCAATCAGTTCCGGTCTCATAGCCGGTGCATTAACCGGAAAAGAAGCAGCTTTTCCATTAAGAACATCTATAACCTGGTCCGCAATCATAATTCCTGCTCTATCCTGCGCTTCTGTAGTTGATGCTCCCAGATGGGGTGTGCATACCACTCCTTCCAACTTGAAAACAGGGGAATCAGTACAAGGTTCTTCTTCATAAACATCCAGCGCTGCACCTCCTATCTGTCCATCCTTAATAGCCTCTGCAAGATCCTTTTCTACAACAATGCCGCCTCTGGCAACATTTAATATTATCGCTCCTTTTTTCATCTTATAGAACGCGGCCTTGTTAAACATCCCCAGAGTGTCTTTATTTTTGGGTAGATGTATGGTGATAAAATCAGCTTCACTATAAATATCATTCAGTTTATCAGCTTTTTTAATCTCAAGCTGTTTGAATCTATCCTCGGATACAAAGGGATCACAGGCAATTACTTTCATACCCAATCCTATGGCCTTCTTTGCAACCAGCTCTCCTATCTGTCCAAAACCTACAATACCGAGCGTTTTCCCCTCCAGCTCAATACCCTTAAACTTTGATTTCTCCCACCTGCCACTTTTAAGTGAAAAATTCGCCTCTGGAATTTTTCGGGCTAAAGAAAGCATAAGAGCTATGGTATGCTCAGCAACAGTAACTGCATTGCTGGTAGGAGCATTTACCACAACAATGCCCTTTTTGGTGGCTGCCTGAACATCCACATTATCTACTCCTATACCTGCCCTTCCAATAATCTCAAGCTTATCCGATGCGTTGATAATATCCGCCTTTAGTTTCGTGGCGCTCCTTATTATTATGGCACTCACACCTTTAATCTCTTCTTTAAGCTTTTCGGGGGTAAGCCCTTTTTTCTCCTCTACAATAAAGTGCTCTTCAAGTTTCTTTTTGGCATCACCCGAAATTCCATCTGTTATTAATACTTTTTTATTCATTCTTGGTTCCCCCGTTATTTATTCCCATTTTTATTATTACCATCCAGACTTTCTTACTCTGCCAATTAACTTTTATATTTTCTACCCTCTTTTATTGTCCTATTGTCCATCCCATTTTTTTATATTGAACAATTTTTCCTCTGATCAATCATTCAAGTAATTATTTTCCATGAATATTCGTTCAGCTTCAGTGATACCTGAACCCGTCTCGAACTTATAGCCACACTCTTGCAGAGTCATCTCAAGCGCTGATATAGCAACAATAATATCAAACATGCCGACATATCCTAGATTACCTATTCTTACAATCTTTCCGGCTAACTTACCCTGTCCTCCTGCAATTGTCACCCCGTATTTTACTCTCATGGTTTTGGTAAGCGCTTTGGCATCAAGCCCATCAGGAATCACAACCGAGGTTACTGAAAATCCCCTTTTACTTTCATCTTTCACCAGAAGCTGGAAACCTAATTTTCCCACTGCCTTCTGCGTTGCCAGTGCAAGTACCCTGTGCCTCTCAAATACCTTATCCAGACCCTCTTCGAATAATATGTCCAGAGCTTTATTCATTGCCACAATTATGGATATCCCAGGGGTCCAGGGTGTCTGAGGTGGTGTTTTCTGTGAATAATTCCTGGCTGCCACAAGATCAAAGTAAAAGCAAGGAATATTTGATTTTTCATTTAACTTCCAGGCCTTCTCGCTTACGCTTATAAATGCAACCCCCGTCGGTGCACTTAACGCTTTCTGAGATCCACCAATCACAACATCCAGATTCCATTCATCTGTCCTCAGATCCGATGCTCCGAGACCGCTTATGGCATCAACTATAAGGATTGCGGGATAATTTTTCACAATACTCCCTATAGTCTTTATATCATTTATGGCACCGGTTGATGTTTCGCTGAACTGAACCATAACCCCTTTAATATCGGGATTATCATCCAGAGCTTTTTTGATATCTTCAGGATTTACTGCATTTCCCCACTCATAATCAAGAGCAATTACTTCCAGGCCGAATCTGCTGCTTATCTTCTTAAACCTCTCTCCAAAATTTCCTATACTGGCAACCAGCACTTTTTCCCCCGAGGAAAAGAAATTGGTTACTCCTGCTTCCATAGCACCTGAACCGGAAGAGGTTAGTATAAAAAGATCATTATTGGTTTTAAAAAGTTTTTTAAGTTTTTCCGTAACCTCAATAAATACCTTGGAGAATTCCGGAGATCTGTGATGCATGAGAGGTCTGGCGTGTTCCATCAACACCTCTTCGGATATAGGAGTGGGACCCGGGGTCATTATATATCTTTTTACCATCTTTAAATCTCCCTTTCTAGTAGTTTTATTATAAATATCATTCTGTTAACCCTATTAATATATATCCTTTTAATCAATATTTACTACCCCTGCTACAGGCAATTTTACCCGTTCTGACCAGTTCAAGTATTCCAAAGGGCCGCAGCAGATCTTCCAGCGCTCCAACCTTCTTGCTGTTTCCAGTGATTTCAATCATTAAAGATTTTTTGGCAACATCTACAATGTTTGCCCGGAAAACACTTACTATTTCCAGTATTTCAGGTCTGGTTTTAGAATCAGCACTTACCTTTATCAGAACCAGTTCCCTTTCAACAATATTCGATGGATCCAGCTCCTGAATTTTTATTACATTTATCAACTTATAAAGCTGTTTTATGATTTGTTCGATACTGTGCTCTTCCGCATTTACTTCCATGGTAATCCTGGAAATCTTTTCATCATCGGTAGGGCCGACCGCAAGGCTCTCGATATTAAACCCTCTTCTGCTGAAAAGCCCGGATATCTTTGCCAGTACTCCTGATTTATTCTCAACCAGAACTGATATAATGTGGTTCATAATATACCACCTCTCACTTTCTATACACCTTCTAACATTTCACTCTCTAACATTTCACTTATCGGAGAGCCCGGTGCCACCATAGGATAAACATTTTCTTCTCTGTCTATCCAGAAATCTACCAGCACCAGATTGTTTATCTCTAGAGCCTTCTTTATGGCACCCTCAACCTCTTCCTTTTTTTTGACCCTTAAACCAACACCACCGTATGCTTCTACTAATTTTACAAAATCAACACAATTATATATACAGGTCTGGGAGTATCTTTTTTTAAAGAAGAATTCCTGCCATTGCCTAACCATGCCTAAATATCCATTATTGAGAAGCATAATTTTTATATTTACCTTATTTGTAACTGCAGTGGAAAGTTCCTGTGATACCATCTGTATACTACCATCACCTGCTATATCTATTACTATTTTATCCGGTCTGCCAATTTTAGCTCCTATTGACGCAGGCAGTCCGAATCCCATAGTACCCAATCCCCCAGAAGAGACCAATGTCCTGGGTTTGGTAAATTTGTAAAACTGTGCTGCCCACATTTGATTCTGACCTACTTCTGTACAAATAATTGCATCACCTCTGGTCAGTTCATATATTTTCTCTACAACATAAGCAGGCTTAACCTTGCTGGAATTCCGGTCATATTTAAGCGGATAGTCCTTCTTCAACTGCTTAATCCTCGACAGCCACTCTATCCTGTCCGGAACTTCTTTCTTTTCAGTATATCTTTCGTATTCGCTTTTTAAATCCGTAAGAACGATTCTTGCATCTCCCACAATGGGAATTGATACTTTAACATTCTTGCCAATTTCTGCGGGATCGATATCTATATGAATTATATCCGCATTCGGCGCAAATTCCGATAATTTACCGGTAACCCTATCATCAAATCTCACACCTACCGCAATAATAAGTTCAGTTTCTGTAAACGCGAGATTTGCATATTTGGTTCCATGCATACCAGCCATGCTTAATGATAACTGGTCCGTTTCAGGAAAAGAGCCCATTCCCAGAAGTGAAGTAATAACCGGAATTTTTGAAACCTTTACAAACTTCCTTAAAATATCACTTGCCCCTGAAGAAATTACTCCTCCCCCTGCAAAAATTACTGGCTTTTTGCTTTCGGCTATCTTTTTTGCCGCCTGCTTAATCTGTTTAAGATTACCCTTAAGTGTAGGTTTATATCCAGGTAGACTTATATCAACCTTAAAGTCCTCGTCTATTAGATCAGTCGTTATATCAACCGGAATATCAATTAGAACCGGGCCAGGCCTTCCGGTAGATGCAATTCTAAAGGCTTCTTTTATTACCCTGGGTAATTCTTTAACATCTTTTATCAGATAATTATGTTTGGTTACAGGTGCAGCTATACCGCTTATATCAGCTTCCTGGAAGGCATCAGTACCAATCTGGGCTGTACCTACCTGTCCGGTCATAGCCACCATTGGTATAGAATCCATATGCGCATTGGCAATACCGGTAATTAGATTAGTCGCACCCGGCCCTGAAGTAGCAATACAAACGCCGGTTTTCCCGGTTACTCTGGCATAACCATCTGCTGCATGTGCCGCTCCCTGCTCATGCCTTACCAGTATATGTCTTATGTCACTGTCAAATAAAGCATCGTATAAGGGGATTACCTTACCTCCCGGATATCCAAATATTACTTCTACCCCTTCTTCCTTTAAACATTTTACTATCATTTGTGCACCGGTAATTTTAGCCATTGTAGTTTCACTCCCTATATTTGTAACAACTTTATAACACTTGAAATGATTGGATAATTATATCATTTTTTATTCTTTTTTAAAAAATTAAAACATATAGAATTCATAAAATTACTTCAGTACCGCCCCTTCCGCCGCTGAAGTTACCTGCTTTGAATACCTGGCAAGATAACCTTCTTTTACTTTTATCGCGGGAGGCTGCCAGTTCTTCATCCTCTTCTTTATTTCCTCGTCACTCACCAGCAGGTTTATCTTATTTTCCGGTATATTTATTTCAATAAAGTCTCCTTCTTTCACAATACAAATAGGCCCTCCTGCCTGTGCTTCCGGTGATACGTGGCCAATAGAAGCTCCTCTGGTAGCACCAGAAAACCTTCCGTCTGTAATGAGAGCAACTTCCTTATCCAGGCCAACTCCGGCTATAGCTGATGTGGGAGCGAGCATTTCACTCATTCCCGGTCCCCCCTTAGGGCCTTCGTATCTTATTACTACCACATCTCCAGAATTTATTTTTCCATTCATTATAGCTTCCAGGGACTCATCTTCACTATCAAATACCCTTGCTTTTCCTTTATAATAATACATTGACGGATCCACAGCTGACTTTTTGACCACACACCCTTTAGGAGCAAGGTTACCCCACAAAATAGCGATACCTCCATCCTTGATATACGGATCGGAAACTTCTCTTATAACTTCTTTATTTAAAATCTCAACACCTGATATATTCTCCCTTACTTTTTTCCCACTTGCGGTTTCCAGCTCTCCATTAATAAGTCCATTTTTTAAAAGCTCATTCATAATTGCTTCCACACCACCGGCACTATATAAATCCTCAAGATGATGTTTGCCAGCCGGGCTTAATCTGCACAGATTAGGTGTTCTGCTGCTTATTTCATTTACAAGCTCCAGAGTAAACTTGATTCCCGCTTCACTGGCAATTGCAGGAAGATGCAGGATAGTATTGGTAGAACAGCCAAGTGCCATATCAACTGCAAGTGCGTTCTTGACCGCTTCTATGGTTACTATATCCCTGGGTTTAACATTATTATTTACAAGATCCATAATTTTCATTCCTGCCGCCTTTGCCAACCTCAATCTTTTGGAATAAAAGGCAGGAATAGTACCGTTTCCGGGCAGAGCTATACCTATTGCTTCTGAAAGACAGTTCATCGAATTAGCAGTAAACATTCCCGAGCAACTTCCACAGGTAGGACAGGCTTCCTCTTCTATTACTCTCAAATCTTCCTCTGTATACTTACCTCTTTTATACTTCCCAATAGCCTCATAGCAAGAGTTGTAGTCAATATCCTGATCATTAAATTTTCCAGCCAGCATTGGCCCCCCGCTTATTACAATAGAAGGAATATTTAACCTGAGTGCCGCCATAATCATCCCCGGTACAATCTTATCGCAGGATGATATCAACACCAGGCCATCAAAGGGATGAGCCATAGATACCGCTTCTATGCTATCTGCTATTATTCCTCTGGTAGCAAGAGAATATTTCATTCCTATATGATTCATAGCTACACCGTCACATACACCAATTGTCGAGAACTCCTGGGGTGTACCTCCGCTTATCCTGACTCCTGCTTTTACAGCCTCTGCAATATTCGCAAGATGCATATGACCGGGTATTAACTCATTAGCCGAATTTACAACTCCAATTATAGGCTTTTTTATTTCTTCATCAGTATATCCTAAAGACTTAAAAATCGATCTGTGAGGTAATCTTTCAACCCCCTTTTTCATAATATCACTTCTCAATTCTCCTCCTGTCCTTTGAAATTTCTTTAATATGTATTTAAATCAATAAAGCATAACCAACACTTTGAGATTCTGATAAAAGATATTACAGGATTATTAGGTTAAGGTAAACGGGAATAATTATCCTGTAATCAGGATAGAATACCGACTAGAATCAGTAGACTAACTAAAATTAAAAGAATACACAGAGAAAGAGCAGTAACACTTTTCATATTACCAGCAAAATGAGTACTTGTAGACTCGTTTTTAAATTTGTCTGTAAAGTTTTCCCTGTTTGTATTCATAATAATTACTGAAAATTTATTTGAAAAAATATAATAGCATAGAAATATTACTAAAACAATTAAAAAAGAAAAAAAACAGGGTCTGAACCTCCTGCGGCTCAAACCCTGTCAAATTCAATATTTATTTACATATTTCCATTTTTTATAACTTACTATTCTGCTGATTCTCCTGCTCCCATTATTTCAACCTCTGTTCCCTCTTTAAACTCAACGTCTTCACCTCTATTTATAGCTTCCTGTGCTTTGGATCTATACTCCTGAGCCAAGAGATGCTTTTGATTCAGATTCAGCACATTATTGAAGTGATTTATAGCTTCCGAATAATATTTTAACCTGTACATAACCAGTCCCTGCTTGAACTCTTCATCAACCATTCCCAGTTTGTTGGTAACTCCATTCCTCGTTAACACCTCTTTTATATCATTACTGGGCCTTAAGTAATTATTTGTCTCATCCGTAAGCATGGTAAGTATTCCTATTACCTGACCACTGTCATTTAGAACCGGCCCTCCACTATTTCCAGGTCTGGCATCTCCCTGAACCTGAAGTACTTCCGTACCACTGAGCATTAGCCTACCACTTATATTACCACTGGTTATGGTAGGATTCATTATGTTTTCCTGACCAATGTCAGAAGTCCATGGATATCCTATAATGGTAAGACTATCCTGTACTTCTACCATTGAAGAGTCCCCAACAATCACACTTGAAAGAGCCCTTCCGGTTTGCGGTTGTATTCTTATAAGAGCAATATCCCTTTGATCCCAGCCGCTGTAATCTATTACTTCTGCTCTTATAAAAGTTTCATTATCAGCTGGATTATCGGGTATTCCCGAACTGGCAATATTAAATTGTGTATAAACCTCTCTGTCGTATGGACCGCCTTCAAACCCCTCAACTCTTATATTTTCATACGCCCAGTTCCAATCATCATCCGTCCACGGATCAAGATCGCTGCCGTAGGTTTCGGTTAAATAAGTATATATCAGATCATATTTAAAATCTGCCTCACTAATCTCCACCATATGGCCAGCAGTAATGATATGACCTGTATCGGGATTCACACAAAAACCTGTTCCGACAAAAGCCTCATAATAAGGATCACTCCATACATTATCCCACGGATCAAGAACATAACCCCAGTAATAAGTAGTCACAAAACATACAGAAGGTTGTGTCAAAAGTACCTCATCCTGGGGAGTAAGCTCATACGAGACTTTTGGGGTACCACAGCCCACACTTGAAAAACTCAGCAAAAAGATTGGAATTAAACAAAATAACAGCCATCTAAATACTTTTTTACTCATTATGTCCCCTAACCTCATCATTTAAAAATTCACATTTTTTTATTAATATATATATAGTTTGTTTAATTATATTTTCTTTTTTTTGGATAGTCAATAAATTTATTAAATTATTATTATATTTTTAATAAAACTTATTGTAAAATATTTTTATAAGAAAATATATAAAAAAATATTTTAAAGTAATAAATTTATTAGTTATTTAAAATTTTTTTATAATACTTCAGGTACTGGGGTACTATTAACTTCCCGTCAAAAAGTTTTGCCCTTTTTCTGGCTTCAACACCCATTTTTAACCTGGTTTCCTTGCTTCCAAGTATTTTAATGACTGCTTCACTCATAGAATCAATATCTTCCGGGTCAAATACAAAACCTGATTTCCCGTGTTCAACCACCTCTTTAAGTCCCCCCACATTTGTACCAACAACAGGAACTTCACAACTTAAAGCTTCCAGCGCAGAAAGTCCGAAACCCTCACTTCTTGAAGGAAGCATATAAACATCACTGATGTTAAGAAGCGGGACTACGTTTTCCTGTACGCCAAGAAAAAGTACTTTATCTTCCAGATTCAATTTATACACCAAACTTCTGATCCTGCATATATCCGGTCCATCGCCCACCAGAAGTAATTTACTTTTTACTTCTTTACCAACCACGTGGAATACTTTCACAATGTTTTCTATTCTTTTAACTGGCCTAAAATTGGAAATATGAATAATTATTTTATCATCCTTGTCAATAGATTCTATATTTTCCCTGCTTTTGGAGGTCCTTTTATACTTTTCAGTATCCACGAAATTGTAAATTACCTCCATCTCCTTAACTGTCTTAAAAATCCCTTCAGTCGTTTCTTTCAGATAATTAGAAACACAGGTAACACCATCGCTTTCTTCTATACTGAATTTTGTTATTCTATAAAAAGACTGATGATTCCCCACAAGAGTAATATCGGTTCCATGCAGGGTAGTTATAAATTTAATTCCGCCCCCTACTATTTTTTTTGCCAGATAAGCCGAAGCTGCGTGGGGCATAGCATAATGTACATGAAGTAGATCCAGTTTTTCAGATTCTATGACTTCAGCCATTTTTGCACTCAATGAGAGACTATAAGGGGGATATTTGAAAAGTGAATACTCCATTGTTTCAACTTCATGGAAAAAAATATTTTTATAGAATTTATTCAACCTGAACGGAAGGCCATAGCTTATAAAATGGATGATGTGACCTTTTTTTGCCAGTTCCATGCCTAATTCTGTGGCTACAGCTCCACTCCCACCGTAAGTTGGATAGCAGGTCATTCCAATATTCATAATATATACTCACCAATCAAAAGGTTTTAAAAATATCCCGATCCTATTTCAGATACTTAAAAAATTCCAGCGGATCATCAATCTTAATATCGGATTCTATATAATATGGCTCACCATATTCCGATCTTACTTTTAAACCTGAACATTGATGTCTGCTGTTAATAATATCAAAGAAATATTTGGAAGCTATATATGTAGTCACTCTTTTCTCCACATCACTATAGAACTGAGATTTATAAGCAGCAACCGCACTGAATTTCTTTTTATAATACTGGCTTATATCAACTATGAAACTGGGCTCAAATTCATAATGAAGCATATAGCTAATTACCACGTAGGGTCTATAATACTCCAGCCTGGTTTTGAATTTTTTTAGCCCGGAAATAAAAATTGAATCTTTCAGCAACTTATAGGAATTTTCGTGATCGGGATGTCTGTCTCTCCAGAAAGGCATAAGAACAAGTGCTGGTCTGTATTTCCTTACTACGTTTATTACTTTTAATCTGCTTTCAAAATCATTCTTTATGTTGGCATCCTCAAGTTCCAGATTTTCCCTTACATCCAATCCCAATATTCTTGACGCTTCTTTTGTTTCTCTTTCTCTTGTCCCCAGACTACCATTAGTAGATAACTCGGCTCTGGTAAGATCTATTATTCCCGTGCTGTACCCTTTATCCTTCAATTTTAAGAGAAGCCCGCCGCAGCCCATCTCTGCATCATCCGGGTGAGGACTAAAGGCAAGGGCATCTATTCTAATTTTCTTTTCGTTTATCATTTAAACAATCTCTAAAAATTTATGCGAAAAATCCAGCGGCTTTATAACAGAATATATATCATCCACAAATCCAAAGCTGTATTTATTCAAATAACTGATTATATTAATTTCACGTTCCTGCAAATTGCCATCCGGAAAAATATTGGCATAAATCTTATTTATGCTCTCAACAACAAATTCATTCTGTCTTTTTAATTCAGAATACAGTTTCTTGTTCAAAACTTTTATCTCTTTTTTCAGATTTCTTTTAATTCTATCAAAAGAATCCGAAATATTCATTTCAAAATCTAAAAAAACTCTCTCCAATTTTTCCAGCCTTATCTGGATGTCACCCTCCAGATCCAGCATTAATCCTTCCAGATTGATCTCCAGCCTTTTCCCAACTATTTCCCTGACTACCCGCTCTTTATCTGATTCCAGCAACACATCAGTAATTTTTAACTTTTCAAATAGCTTTCTTATTTTCTTCTCAATTATAGTTGCAGAAAACCGGGGGTATATGATTGGCATTTTTAGATTATAAAAATCATAGGCCGGCTTGATCTGAGCAAAGTAACTTGATTCCCCCGGACCACCAATCGAACATAACACTGGCAACACTCTGTCCTGAAATAAAGGCCTTAATACCACATTCATGCTAATATCTGCAGGATTCTCCTTCACTAAATCCCAGAATTCTTTCTTGTTATATCTCTTACCTGCAATCTCAAATGAATCATCTCTACCCGAGTATATTTTGTCCCGGACGCCGTCCTCACAGTAAAAAAAATCAAGCACTCCCGGCATAGAGTTTAACTGACTGTGATAGCCGCTGCTATTTAGTTTTTCACCAGTGGAGTTTATCAGACGACTTATCTCGTGATGGTTACTTACATCAAATTCCAACAGGCTGTAACTTAATTTCTTTAGTTCAATATCAGCAGGATCCACGATTACAAGACCATAACCTGAAAACATCCTGGCAATTATGCTTGAAAAAAAAGAAGAAATATTTATCTTGCTTTCAGCATCCGAACAATTCTTTAAAATATCAGACAGGTTATCTTTGAAAAAATCAATAATCTCAGATTTGAAACTGGTAGGATAAAGCAGGTTTTCCAGTTCCTTAATCGCCTCCTTAAACCTGTCTTCAGTAAGATAAATATCCGAATATCTTGTCTTTTGATCAAAATCCGGTAGATTAAGCCTGATATTTACAATTTCACCATCAATTATATTTAAGTTATCAACCTGATCCGCATTACTATCATCCGATGCATTCCAGAAACATGGAACTATAGGTATCTCCAGTTCCTTCTGGAGAAAACTGCTTAATTTTAGAATGGTGAGTATTTTATATACTATAAATATGGGGCCGGTTAAAAATCCGGGTTGCTGTCCCCCTATGATGACTGCTGATTCTTGATTTTTAAGTTTTTCTATATTTTCTAAAGTTTTTTGGCTACAGCCAATCTTTTTATTATAGTTCTTCAGAATATTGTAAATTTTTACCCTGTTTTTTTCATCATAGTGTGCTTTAAGGTCAATAACTCTCTTTTTATAGTTATCTATACTCCTGTAATCATACTCATAATATTCACTGATATTTTCAAAATTAAAAATATAATCCCTGAACAGATTATGATAATAAAATTTTCCGGTTTTTATCTCTCTTGACTTGATCATAAGGATGTAAAAATTTACGAAATAAAAAACTAATCTGTATAATATTTTACATAATATCGTATAATTATCCAGGCGAATAAATAGTTATTATGAGAAACTTGAACTCAAATTTAACATTACATTTTAAAAAACCATTTAATGTCGGCAAAATACTACACCCTGATGCCTCTGGTAACAATACCGGAATTAAATGCCGTAGTCATATAAAATTAACAGCAAGAATAGACAAAAATATAATCAGTGACATAAAATTTAAAGCATCAGGCTGTAGTTATACTATTGCCACAGCAAGTTACCTTACCACTCTGATTAAAAACAAGGACATTATTAAATCTACTCTTATAACTGAAAAAGAATTAGAAAGATACCTTGGAAAATTTCCTTTAAGAAAAAGATATGTGTTGGATACAGCTATAAATGCTCTGAACAATTTAATCAGTGATTATATTTCAAAACCACATACCAGAAATATTTATAAAAAAAATACTAAGAGAGTAGCAGTTGCCATGAGTGGAGGAATTGACAGTTCCATGGCTGCTAAACTTTTAAAAGATGAAGGCTGGGAAGTAATCGGAATTACCATGAAATTGCTTCCCGATGATTTTGACTGGAAGAAAAATACTAAAACCTGCTGTTCGCGTAAAGATATTGAGGCCGCAAGAAAGGTATCTCTTAAACTTAATATCCCACATATTGTAATAAACCTTATTCAGCCATTCGAGGAAAATATAATCAATCCGTTCTGTCTGGAATACCAAAATGGACACACTCCTAATCCCTGCGTGGAGTGTAATAAATATATTAAATTTGGAGCACTTTTAGAAAAAATAAAAACTCTCGGTATAAGCTATCTGGCTACCGGTCATCACTGCAGAATTGAAAAATCACCTGATACCGGACTTCTTGAAATTAAAAAAGGATTTGATAAAAGTAAAGACCAGAGTTATGTGTTATGGAAACTCAACCAGGATCAACTATCAAGGATTAAAACACCTATAGGAGTCTTTTCCAAGGATGATATAAAAAATGAAACAAGCAGGATATTCCCCTTTTTAGAAAAGAAGAGCGAAAGCCAGGATATATGTTTTATACCAGAAAATAATTATCATTCATTCCTGGCATCAAAGCTCCAAAATATAAAAGAAGGGACTATTTTAAATACTAGAGGAGAGATTATCGGAACACATAAGGGATATCCCTTTTATACTATAGGTCAGAGAAAAGGTCTTGGCGTAAGCTACTCAAAACCGCTTTATGTAAAAGAAATAATACCTGAAAAAAATATTATTATAGCAGGCGAAGAAAAAGATATTCTGCAGAAATCACTTAAGGTTAAAAACATCAACTTTATTGCTGGCAGTCTTCCCCGAAACAATTTTAAAGCAATGGTTAAAATAAGATATAATTTCAAGGAAACTCTTTCTGAAATAAGAATTGAAAACAAAAAAACAGCCTCTGTAATATTTGATAGGCCTCAAAAAGCTATTACACCCGGGCAATCAGCAGTTTTTTATATTGGTGACACCTTAATAGGAGGAGGAGTAATTATAAAATCCTAAAACCCTAATCTTCTATCTTCCAGTAATCCTCTGCCTCTTCCTCCATCTTTGTAAGCCTGTCATAGTAATCCGGAAATTCATTCAAATGAGCCAGAGCAATTTTTCCGGTTATTAACGGATCATCATTAGAAACATTAGTATTAGGATCAACTTTTCCGTGCTCCAGCTCTACATCCATTCCAACCCTGAATTGTTCTACATCAAATTTAGACCAGTCAATTCCAAGCTCTTCTCCAATTTTTACTGCTTCTTCTTCAGTAAAATGTTTCTTAACGGTCATTTCTACTCCTTCTTAGCTTAAATTTATCCCCTGATAATAATCCTTTAGAAGATTATAAAATACCTGACATTAATTTCAAGATTTTTCAGAAATTTGTCCAAAAATTTCAAAATACCTATTGACATAAATATTGTCATTTGCTATATTAGAAACATTCTTAAAACAGGAGGTAACTTTCAGAAGTAACTGAAATTTACAGACGAAAGAAAGTAAAAAGTAAGTTAATTTTCAAAAAAGAACCTAAGAAAAGTTTTAAGGGTGTGACCCCAAGATGTTAAGTAGCCTAAGGCGTGAGCTAGGGTAAAAGATAACTTGGGGTTTCTTTTTGTCCTCCCTTTAACTCTGCAACTTTTATGAAGATTCCTACACATGAACATTACAGTACATTAAGTTACATAAAGTACTGGTAAAAAATAAATTCACAACAGTCCAATACCAATTGCAAAATAAAACTAAAATAAGTAAAATATTACAAACTGAAATCTACAAAAGAGGAATTTATGGCTAATCCCAGATATGCTTTCTTTAAAGGAAAAATAGTTCCAATTGAACAGGCTAAGGTAGACATCAGGACTAATGCCCTGCAGTATGGTACCGGAATTTTTGAAGGAATCAGATGTTACTGGAATGAAAAAAATAAAACAAATTATGTCTTCAGAATGGATGACCACTATAAAAGACTTGTGGCCAATTCCAGAATAATGATGATAAAGATAAAATATTCTATAAAGGAACTCTGTGATATAACTATAGAACTGCTTAAAAAAGAAATGTATACCGAAGACTGTTATGTAAGACCATTTGCTTACAACAGCGGCCTGGATATAGGACCTAAATTAATTGGAAACGAACAGGATCTTTTCATATACTCCATACCTCTTGGAGAATACCTGGATATAAGCAAGGCAATAAGCGTATGCATCTCTTCATGGGACCGTATATCGGATAATTCCATACCCCCGCGTGCAAAGATATCCGGCTCATATGTTAACGCAGCATTTCAAAAAACCGAAGCACTTTTAAATGGTTATGATGAAGCACTGGTTCTGTCATCTGATAGTAAACACGTCAGCGAAGGAAGTGCAATGAATGTTTTCATGGTTAGAAACGGTAATTTAATCACTCCCCCGGTAACCGATGACATATTGGAAGGAATCACCAGAGAAACGATAATAAAACTGGCTAAAGATGATGAAAATATCAAAGTTATAGAAAGATCAATAGATAGAACAGAACTTTACACAGCTGATGAATTATTTTTTTGTGGAACCGGGGCTCAAATTTCTCCTATAGGTTATGTGGATAAACGCCCAGTCGGAAACGGAGAGATGGGACCAGTTACAAAAAAACTGCAGGAACTCTATTTCCGTGTGGTAAAAAATGAAGTCAGCAAATATTCTGATTGGTGCCGGAAAGTATAATATAATAGAAGTAATCTTAACCCGTTTTGTAAATATCCAAGCAAAATCCGCCATAACTACAATTTTTTTTACAGGTAATTTTAAAAGTACTTTTAAAATTACCCTTTGTTATATTACCAATCGCACCAAGAATAATTTGTTTCGACTCCTCTACCTTATTATCTTCAGGACATAATGATAATTCAGTACCATCCTCCAGATATAGAAGAAATCCGGTTATATCTTCTACCGGTTTTTTGCAAATTTCAGACAGTGCTCCTATATAAGCTTTGAGCTGAAGTTGATGCAAATTTTCAGACTGATTTTGACCTGTATTATTTTTATTCTTTAAATACCTGGAAACCTTATAGTCAACAATTTTGATTTTGTTATCCCTACATACATCAACCCGGTCCAGTTTACCTACAATAAAATAATCATTTATTTTCCAGTAGAAAAGTTGCTCCAGCATCATCGATTTTATCTTAGAAAACTCCCAGAAACTGCTGTCCAAAAACACTTTGATATGTTTTCTTACCTCGTTATCTTTGAACTTTTCAATAATCTTATCTTTTGTGATTTTCCCATTATTAAATCCAGTCGAAGTTATATTCTCTATATACTTGTGGATTTCCTCACCTCTGGTAAGCTGCTTATTGGTTTTTTCAGGTATTTGATAGATATGTTTCCATTTATACAATAATGGACACTTTATATAGTCCAGGATCTGTGTCAATGGAAAAAAACTGCCAGAAATTTTTATATCTTTTATATCAGTATCTGTGGTCAACCTGGAGCTCATCCCGGCAGCAGTTTTAAGAATCTCACTATTCCCCTCAGGAATGTCGCTGGTTTCCAGGATTCTCTTAATTAATGTTTTCTGCGACCCTTCCCATTCTTCTTCGCCGAATATTTCAATTTTTCTTCTTCTTTTAACAGGCTTCATAAAGCCGAACACATCTCCATAACTTTCATTACTGTTGTGTAGTTCTTCCTTATAATTTGACTTTATAAAATCCAGACCTTCCCGATTGATAATCCTTAGTCTGTTACCTTTACTTATAATGTCACTAAAGAATGGTATTATTTCTTTTGCTTTAATGTCCTCTTTGCCAGCAGTTATATTATCCTCGTACTCGCTATAGGACAGGATAAGAATCTTTTTTGCCCTGCTGCAGGCAACATAAAATATTCTTCTCTCCTCCTCAAGTTTGATATTTCTTAAAGCCTCCTTAAAATCTCCGGCATTTTTAAAATTCCTCTTTTCCTTCCATATTCTACCATCCCTTCTCAGCTCAGAAGGAACTGTAAACCCCTCATCTGAAATCCTATCCATATAATCATTCTTCCATAGCATTGGCAAAAAAACCACCTCAAACTCCAGGCCTTTAGCAGCATGAATACTCATCACCTTCACTGAATTCTCACCTGACAATTCCACTGTTTCAGGATCTTCATAATCAGTCTTCGCTACATCCTTTAAGTAGGTTATAAAACTCTCGAGATTGCTTTCTGAATAACTCTGCTCGAAATCAGAAGCAATTCTTATAAGATTCTCGATGTTTTTAATTTTCTTTCTAGCAACTGATCCAAACCTGGATTTTAATTCGCTCATTATACCCGAATCTTCAACAATCAAGCTAATCAATTCTTTCAGTTCCAATTCCCTGGACTTACTAATATAAAGCCGCAGGCTTTTCAGAAAACTTTCTAATCTTTCTTTTGCAGACTTACTAATATGGGGACTCTTTTTAAGATTCATCATTCCGGAAACCATACTCATTATATCTCCTGAACCTTCACGGCTTTTCTTAATAAAATATATATCACGATCACAAATTCTATATTTCTTCGACTTCAATAGATATATCATCGATATCTCGTCATCTATATCCTGTATCACCTTAAGCCATGAAACAATAAATAAAATCTCCGGCTCAAAGAAAAAATTCTTTCCTCCTATCAGCTCATATTTAATACCATTAGCTTCGAGTTCCTCAGTAATCTTTTCAAACCTTTTCCTTCTCGAAAGAATAGCCATTTCCTTGAATTTAATTCCTCTGGCCGCAAGATACTTGATGATTTTAGAAATTTCTGCAGCCTCTTCTTTGTGAACTTTCCTGGAATAAAAAACTACTTCCGAATCTTTTTTAATATCTCCAGGTTTTAATTTTTTTTCAAACCTCCCTTTATTGGAAGAAATGATGTTATTCACAGTAGTTATGATATTAATTCCTGATCTGAAATTTGTGGTAAGATAAAAATCGGAAACACCACAGCTCTTAAATTTATCCCACTTGTGAAAGTTTAATATGTTTTCCACACACGCACCTCTAAAGGAATAAATTCCCTGATCGTCGTCACCTACTATCATAAGTTTATTTTGCCCCGGACTGCTGAGCAGGGAAAGCAGATGCGCTTGTGCAATATTTGTATCCTGAAATTCATCAACAAATATATATTTATATTTCTGCTGGTATTTTGCCCTTATCGACTTTTTTCCTAAAAGCAGAAAATAAGGCATAAATACCTGATCCGAATAATCTATGCAATTACTGTCAATTTTTCTCTTTTCATATCTTAAATAAATATCAAATAGTTCTTTCTGGCTCTCAATTAACTCTTCTTCTGCTGCTCTTAAAGCTTTGCTTTTATAACCGGACAGAATTTTTTTATAATTATTTATATATTCTTCAAATTCACTACTTGATATCAGATTATTTTTTAAGTTTTCTATATAATCAAGTAAATCCTGTATGAACTGCCCAATTCTCTTCCCTGCTTTCAGATACTCTAAATCAACTTCGCCAAATATCTTATATAATATTTGCCATGATTGACTGCTGCTTATAATCTTAAAATCCTTTCCTAATCCCAGCTCAAAGCTGTTTTCGGATATGATTTCATTTCCAAACGAGTTAAAGGTAAAAATATCAATACTCTCAAAATCAATCTCTTTTTCGATATTTTCTCTGATTCTCATTCTCATATTCTCAGCCGCATTTCTGGTAAAAGTAAGCGCAAGTATCCTGTCAGGACCGCAAATCCCACCATTCAATATTTTTATAATACTATTGGTTATAATCCAGGTTTTACCCGAGCCTGCACAGGCAATCACCCTTTTTACATCAGCTGTGCTGTCGATTATATTCAGTTGTTCGTTTGTTTCTTTAATTTTTCTGACCATAATATTTAGGACACAAAATCTTAAATCCGCAATTTAAGCATGAAATATAATTCCTTGGCTCCGGATCAAATTTCTCACTTTTTATTCTTGAAATAATATCACTTAATATACTTATAACTTCACCGGAGCTATAGTATTCCCCGGGGATTTCATAGACCTGCTTTTTTAAATTCCCCAGACTTATATACTTCATTTTTATATTCATAGATTTAAAAGCTTCTAAATCTCTGCTGATATCCAGAGCGGTTCTATATATTTTCAACTGTAATTCCTCCCTGAGATCTTTATCGCTATACGAAGACGACCCGGATTTATAATCTACAAGTTCCAGGTTTTCATCGTCCAATATATTTATCTGATCTATCCTCCCGGTAATATTTTCCTCACCCAGCTTAAATGAAAATTCTTTTTCAACTATGGAACTACCGGGGTCAGGAGGCATATGATTTTCAAAAAAATTTCTAAATCCCAGTAACGCTTTTTCCTTCATTTCACTTTTTAAAAATTTAAACTCGAAATGATGCCTGTTAAACACTTCCTCTATTACTGTTCTCAGCGCTTCCCAGGAGAAAAGTCTCGCTCCAGGTTTAAAAAACACTCTTATTATCTCATGATAAATCTTTCCTAATATCAGACTTAGATTTTCCTCTTCTTTCAAATTAAAATAGTATTTAACCTTATATTTAAACGGGCAATCCCTGAAAGTATCTATACTACTGTGCGAAAATGATACTGGGGATAACAAGAAGGGATTTTTGCTGTTCCTAGTAGGCACCGCAAAATCCCACCACTGACCCGGATGATAGAAATATTTCAGGAGAATAATCTGATTTAAATAATGGTCAAGATTAAACTTGAGGTCATGCTGCATTTTGGCAGTAGCAACCAGTGCTCTTTTTCTTATAAGCCACATATCATCCAGATAAGAATCCAGCTCTGATTCAATCTCAGGTATTCTTCCTTCTTTAACACTGCTTTCATTTTCTTTCAACACACCAACTTTTCTGTACTCAGAATTCAAATTTTTATAGATCCTTCTTATTTCTTCAAAAAATATCGATTTCTTTCTGCTGCTACTGGAAGTGATATATAAATATTCCCTGGCTCTTGTAATACCGTTATAAAAAAGCCTGATTTCACCATCCATATGATTTTTTTTAAGTTCCTCAATATTCAGGCTCCTCCCGCCGCCCAGGTAATCAAATATTTGAATATCAAAAGCCTGTGGGAAAACGAATTTTGCAGGTAAATAATATCCGTTAATAAAGGGTATGAATACTGTTTTAAACTCCAGACCCTTACATTGATGAAAACTCAATATATTAACTGAGCCAGTTTGAATCACATCTTTTGTGCTTTCTTCGATTTCCTCGGTAAATTTGTTTTCGATAATATCGTCAACAAAATTAATATATGATTTAACATCGTTGGGATTACTTCTCTGGCTGAAATCTTTGACGTTCTCCAAAAAATCTCCCAAATTGTTCCAGCGGTTTTTGTAATTAATTTCACTACTTTTCTGAGACATCAGATAATTTAAAATACCCACTTTTTTATTCCTGATAAGCATTAATGAGAATTCAAACACATCTCTGTCCATGATTTCTATCAACTGATAAACCGCCGAAACAAAATTAATTATCTTAAAAAGCTCTCCCTTTATCCGCCTATTTTCTTTTCCCCTAATATGTTGATTTTTAAAATAATTCCACAGACTTCCTGAATCGCTGTTACTGCTATCCGAACATAGAATTTTTAGTTTTTTAAAATATAAAGGCTCTAAATTTACAATATCTGAAAGCATCATATTTTCTATTAGAATATTTAATTTTAAAGTTGAATCTCCGTTATCAGCATATCTTTTTTCAGGCTCCTCAGTTTCTTTTATGGCCAGCATCAATCTCATAAAGTTGAGTAAATATTTTACAAGTCTATTGTCGAGCAAACTTCTTGTACCTCTTCTTGTAAATGGAATACCATTCTGGATTAATGCGTTTTCAACCACATGAGTTTCATAACCCAGCCCTTTAATAATTACTGCCATTTCTTCCAGTTTTATACCCTCTTTCAGATGGAGAAGTTTAATTTTATGACAGATAAAATTAGCCTCTTCCAGCAAGGTATGAAATTCCTTTAAATATAATTCTCCGCTGGAACTACCAGCAGGGACAGTAGTTTCTTTTGGAATTCTATTCTTGCTGAGGCAAATAAAATTTTTGCAGACATCATTTATGATACTGCTGCTCCTGTAATTTTTATTCAGAAAAATGACATTTTCCGGTTCAAGTTTTAGATAAATCGTTTTAAAGCTATCCAGCATCGAACCTCTGAAAGCGTAAATAGATTGGTCGTCGTTTCCAAAAAAAACGCAGTTGGAATTTGAAATACAGTTTATGATTTCAAACTGGGCTTTATTAATTTCCTGCAGTTCATCAACCAGTATATAATCATACTTCTGCCTGTAGTAATCCTTTATTTCTTCATGATTTTTTAATATGCTAACTGTTTCTTCCAACAACATACCGTAATTATATAGATGATTTTCTTTAAGTTCTTTTATATATCTGGAATATATTCCAACCAGTTCCGAAAGTACCGGATTATAAAATGGTGTAAATTTGTCCGACAGTTCGCCGGGTGTAAATAAACTTTCCTGAGCTCGCAGGATAAAATCAAAAACTTCCTGTATATAACTATTCTCAATAAAAGGATTACTATTTACATATTTAAAAGTGTGTGGGTAATTTTTTGCATCCAGCATTTTTATGACATTCTTAAGCAGTTTCCACTGCTGGGTTGAATTCAGAATTTTTATATCCTCGAAAAAATCATCAGTAACCATACTCCCCGGAGAGCTATCACTAGAGAATTGCTTTCGATATAAGAAAATCTTTGTTCTGTTTATAAAATAAGTACAAAAAGAATAAAAAGTTTCTATAGGAATTTCCAGTATACTCCCGCCTATCATAGTGGTAGTTTTATCCCTTATTAATTTTGACCACCTGCGATTGAAACAGAAAATAAGTAATCTGCTGGGATTTACTTTTTTAGTAGTGATTAAGTATTTGGTAAGCTCCAGAAGTGTATAGGTCTTACCAGAGCCCGGGGGTCCAATTACCAGAAAGCTGCTGTTTTTTTTATTTACAACTTCTATTAATTTATCATCCAACATCCATTATTTGGCATTGATCTGCCTTAACTCAATTAGTATTTCCTTTAAAAGAGTTAATTGGAGTCTCCTGAAATCAATATCACTTGTGAGTTTCGCCCATTTTCTAGGATTATCTTCAGGAATATATTTATCAAGTTCCGATAATATATCTGACATATAGTTCTCCTTTTCTTAAGAAATCAAACACAATAAAACTATTCAATTATGATATACACATTAATTTTTCAAAAAATACTTAACGAAAACAATTACTGATATAACTATCAATTTTTCAATGGAGCGGACTACGGGAGTCGAACCCGCCTCTTGAGCTTGGGAAGCTCATGTACTACCGATATACTAAGTCCGCTTTATGAAACTGGTATTCCTTCGTAAATAAAAATATGTATAAATTATATCCGTTTTATTTGCTTTAATCCGGACTATCATCTTCTGTCTCAATCACATCTCTGGCTTCTACTTTTACTGTTTCAGCTGCTTTTTCCTCCATCTCTTTCTTCGGCGGTTCTTTTTCTTTCCCTCCGGCAACAAGACCAACAACAGTAAGATTGGTTTTTATAACTTTAATACCCAGTTTATCGGATACAATACCTGCAGCCTCGTTTATTATTTCCTGCATCTTCTCAGGAATATTAACCCCGTCACTTAACTTAGCATTCATGTCAATTATTATACCTGTTGTTTTAGGGATTATTTTTACTTTGACCTCTTCCAGACCATCTATTTTGGCTACTCCATTTTTAATTTGGCCAGCTATAGTACCCAGTGTCACCATCGCATTTCCTGTCTTGGAGCTGGATATACTTGCCGTTCTTGCTCTTCTTCTATAAAACTCCATCACTATCAAAAATACACTGATAGCAAACACAGCCAGTAAGGCAAGAAATGCAACAAATGCCTGAATATTGTATTCCGGATTAAAAATTCTTAAAGCCAGGTCTGACCACTTGAAATACCCAGCAAAAACATTCACCATAGAAACAATTGAGAGACAGATTAAAAAGATTAATATCAGCACAACCACTATTCTGTTAAATATATTCATTGGATACCCCCCCCTAGAGCTTTTAATTCATAAAAAAACATTTAAAGATTATAATAGGCAAAATAAAAAGTCAATAAACCAGAGTAGCGTATTAATGTAACTTTTTTAAAAAAAATAAAACAATTATTGTTTAAAATAGTCAAATTAAGTAAAGTATTTTACAAAATTTATTCCGTTTCCGAATTTAATTCACCAGTTAAAAAGGATAACAAGTATTACGAGCTACATTCGTAAGGATAAAAAGAATGAAAACACTTATCATTTTAAATCCCGCTTCGGCAAAAGGTAAATCTCTTGAAATAAAAGAGCTCATTGAATCCGAATTTAAAAAACTTAACATAGAATACCACGTACACATAAGTAAGAACTTGCAGGATATCGCAGATACTACAGAAAACAACCTAAAAAATGATTTCTCTAATTTTATAGCTGTAGGGGGTGACGGTACAATTCACTACATGGCAAATGTGCTGGCTGGAACCGATAAAAATTTAGGCATCATACCTACCGGTTCTGGTAATGACATTCCTACCAGTCTTGGCTTGCCGGCCGATATCAAAAGCTGCTGCCAGATTATAAAGGAGGGCAAAATAAAAAGAATTGACCTGGGTTTGATAAATGATAAATATTATTACGTGTGTATCGCTGGTTCCGGGTTCGATTCACAGGTAAACGATCTTGCAAACAACACCTGTTTGCCGTTAAAAGGACCGGTAAAATATACCTATTCGGTCTATAAAACTCTGATTACATTCAGATCAAAGAAATTTTTTCTGGAGTATGACGGCAACCGCAGAGAAATTTATGGAATGATGATTGCAGCCTCTAATATGCCCATGTATGGTGGCGGTATGAAAATAACTCCTGCTGCTGATCCGGAAGATGGGCTCCTTGATATATGTATAATAAAAAGAATGAGTAAATTACATTTTATAAAAATTTTTCCAAAAGTTTATGAAGGAAAGCACGTAGATGATATTTATGTTGAAATTTTTAGAACCAACAACTTAACAATAGAGAGTGAATACCAGTTTAGTGTTTTCGCGGACGGAGAATATATCTGCAAGTTACCGGCTAATTTCAAAATAGCCCCTAAAAAATTAAATTTCATAGTTCCTGATTAATATCTTACCCAGGCACCATCTTTTACAATAAAAACTGTTGACAATGGATCTACCCTGTCGCCATTAGAATCGAATTCAATATGCCCTATTACTCCATCGTAAGAAGTAGCTTTAAGCTCATCTATATAATCTTCAGGTAGAATAGAATTAGCTCTTTTCATAGCCTCAATGATTACAAAAACAGAGTCGTAACAGTAAGGAGCATATGATCCCGGGCTATCGATACTAATGTCCGGATTATCCATCTGGCTCAAATAATTATTAAAGTCATGCCAGAAATTTACCGCTTTAGGGTCCTGAGAATACTTGGCCAGAGAAGGCGGTTCAGGAATTACGGCAATCAGACCTTCCAGATATTGTGCATCTGCTAAGACAAAAATGTTATCATCCATCCCCAATGTTTCTGTTATAAATCTCGACCCTAAACCAATTTCTCTTGCCTTGGATATAAGAGATGCCAGTTCACTATAAGTTGCACAAAAGAATACAGTATCCGGCCCCTCTATCAATAGATTTTCTGCAATAACCGACACATCCTCTTCACCTATTTTTATTGACATTGGTTTCGGAGTTTCTATACCATAATCAGATAATATCTCTCTAAGGTAATCAACTAATTCTATTGAATACTCCTCGCGGTTATTTATAAGCATAAGTTTCTGCGGATTAATTTCATCCTTAATAAAATCGGCAATATTTTCTATTTTCTGCTTATTATTCATTACTATTCTGAAAAAAATATTCCCCATCTTGGAAATTTCAGTTTTTTGAGCGTATGGGGAAATTACCGGTATACCATATTCTTCATAAACGGGCACAGAAACCTTGGTGGTTCCATCAAAAGTAGAACCAATCACACCAACTACTTCTTCATCCACCATTTCCTGTGCGACCAGAAAGGCTTTTTCCGGATTGCCTTCATCGTCTTTAGTGACCACCTCAATTTCGTAATCAAACCCTCCTATCCTTACTGGAGATAATTTGGAAGCAGCAAGCTCAATACTGACCAGTTGATCCTCTCCGAAAGACCTATACTCACCGGAAAGAACAGCCTGATTACCAATTTTAATCACTCTCTGCTTGGGTTCACAGGCCTCAAGATTAACTGACAAGCATATTAATGTAAAGATTATTAAAACCAGAAAAAAAAACTTGAAAGCTGGACTTAAAAGTACTCTTTTAAAATTCATTTATTCACTCCAGGATACAAAAATCAAAAATTAAATTTAAAAAAATAATAGGAAGATTATATCAAAAAAACTTAAAATATTAATTATTTTTAATATAAAAGTGTGTTAAAATTTAATAAAATACCTGATGTGTAGTCTGAATCACCTTTTTATCATATGAGTGAACCAGCTTTTCTTAGAAAAGAAAAACTTAAAGAAACATGCGATTATCTATATTCTCACATAGCCGAAAGAATCGATTTTGGATTGATACTGGGTTCATTCCTTAACAGGTGTATAGAATTTTTACCCTTACAAAACAAAATAACTCTGAATACTGCTGATATACCATATATGTCTGTTCCGGCCATTCCAGGACATGGAAAAACTATTGTCTATGGAAAACAGGGAAACAAAAATATTTTAATATTCTGCGGAAGAGTACATCTATATGAGGGATACAATATAAAAGAAGTAGTTTATCCGGTCAATCTCTTATCTTATCTATCAACAAATAACCTGATAATCACTAATTCAGCAGGAGGAACAAATCCTGAATTTGCTGAAGATGACATTATGATAATAAGAGATCATATAAATTTAATGTTCGACAATCCATTTTTCGGTAACAAATATAATAGACAATATGATTATTTTATTGATATGAGTCGCCCTTATGATGAAAAATTAGCCAGTATTGCAATTAAAGCAGGAGAAGATATTGGCTTTAAACTAAAAACCGGCATATATGCAGCAGTGAAAGGACCAATACTTGAAACTAATGCTGAAATAGATGCTATTCGTAAATTAGGAGCTGATGCCGTTGGAATGTCAACTGTTCCGGAGGTCATAATGGCAAACTTTCTAAAAATAAAAGTGCTGGGCTTATCACATATAAGAAATATAGCAGGCCAAAATCAGGCTATCCCGAAAAATGAAGCAAAATTCAGCCACTCCGATGGTTACAAGAAAGAAACTTTTATAAGCAAAAGGTTTGCAAAATTAATTGAAAATATTTTAAAAAAAGCATAAATTATAAAATTAGAAACTAAAATAAAGGAGGAAAAATGAGTAAAGTAGCAATAGTTACCGATAGCACTTCCGATATACCAGAAGAATTGGCAAAAAAATTAGATATAAAAGTTATACCACTGTCAGTAATCTTTGATAAAGAAAGTTTTTTGGATAATGGGAAAGATATAACCATAAAAGAATTTTATAAAAAAATCAGGTCATCTGAAAAATTGCCCACCACAACCCAACCTACACCAAAAGATTTTATAGAAGCATATACAGATATTCTCCAAAAAAGCGACAGCATAATCTCCATTCATATTTCTAAAAAAATGTCGGGCACCATAAATTCTGTAGAGATGGCAAAAAAAGAAATGCCGGATAGAGATATAGAGGTAATTGATTCAGAATTGGTTCATTTACCACTTGGTTTTCTGGTATTGAAAGCAGCTGAAGCTGCGCAGGAAGGCAAATCAAAAGAAGAGATCTTAAGAGAGGTATATGATTTAAAACCCAAGATCAAAGTTTTAATAGTACCAAGCACACTGGAATATCTAAAAAAAGGTGGAAGAATAGGAAAGGCAAAAGGACTTATTGCTTCGCTCCTGGAGATCAAACCAATACTCACTATTCATGATGGAGAAATATCTCAATTTAAAACCACCAGAAGATGGAATCAGGCCAAAACAGAACTGATAAATTCTATGAAAACCATGGTGAAAAATCCTCAGAATCTTATAGTATCAGTAGGAGATTCCGACGCAAAAGAAGACGGAGCCGAAATGTATGAAAAAATAAAAGAGACATTTAACCCGAAAGAAATATTCAGAGTGGATATTGGCGCCATAGTTGGAGCTCATCTTGGACCAGGAGGCCTTGGGATAACTTTTTATGAAGAATAATAATGAATTTAAGAGGTCCGAACTTCTTAAAAAAACCACCAGAAAAATAATTCTGGATAAAAGAGATAGTCTCCCGGCTCGATACAGAAAAAAAATAAGCAAAATAATAACAGGAAAATTTCTTGGCACAGCTTATTATATCAACTCAAACAACATTTTAATTTATTATCCCTTTGGGAGCGAAGTTGATGTAACTCCAATTATTAAAGAAGCATTGAAAAATAAAAAAAATATAATCCTTCCACGCATTGATAACCGCCGCTTGAAACTTTTCTATGTGAATAATCCGGAAGAGCAACTTGAAAAAGGAACTTACGGCATAATGGAACCCACTACTGCCTTATGCAGGCCTGCTAAAATTTCTGATATCGATCTGGTTGTTGTTCCAGGAGTAGGTTTCGATAAAAACCTCAACCGTTTAGGATATGGCGGTGGATATTATGATAAACTTCTCCTGCGTATTCCAGAGGGAGTAAAAAAAATAGCACTTTGCTTTGATATCCAGATAGTCAACAAAATCCCTGTGTCAAAAAATGATGTTGGGGTTGATCTTCTAATTACAGATACTAAAACCCATTATCCTTGAAAATTTTTCATAAAATATTGAATATGAAATCCAGTAATATAAAATTAAAGAATGATAATAATACCTAATACCAAAATTGCAATCCTCATCCCCGCTTACAACGAAGAAAAATATATTAAAGCGGTGATTGAAGGTTGTTTCAAATATAATCTGGATATAATCATAGTTGATGATGGTTCTACAGATAATACCCTGGAAATCATAAAATCCATCCAAACTCCTGAGAATCTTAAAATAATACCACTCAAACACACCGTAAATAAGGGTAAGGGTGAATCACTTAAAACCGGCTTTGATTATATTATAAAGGATAACTATTCCGGTGTTATAACCATCGATGCAGACGGTCAGCACGATGTTAGCGAAATTAAAAATTTCTTAGAAGTTATAAAAATAGAAAATCCGGATCTAATAATCGGAGACAGACTGGGTAATACTAAGAATATGCCATTTATAAGATTGGCCACAAATGTCTTTACCTCATGGATTATTTCCAACATCGCCGGAAGAAAAATCAGTGATGTGCAATCTGGATTCAGGTACATAAGTGCAAAAGCTTTAAAAAACATCAAACTGGAAACCAAAAAATTCGATACCGAACCGGAAATAGTAATAAAAGCCAGTTGGCTCGGGTATAATATTAAAAATATACCTATCAGCACTATTTACCATAAAGATTTTATAAGCTATGTTAACCCTATTACCGATACCATTAAATTCTTCAAATTGGTTTTTAATAGTTATAAATGGAAAAGAAAATTTAATAAAAAAAGGTAGCTTATTGCTTAGAAAATCTGGTACAGTTCATAAAAAACTGCCGAGATAAACATAATAAATATAATAATTATAGAAGACAAAGGAATAGCTTTATTTTTAAATCTATTTCTATTTATATATTCTCCAGTAGTTAAAGCCATAACTCTATAAAACATTTCAATTGAAGAAAGTATCACCACCTCCAGAGGAATAGGAGTTCCATGCCTTATTGTCCCTGTGAACAGAAAAACAATCACAAAGATGCCAGTAATAAAACTTACCGGAAGAGAAGTTCTTAAAAAACCAAGGGTGAAATATCCAAGAGTGGAAAGAAGATTCCCAAAAAAAATAGCTGCAAAGACATATCTGAAAGACATACCCTCCTCATACTGGCGTATTCCAAAAACCCCCTGCAGCATTTTAAATTTATCAGTTATAAATACACTGGCGTCCTTAAAAAAATAGAAAAATATGAAACCAATAGCAGCTCCTGCCAACAAAGCTAGCAGGCTTTTTATAAAGATCGAAAAATATTGTTTTAACACTTAATCTAACTTTCTTCCTTTATAATCTCAATCATTATGCTGCTGATTTCTCTGTCAAAAATCTTGTCAGCACACACTTCTAATTCTTTTATCGCTTTTTTCTTGGTCAGCGCTGGTCTATAAGGCCTATCAGAGGTCATTGCATCATAGGCGTCCGCTACAGTAAGTATTTTAGCAAACAGTGGTATCTCATCTCCTTTAATCCCATACGGGTATCCCTTACCATCTACCCTTTCATGGTGATAGAGAATTGCTTTAGCTGAATTTTTTAAAAATATTATTTCTTTAACTATTCCATATCCTATCTCCGGATGCTTTCTCATTTCTGCCCAGTCGGAATCATCAAACTTTCCAGGCTTATTAAGTACACTCAGATCAATCTGAACTTTACCTATATCATGAAGATTGGCCAGATTTGTCAATACTTCAACATCATATTCATTAAGCCTTAACTTCCTCGCAATCTTTTCAGCATACTCCGCTACCCTCACCGAGTGCCCTGCGGTATAAGAATCTTTAGCATCTATTATCTTCACAATTTGCATAATACTGTTTAAAAGTGCCCTTCTTTCCTTAACTCTAAGCATGTAAGTATATTGGGCAATCATCAGTGGGATAGATGTAAATATGATCGTAAAGGATCCATATAATTTATAGAGGAAAGATATGAAAATTGCCATTGCAGATAAAAATAATATGTATAGAATTAGCCATGCAAAATTATAAATCCAGATATTTATAAAATTTTTCCTCTCACTTATTGAGATAGCTCCGGCAGTAAGTAGCGTATTTGAAAAAAAGCTAATATACGCAGCCAAAAAAATAAAACCAATATTGGCAGGATTAAAAAAGTTGGTAACAGTTCTATTATAGATACTTTCAAATATGATACTGGCAATACCTATTGACATCAAATACTGACCAGCATTAAAAAGATGTTTATAGTAGGGAACTTTTTTAACAAATTCCCTGACATTAAAAAAAGAAATTGCCGCAACTACAACAGTAGTAGATGGACCAAAAAGTATCAAGCTGGCAAATAATATAGCATTATTTATTGATACACTGCCCACTGTTGGAAGCGATGCTGATAGATTCTCAGCTATAAAGGCAATAATTCCAAACAACAACACCCCAACAATTGATACATCTCTATATTTTAGAAGAATATAAACTGAAATAGACAGCCCGGCTAAAAATACGAAATAAACATATATCTTTAAAACCGGACTGTCATTTTTGTCCACCAAATCTTTACTCCTATATTTTAGCTAAAATATAGAGCATTATACCAGAAAAGAAAGATTTGTTATAATATGAAATTGCTGTTAGTTTACTACCATCTAACCCAAGCAGCTATCCCTATCAGGGAACCAAGTGCTATCAAAATTCTTACTAATTTCTTCATTATTTTCACCTCCTAAAAAAATCAAACTACTATCAATCAAACTTTACTTTCATACCACTTTTTGAAAGTTTCGATATACCCCTTAATATCCTGGTTGAAAATCAATAAAATTATAATAATTATCAAAATTACAATTACAGTTATTGCTATCTTCTCCCAGACAGTAAGTCTGGATTTCCCATTCCTATCGTCAATCATCACATTGAAAATTTATACCGACTGCCTTGTTCTGCTTTCTATAAAATCCTCCAGGCTGTTAGCAGGAATTCTCCAGGAGCTTCTGCCTTCTCTTACCTTAAATCCTTTCAATCTCCCTGTTTTTAGTAAATTCCATATATTATCAACCGATAATTTTAAGATCTTCGCGACCTGCTCGGCCGTATATAAAACCGGCTCCTTGTAGTTACGCTTTACTGCTTCTTCGCCAACAAATCCGTTTAAGAATACCTCTAAATCATCCTCTTTTATCCTTATAGCTTTACCCAATCTTATAGCAGGTAATTTCTTTATCATAACTACTCTTATTATTTCTGATTCACTAATTCCAACCAGATCTGAAACTTCTTTGATAGTATATAATTTTTTCTCTTCACCCATTCTTTAAAAATAATACTTCCTAAATCAGGTATCTTTGACTGTAATGCTTCTTTACGGCTTTTAAATTTCGCCACGTATTCTGGCATCTATCCTTCTAAATAATGCTTGACAATATAACTACTAAATTATTATACAACAATTGTAAAATATTTATAAATATATAATAAAACTATAATACTTGATTGTCAACCAGTTATTTCGATGGATACATAACTAATATCGGTTATTTCATGTTTGGATAATGGAAATTACAGGTTTTTTAGCTATTAACAGGACAAATAACAAGAATTAATATATAAATGGGGTAAACTACAAGGTAAATCATGAATAAACTTGGTTTTATTCTTTCAGATGAAGTATAAAATCTCTTATTCAGAAAGAAGTCTTGAGGCTAAATTTGAATCTCTATCCGATTTTATACTAATTTCCTTATAAACTGATTTTTCACCGGAAATAATTTTTATATCCTTTTTAGGAATACCTATTTTATCTGAAATGAAACTTATAAGCTCTTTGTTAGCCTTCCCTTTTTCTGGAGCAGCAGCCACTTTTATTTTTATTCTGTCCATATAAACTCCGCAAACACCGGTAACAGTGGAATGAGGTTTTATAATCAACTTTATCGTTTCATTCTTCATCAGTCTTAAAGAAATCATTAATTATGTCTGGATTAGCTATATCTATTTTCTTCTTGACTCTTTTTGGTTTATACTCCTCATCATCATCTTCTTCTTCTGTTTCTCCAGACTCATAAATTTCCTTTTGCTCTTCCTCTTCTATCACAGGTTCTTCTTCTCTTTTTTCATCTTCTTCTTCTTCTTCTGTTTTTTCTTCTCTCTCCTCTACCTTAGTATCTTCGACCACTTTCAACTCCTCATCTGGAGGATACGTTGGCTTTTCATCCTCTCTGATACTTTCATCTATATCTATTTTATCAACACCAAAATCTTTCTTATCAATCCTGGAAATATTGAGAAATTTCCCTTCCCCTAATTTTGCAGTAGTCTCCTTAAGATCATCTACCAGCTCTGCAATCTTGCCCTTGAAATCCTCGTATTCCCGGCTCAGTTCCTGTATATCTCTCTCCAACTGCGTCTTTTTACTCAATAAGTTTTTATATGATTCCTCTTCCTCAGCCACTTTAGTCCTTACCATCTCTTCCGCTTCTTTTTCTGCTTTCTGTTTTATGTCCTCTGCAATTTTATGGGCTGATACAAGCGCTTCCTGAATGATTTTCTTCATCTCAACTGATTCTTTGTCTCCTTCATATTTTAGTCTTTCCAGATTTTCCTGAAGCTCTTTTTGAAACCTTTGTAATTTATCAAATTCCACTGCAAGAATATCTAAAAATTTATCAACCTCTTCAGGTTTGTATCCCTTAAATACAATATGAAATTCCTTTTTCTGGATACTTTCCGCATTTATATTCATCATTACCTCCCAATACTTTTTTTATTCCAATAATATAACACTGAAAAGAAAAATAACCAGCCCACAAATTTGTCAGTCAAGAAAATTCTGCAATTCACGTGCCCTCTTCCTTGCACTTTCCACAGCAGCATAAATTATTTTACCAAGCTCATTTCTCTCAAACTCTTTAAGAGCACTCTCGGTAGTGCCTCCCGGAGATGCGACCTTTTCAATTAAACTGGCAAGGTCACTTCCGGATTTCTCAATAGCTATCCCCGCCCCGATCATGGTACCAGTTACCAGCTTTTTTGATATTTCCGGATCCAGTCCACTTTTTATTCCAGATTCTACCAAATATTTGCAAAAAAGAAAGAAATAAGCTGGACCACTTCCACTTAAAGCCGTCGCTATATTCTGGTATTTCTCCTCAATCACTACACAATTACCCACACTCTTTATTAACTTTTTTAAAAACAACAGGTCCTTATCTTTTGCAAACCTGCCTCTACTTATGGCAGCCATACCTCTTCTAAACAACGCAGGAGCATTGGGCATCACCCTTATAACCGAAGCATTTGAATTTAATTTTTTTTCTATATAATTGGTGGGCACTCCGGCCACAATGCTTACAACTGAATTTGTCTTATAACTAAAACAACTTTTTATCTGCTCCAGTATATCCTTAAGGTCCTGTGGCTTTATAGACAATAATATATACCTGGATTTTTTTACAAGTTCAATAACTCCCCCGGCAGAACATATCTTATATCTACGCTCAATGTGTTTTTTACGACGATTATCTTTCTCGTAAAATATTATTTCACCTGGTCTTAAGAAACCAGAGTCCAGTACTCCCCCAAGTATTGCTTCGCCCATATTTCCACAGCCGATTATTCCCAATCTGTAACTGCCCAAATAAATATCCCTCTTTTTCTAAAAGTGATTGTAAAAACCCTCTTCCCGCAGTAGCTCTTTTTCTTCAGAACTAACCTCTACATTGTAGGGAGTAACCAAAAAAACTTTTTCTGCCACTTTTTTAATATTTCCCTCCAAAGCATAGGTAAGCCCACTACAGAAATCTATCACTCTTTTGGCCAGATCCTGGTCAGCTTTTTGCAGGTTAACTATTACAGGAATATTATCTTTAAAATTATCCGCAATTATCTGGATCTCTTCAAACTCCTTGGGTTCTGCAATAAAAACTCTTGATTTTATAGCATCTCTTCCTGAGCCAATCAACGAAACTTTTCTGTGCGGCTTTGCACTAATAATATGCCCTCTCCTTAGATCCTCTTTTTCCTGTCTTGTATCCATTTTACCACTTTTATTTTTCAATGCTCTGACTTTTACTTCTTCTGTATTATTGCCCTCAACATCCTCCAGACCCATTTCATTCTCATCTGACAAGCCAAAAAAAGATAGAGTCTTCTTAAAAAACCTGCTCATTAATCCTCCTCAACATAATTAAAAAATTATTTAAAAATAATAGAACCAACTCTAATCATTGTAGCACCTTCTTCAATAGCTATTCTATAATCATTACTCATGCCCATTGAAAGCTCGGCCAGGTTCACTTTGCTAAAATCTTTATTCAATTTACCGCAGAGAATTCGCAGATTCTTAAAAACCTCTCTTATGAATCCAAAATCGTCCGTCAATGGCGCCATGGTCATCAAACCTGCTACTTCAATATTTTTAAAATCTAACGCTTCTTCAAGAAAATTGTGCAAATCACCAGGATTTATACCATACTTTGATTCTTCCCCGGAAATATTAACTTCTACTAATACTTTCTGTATTTTATCTAATTTCTCCGCTTCATCGTTCACCTTACTTAAAGTACTTATCTTGTCTATCGAATGTATAAATTCTACCAGAGGGACTACTATTTTTGCTTTCCTGCTCTGGAGATGCCCGATAAAATGCCATACTGAATCCTCTTTTACTGCACCATGCTTCTCCTTCAGCTGGTCAGCTCTGTTCTCACCAAAATTTCTAAGCCCCGAATTATAAACCATTTCTACCTGCCGGGCAGAAGCATATTTTGTAGCAGCTATAATCGATACTTCCTTGCTACTTCTGCCAACTTTTTTACAGGTTATTTCTACCTCATTTCTTAAATTATTGATATTCCTTTTCAATCTACCAGCTTCTTCCATTAAGTTGTCACTACTTTTCATAATTTGAATAACTGTAATTATTCAATAATTGCTATTCCTGCCTGTCTGCCGGTTATTTTATATCTCCGGTATGAAAAAAAACCATGGGTGCAATATGTACACGCCCCACAGTCAGAAATATTTTCTTCATTAAGTCCCAGTTTTTTCAATTGCATATAATTAATGTTCACCAGGTCTAAAAAAATATCATTATTTTTCTTTATAAAAAAACTCCCACAACCAAACTTATCTATAAATTTTTCAAGTGTCGAATTATCAACTTTATAACAGCACTTTCTAATGCTGGGACCAAAAGCTACAAATATATCTCTAACCTTGCTTCCGAACCCTCTTTTCATATGTAAAATCACTTCAGTTATTATTCCGTGTAAAGTCCCCTTCCATCCAGCGTGAACAGCTGCGACTACCTTTTTGGCAATATCTGCAATCAGTATTAAGTTACAATCCGCTCCCATTACCATTATGGGGATACCCTTTAAATCTGTTATCAGAGAGTCAGCTTTCTCCGGAATATTATCTGATGACGCTAAGTTTATATCTTTATTAATATTCAATATATTGCTTCCATGAATCTGATTCACAGAATATATCTGTTTTATTTTATCCAGACCAAGTTTCTTTAAAACTATTTCCCTGTTCTTTGCAACATTTACCTTACTATCGCCTACATTATAATCCATATTTAAAGATTCAAACTCACCATTGCTATAACCACCATTTCTGGTAGTAAAACAAAAAATTATTCTATAATTATTTCTTAAATAAGTGGATAAATATACCGGAAGACCGTCTACCAACGTCTTTTCTATCTGGACCATTTTAAATAAATAAATTATTTTTTGTCTTTCCTCAGGAAAGTGGGTATATCAAGATATTCATCTTCTTCTAGAGATCTGAAATCATCTTCTGATATTTTTTTAAAATCTTCTTTCTTATTCCTCTCGGCCAATACATCTTTTTCAAGCTCAAATAACTTTTTCTCTACTTCTTTCTTCTCTGCTTCTTTTTTCTCTACCTCTTTTTTCTTCTTGTGTTCCTCATCCGCTTTTGATTTCTGAACTTTACGGGACTCAAATCCAGTAGCAATAATAGTAACTTTTACATTATCATTCATACTTTCATCAATGACAGCACCAAAAATAATATTTGCATTTGGACTGGAGGCATTCCTTATGATTTCCGCTGCCTGGTTAACCTCGAAAAGCTTTAAATCAGACCCGCCCGATATATTCAGCAGAATTCCGCTCGCTCCCTCTATAGAGGTTTCTATCAAAGGACTGTTAATTGCATTTTGAGCAGCTTTAATAGCTCTGCTTTCACCGGATGCTATGCCATCCCCAAGTATTGCGTTTCCTGCATTCTTGATTATCGATTTAACATCTGCAAAATCTAAATTAATCAGTCCAGGCAGTGTAATTAAATCGGTAACCCCTCTAACACCAGCTCTAAGTACATTGTCCGCTAATCTAAAAGCATTGATCAGTGTGGTGTTGTCGTCTGAAACTTCCAGTAGTCTATCATTCGGTATGATTATGAGAGTGTCAACTTTATCTTTTAAGTTTTCAATACCCTCTTCAGCCTGGCACATTCTTTTTCTGCCCTCAAAGGTGAACGGTTTCGTCACAACTGCAACTGTCAGACACCCTGCTTCTCTAGCAACAGCAGCAACAATAGGAGCCGCACCAGTTCCAGTTCCACCACCTTCACCTATTGTCAGGAATATCATGTCCGCGCCTTTTACTATCTCCTTTAAAGATTCTATAGATTTTTCAGCAGCTATTCTTCCTATTTCAGGATTAGATCCTGCACCAAGCCCGCTTTCACCAATCAATACTTTTCTATCGGCACTTGACATCATAAGCGCTTGAGCATCAGTATTTATTGCCACAAACTCGCATCCTCCCAAACTATCTTCCATCATTCTATTAATAGCATTGCTGCCCCCACCACCTATTCCTATAACCCTTATAACTGCATAATAACTCTTATCAAAATCCGAGTTCAAAATCATCACCTGCTTTCATTCTTTAAAATTTTTAAAATAAAATCCTTAAATCTATTTATAAAGGTATGCTGTTCTTTTTTCTCACCGGCTTGACCCAGACCCCGGTAGTTCTCCAGCTGATAAGCATATTTTAATAAACCCACACCCGTAGAGTAAATAGGATCGCTAATTACTTCTAAAGGCCCCTCTGTATCGTAAGGAACCCCTAATCTTGCAGGCAAATTAAAAACCGAATTCGCCAGTGGAGCTATACCCTTAAGCATCGATGTCCCGCCGGTTATAACCAGACCGCAGGGAACTTCATGCATAAAATTATAACCTTCAACTTTCTCTTTAACCAGGCTTAACAATTCTTTAACTCTGCAATTTACTATATTATATAACCTTATGTTTAACGTTGTTTTATTACTGTCTATTTTAATATCACCTATATTTACTCTATTTAAAGTATCATAAAAATTGTAATCAACATTAGCAAACTTTTTCTTGATTTCTTCTGCTTTTGAAAAAGTTATATTAAGACCAATAGAAATATCATTGGTTATTAAATCCCCTCCTACCGGCAGACAATGTGTAAATATCATTTTTTTATTCTTATATACTGCAACATCAGTCGTACCTCCGCCGATGTCAAGAAGTATTACCCCGCTCTCTTTTTCTTCCGGAGTAAGAACAGCTTCACTTGAAGCCATGGCTTCTATGATTATATCTTCTATTTCTATTTTAGCAGCTTTTACGCTATTGACCACATTATTAATCAGATAAGCTGTCCCATAAATAGCCAGCAGCTCAACCGCCAGTTTGTTTGCCGACAGTCCTATGGGGTCTACTATCCCTCTTTCCTCATCAATAATAAACTCTTTAATCAAGGTATGTATAATTTCATACTGTGGAGGTACATTCACTTTGTTAGCCATGGAAATAAGTTTATCTACATCTATTTTTCTTACTATGCTATTAGGAGAACTGATATTTATCTCACATCGGTTACTTACAAAAGAAATGTGTTTACCTGTAACTCCGATATAAGCATTGTCGATAAACATTTTGGTGGATTTCTCAGCCATTTCTATAGAATTAAGTATAGATTTGGCAGCTTCATTAATATCTACAACCAGACCTTTCTTTATTCCCTTGGAGCCGGAAATTCCATAGCCTTTTATTTTCAGTGTATTACTTTTTTCTACCCTTCCGATTAAAGTGGTGACTTTAGTTGTACCTATATCAATACCTACAATATATTTATCATTGTTTGACAATTGAACCTCTACTTCCTCTATTTTATTACCGGACTCTCAGGACTTCTCAAATCTATTATAGTATAATCTGTTTCTTCTTTTAACAATTGCTTCAATATTTCAACTTTTTTTACTATATCACTGCCGTCACCAAAAATAATTTTCTTCCCATTATTAGTTTCGAAAATTATATCTCCTGAAATATTATCTTCCAGCCTTGCTTCTCTGATTATACTCTTCAATTGCTCATCAAAGGCTTTATAAATATCCACACAACTTAATACATTCTTCTTTGCAATTTTTTCTCCTACATTGATATCATAATTAATAGCATTTCTTACCAGAATCAAATCTTTATAACTATTCTGTTCCTCTTCATTAATTTTATCCAGTACCACCCCTTCATTATCTATCAAGAAATATTCATTTTTATATACTATTCTAAGACCAGGTTTTCTTTCAATTAATTTTATTACAATTTTGTCGGGAAAAATCTTACTCAGTTCAGCTTCCTTAACCCAGTTTAGCTCCCTGGTTATTGTCTCTTCCACTTCTTTTTTATTTATTTCAAATATATTGGACCCTACTACCTCAGGTATTAAACTTGATACTTCTTCATCTTTATAATGAGTATTATCCTGAACATCTATATTTTTAACTTTAAAATATCCGCTGTTATAAAAATAATTTAATCCCCAGACTGCTGCTGCAAAAAATGCCGCAATCAGCAGCAGTTTAAAAAAATTCCAAAGCCTCCTTCTAAAAATTTTTCTTCTTCTAGCTAAGATAATATTTTCACTGTTTTTAATTTTATCACCTAAGATTATACTTTTAAATTTGCTAAATCCAATATTATCTCCACTAATAAGTCGAAACTAATCCCGGCAGCTCTGGCTGCCTTGGGAACCAGACTTGTAGCAGTCATGCCAGGCATAGTGTTTAATTCAAAAACATAAGCGTCGCCGTAAGTATCCAATATAAAATCTACTCTTGATATACCGCTGCATTCTAACACCCTATGGCACTTTATTGCCACTTCCGAAATATGCCTGGATATTTCCCTATCCAATTCCGCAGGAACTATATACTCAGTCGTATTCTTGATGTACTTTGCATCATAATCGTAGAAGCCACTTTCGGGCTTTATCTCAATAATCGGGAGAGCAACCGGCTCACTGCCTATAATGCTCACCGTCAATTCTCTGCCGCCAATATATTCTTCAACTAAAACTTTATTATCATATTTTAATGCATCTTTAACTGCATACTCCAGTTGTCCATCGTTTTTAACAATATTAACCCCTATAGTTGAACCTTCACTGTTCGGTTTAACTATCACAGGATAAGACAACTTCTCACTTACGAATGACTTTGATTTCACCGGATCCATTATATTACTAAAATCCAGAGCAATGTATTCCGGAGTAAGAATATTTTCAAATTTTAGGATCTTCTTTGATAATATTTTATTAATGGCAATAGCGCTTCCCAATATACCTGAACCAGTGTATGGAATTTTCATAAGTTCCATCAGCCCCTGGATGGTTCCGTCCTCACCATATCTTCCATGCAGTGCTAGAAAGGCCAGGTCAATTTTTTTCAACTTGCTGTAAAAATCTTTTCCAGTATCAATAAAGGTAGCATTATATCCCGATTTCAGCAAAGACTGGTAAATGTTTTCCCCTGTCAAAAGAGATATTTCTCTTTCAGACGAAATACCACCTGCAATAACTCCAATTTTTAACGATCTTTTCTTTCTTCTGATCTGGAGATTCTCGAACTTTTCTAATATATCTGACATTAAAACCCAACTACTTTTACTTCATATTTTAACCCTATTTTGAATTTATCCATAACCATACTCTTAACTATTTTCGAAAGGACGAATATATCTTCCGAACTGGCTTTGTTGAAATTTTCAATAAAATTAGCATGTTTGCTCGATACCCTGGCGCCACCATAAGTAAACCCCCTTAGACCGCATTTATTTATCAATTCTCCGGTAGACTCGGAACAATCATTAGCGTTCTTAAAAAAACAGCCGGAACTTTTTGCACCAACCGGCTGAGTTAGTTTTTTATTTTTTATTCTGTCTCTAACCTTTTTCAAAATATCATTTCTGTCCAACTTCCCGGCGTTTATAACCACTCCGGTCAAAACTGCTAAATCCGGGACATAAAAATGTCTGTAACCAAAATCTCCTTCATTTAGAACAACTGTTTCTTCTCCTATACTTCTTCCTCTGCTCGAAATATATTTTATCTTTTCTATAAAGTTACAAATTCCCTGGTATTTGCTCCCGCTATTGCCCATAACAGCTCCACCTATGGTACCAGGTATACCAGAAAGTTCGGAAAAGTTATACCCCCTGTCTGCTGCCTCAACTACAAATTTTAAAAGATTATAGGCAGCTCCTACCGTAATTTCATCATCATCCGCAAACTCCAGGTAATCAAAGTCCCTCCCCAGTTTTATAAGAACTAGATTAATATATTTATCATTGAATAAAATATTAGTGCCATCTCCAATTATCATAAACCCAATTCGATTTTTTACGCAGGTATCAATCATTTTTTTCAAATCCTTCATTTCGTCTGCCACAAAATAACATAGTGCCTTCCCACCAACTTTAATGGACGTTAATTCAGATGTATCCACATCAAATGTTATATTATTCAGTTTAATATCTTTGATTATCTTCTTAATTTTTTCCCTGTCTTGTTTTAGTTCCTTAGTCAACCCAGCTTCACCACCACTCCATTAATCTAGGATTTCAATATCTCATCCGTAACTCTGGTAATATCTCCAGCTCCCATCAAAAGAATCATATCATTTTGTTTCATATTAAGCTCAAGATATTCAGTCACATCCTGCAGTTTTGGAATATAAATTATCTTATTTTCAAAACCACCGTCTATCAGACTGTCGACTAAAATCTTACCGGTAATTCCCGGAATTGGCTGCTCACCCGAACCATAAACGTCAGTAACAATTAGAATATCACCTGCGTCAAAACAACCACTGAATTTATCTTTTAAATTAGCCAGCCGTGAATATCTATGCGGTTGAAAGACTATAATTATTCTTTTATTTCTTTCTTCTGCGGCAGCTTCCAGGGTTGCTTTTACTTCTGAAGGATGGTGTGCATAATCATCAAATATTGCAGCACCATTTTTCTCCCCTCTCTTCTCAAATCTCCTTTTAACTCCGGTAAAAAACTTTAATATATCAGCAGCTTTTTCCAGATCCAAATTTATACCATAGCATACTGCAAAAGCAGCCAGGCTGTTTTTTACATTATGGATACCTGGCACATTTAATTTGACCTTTATTTTATTTGGCTTTTTGCCCTTTACGGTAACCAGGGTATAGGAGGAAGTAAAATTAGAAAATTTTATGTTTTCAGCATAAATATGGTTTTCAGGACTAACCCCATAATAGATAACTCTTCTATCACCAGGCCTAAAAAAATCCTGGAGATATACCTCATCACCATTCAAAATTACGAGACCCTTACTTCTGGTATTCTCAACAAATTTTATAAAGCTTTGTTTTATTTCCTCAATATTTTTATAGAAATCAAAATGGTCCCCTTCAATATTAGTAACAATGCTTATAAATGGCTTATATTTTAAGAAAGATCCATCACTTTCACATGCTTCTGCTATTACATAATCTCCTTTTCCGTATCTGGCATTCGACCCCAGCTCATTTAATTCCCCTCCAACCATTATGATAGGATCCAGACCCAGCCCTCTAAAAATCAAAGAAATCATAGAAGTAGTGGTGGTCTTTCCATGAGTTCCAGAAATAGCTATACCTTTCCTGCCATTTAAAATCCAGGCTAATATATCAGAACGGCTAAACAGAGGGAACCCCTTCTCCCGGGCAGCTTTCATCTCCAGATTATTCTCAGGTATTGCCGCAGAATAAATGACCACATCTGCACCCTCGATATTTTTTTTATTGTGGCCAATAAAAACTCCAATACCCTCACTTTTTAAAGCATTTGTATAACGGGACTCCTTTATATCAGAACCGGAAACCACAAACCCCATGCCATGTAGCACATGAGCTATAGCACTCATTCCAGCTCCGCCTATCCCAATCAGAAAACACTTCTTACTCTTTTTTAAAATATTACCAGCGTTTTCCAATTCAACTCTCCATCAGTTTTAAAGTAATAATTTCTGCACTATTTATCCCATAATCTTTAATTTCTATATTTTTCATTTCCCTGTATTTTTTTCTGTCATTCTCTACAAGCGATTCTATGACTTCAACTACCTTTCTCTCGTCCAAATCCTTATCCTTAATCAGGATAGCTTTTCCTTCTCTTGCAAGAAAATCAGCATTGTAGAACTGGTGATCAGCTACTGCATAAGGATAAGGAATAAGTATTGAAGGTATATTGCATTCAATTATTTCAGCTATAGCATTCGCTCCTGCCCTGGAAATTATCATATCCGATATTCTATATATCTCTTGCATCTCACTTATATACGGAAAAACCCTTAAAATTAATTTACTCTTAGATTTGATGATGTCTCTTTTATCTTTCATAAGTTGCCTGTAGAAACGGCGGCCGCAAATAAGTAAAATCTGAATTTTATCATTATCTTCCAAATAATCATATAAATCTATGATTGTACTGTTTATTTTTTCCGCACCCAGACTGCCGCCAAAAGCAACTATGGTAAATCGCCCTTTTTCCAGGCCCCACTTCTTAAATTCCGGTCTGATATCCTTCAACTGCCTTATCGCTTTTCTCAGCGGATTCCCGGTAAAAATTACTCTACCCCTTTTTACTTTAAAATACTCAGCCGTATCATTAAAACTAATAAAGATATATTTAGCAAATCTCGAAAAAAAACTGTTCAACCTTCCAGGAATGTAATTCTGCTCATGTAAGGCTATCTTTCTACCCATAAAAATACCAGCCATAAGAACAGGAGCGCAAGAGAAACCACCCATACCAAGTATTATATCAGGTTTAAACTTCAGTACTATCCTAAATGACTGAAAAAAACCTATGATTAGCCAGTAAAAAAACTTTACTATATTTAAAATTCTTCTGAATATGCTTTCACTTAGAATTAAACCGCGGGATCTTATAGTTTTGTAATTTACATTAAATTCCGGTATAAGCTCTTTCCCTAATCCTCTGTCAGTTCCTACAAAAAGAAGATCGCATAAAGGATGATTATCTTTTATATATTCTATTATTGCCAGGGCAGGGTATAGATGCCCACCGGTTCCCCCGCCACATATCAATATTTTCTTCCTCATTTAAATCCACTTACCAACCCTAAATACTAAACTAATTTACTTTAATTATCCAAATCACTCCGGGCTTTTTCTGGTAGTGTACCATTTCTGGATATATTTAACAGCATACCTACAGCTATCATACTGACAAGAAGTGACGACCCACCAAAACTAATAAAAGGTAGTGTCAGACCTGTAACTGGAACCAGCCCGATAACCACACAAATATTGATCATTGCCGGCACAATTATAACACTGGTGAGACCTACCGCCATTATCCTGCCAAAATAGTCTTTGGTTTTAATACAAACCCTTATCCCAAAAAACATAAAGAGAATAAATAAAATCACTATGAATATGGTACCTATCAGTCCTAATTCCTCGCCAATAATCGCAAATATAAAATCAGTATGTGCTTCCGGAAGATAAGAATACTTTTGTACGCTATTACCCAGACCTATTCCTGTTAGATTTCCCGAACCAAGAGCAATTAATGACTGGGAGACCTGGAAGTTGACCCCCCCGATTTCACCATTTCCATTAATTAGGGCAAGTATCCTATCAATAAAGGCAAAAAGCCTTTCTCTTCTATATTCTCCTGAAAACAAATAGCCAACTGTTGCCACAGTTCCTATAAACCCCAGACCAAATAAATGTTTGAGTCTTACCCCGCCCGCAAATAAAATTATAAATACAACCAGTCCTATAACCACCATCGTACCCAAATCAGGTTCCAGGGATATAAGAACCGCAACTACACACAGGGCAAAAAACGATGGGAAAATTATATCTCTAATACGTTCATTATCTTTATATTTGCGCTCGAGATTATCACAAAAGAATATAATCAGAGCTATTTTCACAAACTCGGAAGGCTGGATGCTAAAAAACCAAAAATTTAACCATCTCCTGTAACCATTAATCTCGATTCCAAAACCAGGAATAAAAACCAGAGCAAGTAGTGCGATTGATATAAGAATCATAAAATTAGAAAACTTCCGGTAATAACGGTAGTTTATTTTTGAAGCCAAAATGAAAAAAACAAAAGATATAACCCACCATATTATTTGTCTTCTGATAAACCAGTAGGGATCATTAAAATATTTCTCCCCTACTGAGATAGAGGAGCTCGATACCATTATCAAGCCAATTATTGAAAGTATTAAAGTCAAAATGAACAGAAAATAATATTCTATATTAACTTTCAGAAAATTATATCTTCTAATGTTGATTCTCTTTTCCATAGTACTCTGTTTTCCTTGAATTTAATAAACTTTTAAACTTATTTCCTCTCTCTTTATAATCTTTGAACATATCCATACTGGCACAGGCAGGAGAAAGCATTAAGACTTCTCCGGGACTTGCAACTTCAAATCCTTTCTCAACTGCAGCTTCAAGTGTACTGCACCTATACGTTTTATAATCATGGGCGCTCTTTGCTATCTGTTCATAAATCTTAGGGGCAGCTTCTCCTATTAAAATCAATTTTTTAACTTTTATATTCAGAACCGGAATCAATTCAGAAAAATCCATATTTTTATCCTTACCTCCCATAATCAATGTAACTTCTTTACCAAAATCGCTGAGGGCTACTATAGTTGCGTCTGGATTAGTTGATTTTGAATCATTAAAACACCTTATTTCTTTTATACAGCCTAAATATTCCAGCCTATGATCCAGAGGTTTAAAATTTTTAATTGTTTTTTCTATGCTTTCACTATTTATATTCATTAAAACTGCAGGCGCAATAGAAGCCATCATATTAGATATATTATGCTTGCCTTTCAAAGGAGCATCTTTTATGTTTATCTTCCCCTCGTTTCTTCCTATCCGGTAGTTGATATAATTATTTCTATAAAAAATATCTGTATCATTCTCCAGTTCCAGGCTAAACTTAACCAGTTCGGGCAGTCGATCCTGCTTTTCAGAAATAGCCTGAATCCTCTTATTTATATACTGGTCATCGATATTGATAACTGACCAATCTTCTTTATTCTGATTTGAAAGTAACCTCAATTTCAAATCACCATAACTCTCAAAAGTTTTATGCCTGTCTATATGATCACTGGTGATATTTAAAATTATGCTGATATGAGGCTTGAAATCATATATCCTCTCCAGTTGAAAACTGCTAACTTCTATCACCCTGATTAAATCTTTCTGTAAACTGCTATCCTTATTCCTGGCATCTATAGTATCGATCAACGGCAACCCAACATTTCCACAAACTACACAATCATTTCCTGAATCAACAAGAATTTTCCCAATCAGAGTCACGACCGTTGTTTTGCCATTAGTGCCAGTTACAGCAACAGTCTTATTCTGCTCTTCTTTACTCAGCAGTCTCCATGCCAGCTCTAATTCGCTCCAGACAGGAATTTTACTCTCCCCGGCAAGTCTGATTATTGGAACATCGTCAGGAACACCGGGGCTGACCATTACCAGGTCCGTTTTTTCTATTATTTCTTTTTCCCTCAATATGTCTTTACCCAATATTATCTCCAAATTGTCACGGCCGGTATATCCCCCAAATGCATCTTCCAGATTCAGCTCCGGATTACTGTCAATCCCAGTTATGAAAGAACAAAAATCAAGTACCTTTTTTATTACAGAAATTCCTGTTCTTCCAAGGCCTACTACTAATAAACTTTTATTTTTAACCAGATTAAATCTTTCTTCCATTCTCTCTCAATCTATAAATTTTAAATAATAAATAAAAAACCCCACCCCTGCAAATAAGGTGCCTACCAGCCAGAATCTTATAATAACTTTAATCTCAGGCCATCCAAGAAGCTCAAAATGATGGTGGATAGGAGCCATCTTGAACACTCTTTTCTTAAAAAGTTTAAACCAGAAAATCTGAATAATTACTGAGAGTGTTTCAATAACGAAGATCCCTCCAATTACAATTAGCAAAATTTCCTGCTTTAGAATTATAGCAACTGCTGCAATCAGCCCCCCCAGCCCAAAAGAGCCTGTATCTCCCATAAAAATTTCAGCCGGCGCTGTATTCCACCATAAAAAACCTACACAGGCAGCCAGTGTCCCTCCGCTAACTACCGCTATATCTATTCCATAAGAAACATCAAGTATCGACCATTCCAAAAATGCGATCAGGCAAAATATGGCTAAAACAACAGAAGATGCTCCCGTAGCAAGACCATCAAGACCATCAGTTAAATTAACCGCATTAGTTGTACTGATTATAATCAGTACAATGATGATGTAATACCAGTTCCCAAGTTCAAATTTTATATCAGTAAAAGGTATACCTATATAAGTGCTGGCATGTAATATATATTTTGAAAACAATATAAAATATAAACATACTACAGCCAGAAGGGATATTTTTACCCACCACCTCAAACCGAGAGACCTCTGTCTTCTAAGCGCCATATAATCATCAATAAATCCTATCAGACCACATAATAGTAATATAGAGAGAGCAAATATCCCCTCTATACTATAAACTTCATGCCGGTAATACTTAACCAGACTCACTGCAGTGTATGCAGTTATGGAAGATAGAACAAATATTATCCCACCCATAGTGGGCGTACCTGATTTAATAGAATGTGTTTTGGGACCGTCGGTACGAATTCTTTCTCCAATTTTTTTACTCTTTTGAAATTTTATAAATAGAGGTGTTATCAGAAGCGATATTAAACCCCCAATTATAATCGATAAAAATATCCAGGTCATATATTAGTTCCTATCTATATTAAATTAATAATATCTTCCATCTTATTTGCTCTAGAACCTTTAATTAAAATTAAATCTTTAGACTCGAGCAAATTACTTATCTTGTCACCCAGTTCTCCTTTATTTTTAAAATAGAAGCATAAACTTTTATTTTTATTAAAATTATCACTGCTCCTGCAACCCTCATATATGCCCCTGGCGAGATCGCCTACAGCTATCAAGACATCCACTTTTTTTTCAGATAAGTATTTTCCAACTTCCTTGTGAAGCTCAAACGAGCCATTACCCAGTTCCAGCATATCTCCCAAAATGGCTACACTTCTCATGTTTTTCTTTTCTGAAATCGAGACCAATGTATCAATAGCTTTTTTAACAGACAAAGGGCTGGCATTATAGCAATCATCTATAACTATTCTATCTTTTTTTCCTATAATCTCCATCCGGGAACCCTCGATAACCGCCTCTTCGATTCCAGCTTTAATTGCTTCACCACTTATATTTAGATATAAGCTTATAGCTGCTGCACAACAGGCATTATACATATTATGATAGCCGGGAATATTCAAATTTATGTTTGTAATCTTTTCATCATTTTTAAAGAAATTAAAAGTATATCTACCCATCTCATCCATATTTTCCTCTATAAAATTAAATGCAATATTATTATTTCTACCAAATTTTACAACCCTGCAATTGACTTCTTTCTCTATTAAACTACCACACTCGTCATCATTGTTTAAAAATAAGGTCCCATTATTTTTGTAAAGAATTTCTGCTATTTCAGCTTTCGCCATCGCTATTTCCCGTAAATCCTTAAAAAAAGCCATATGTGACCGACTCACCGAAGTAATAGCCCCTACATTTAAATTACACATATCAGAAAGCGCCTTTATCTGACCTTTTCCTCTCATACCCAGCTCAGCAACAAAAAAATCCGTCCGGCCGTCAATTTCCAGAACCGACTTTGATACTCCTATCTCGGTATTATAGTTTTTTGGGGTAAATACAACTCTATGTCCTTTACTCAATATACTTACCAGAAAATTTCTGGTGGTAGTCTTACCCAGGCTTCCGGTTATTCCTATAACAGTTGGGCTAAATTTACGTATATAATTATGAGCAATATTTTTTAGAAAAGTTAAATTATTATCCGACTGCAGGATTAACAGGTTATTTAAATTTTTAGTCTCAATATCTTTCCCCCACAGCTCTAACTTTTCCGCATATCCTGATTCAAATATAAAGCCACAGGCACCCTTTTCTAAAGCTGATCCTATAAAATCATGTCCATTATAATTCTCACCAGCAATAGGAATAAAGAAATCCCCTTTCCTTACGGTTCTGGAATCGGTGGATATATTACTGATATATTTTCCGGTATTTCCTGAAATTAAGTTACAATTTGTCCAGGATATTATATCCTCAACTTTTATTCTCTCTTTCATTCTTTTTTGAGCATCCACTCCTTTACTAAATCCTGATCACTAAACGGTATCCTGTAATTTTTGAACTCCTGGTAATTTTCATGGCCTTTCCCGGCAATAAGAACTACATCGTTTTCCCGTGCCATCTCAAGAGCCCTAAATATTGCTTTCTTTCTGTCAGTTTCTTTAATATATTCTTTACTGCCAGACTCAATCAGACCTTCCTCTATCATACGTATTATGGAATCTGGTTCTTCAGTCCTTGGATTATCAGAAGTCACAATTGTAAAATCAGCCTGCTGTCCTGAAATACGGCCCATAATTTTCCTTTTATCCTTATCACGGTCACCTCCGCACCCAAAAACTGATATAATTTTCCCCCCTGGTTTTAATATCTGCTTTATAGTTGCCAGTACATTTTCCAGACCATCCGGCGTATGTGCGTAATCTACTATCACTGTTAACTTCCTGCCAGAATCTATCTTCTCAAATCTACCTCTTGCTCCATGCATAGATTTTACACCTTCCTGAATAGATCTGTTCTCAATACCCATATCAATACATACACTTACAGCTGCCAGAATATTATAAATATTAAAATATCCGCATAATGGAGATGAAATATCTAACCTTATACCATCTGAAGTATTTATATTCATTTCAATTCCTGAAATAGAATTTTTAATATCACTTGCCCATATATTTGCTCTGCCAGGCCTGAGCGAATAAGATATTCTTTTTAAGTCAGTGGATTTATAAATTTCTTCTCCGTAACTGTCATCTATATTGATAACTGCTTTTTCTCCTCCATATATTTTTCTATATTCTTCTAGAAACAGCCTCTTCTTTACATTAAAATAACTGGCCATATCTTTGTGATAATCCAGGTGATCCTGGGAAAGATTGGTAAATACAAAATATTCGAATCTAAGATGGTCAATCCTATGTAAATCTATTGAATGAGAGGATACTTCCATGCAGGCAGTACTTACTTTTTTTTGCTCGCTTTTTTTAAAAAAGTAATTCAAATCAATAGATTCAGGGGTGGTACGGTCGAAAAAAGTTTTCTCGCCGTCAAGAAAAGACTCAACAGTAGTGATAAGTGAAGTTCTCATTCCCGCTCTACTCAAAATAGAATCTATCAAATAACAGGTGGTTGTCTTTCCATTAGTTCCCGTAACTCCAATTAATTTAAATGACTTACTGGGATTCCCATAAAAATCCCTGCACAAAACTGGCAATATCTTTCTAGTATCATCAACTACAACCTGGGTTACAGACGAAGGAGCACTTACTTTCTTCTGGACTACCAGTGCAACAGCCCCATTAGAGACTGCTTCTTCTATAAAATCATGTCCATCATACTTGAAACCTTTGATAGCAATAAATAAATTACCTGCCAGTACATTTTTAGAATTTATGGAAAGATTTTTAATATCGATACTGGCACTTCCATAAATTTTGTTATAATCTATTTCTTTTAACAAGCTCTGCAGTCTCATTTTTATAACCACCCTAATCCCGGTTATTCTATCCTATCCCATTAATCTAATATGCATTATTAGCCGGTGCCTGGTTATCAATTGCTCAAGAGATCCTGGGTCGGGATCTTGAGTCTCTTAAGAGAAAATTCCATTATATCCCGGAAGGCAGGAGCCGCCACAGTTCCACCCCAGACCGTATCTTCTTTACCCTGTGGTTCGTCTACTACCACAATTATTGCAACTTCAGGATCTTCGTAAGGAGCAAAACCGATAAAAGAAGTTATTTGCCTTCCTTCGCTATAGCCAACCCCACTTTTATTGGCTTTCTCGGCAGTACCGGTTTTCCCACAAACCTTTACTCCTTCGATCTGAGCTTTCGTTCCAGTTCCTCCTTCTACTACAGCAAGCATCATATCCTTGAGCGAATTCGCCGTCTCTAAACTTATGATTCTATTTCCTTCTTCGATCTGCATATCACTATCTTTTTCATTTTCCAATAATTTTACTTCCTTTACAATAGAAGGAGTGACCAGATAACCCCCATTTGCAACAGCACAAATTGCCCTTAGCAATTGAAGGGGAGTTACTGAAATACTCTGCCCTATAGCAAGAGCACCTATAGTTGATGCGGGCCAGGTCTTATAATCATAAAAAAGCCCTTTTTCTTCTCCAGGCAATTCTATTCCCGTCAGTTCACCAAATCCAAATTTTTTGATACCTTCCCAGAAAACTTTTTCTCCCATACTTAAGGCAATGGTAACCGCTCCTACATTACTGGAATACTTTATTATTTCCTCAGTAGTATAACTGATATTATAAGTCCTGAATATTTCCTTAATTATCCTGTCACTGACTTTGATTGAAGGAGGCAGATTGAATAGCTGATATCTGCCAACTGAATTATTCTCTATTGCAGATGCAACGTTAATTATTTTAAAAGTGGATCCCGGCTCATATGTAAAAGATATACCCAGTATTTTAAATACTTCCGGATCAGCTTCTTCATAATTATTCAAATCGAAACCGGGATAAGATGCCATTGAATAGATTTCACCATTTTTAGGATTCATTACTACAGAAATTGCCCGCAACGCATTATATTCCGAGACGAGTTCTTTCAATTTTTCCTGAACGATATATTGGATCTGAGAGTCAATCGTAAGAACTATATCCTTGCCATCGATAGGTTCTTTAAAGGTATTGCTTTCTTCCGGGATTATGTTGCCAAAAACATCTTTTTCAGCAATTACCTTAACATCAATTCCTCTTAAAACTTTTTCATATTGCAATTCGATTCCGGACAATCCATTATTATCCATGCCAGTAAACCCTATAACTGAGGCTGCAATATCATTTAGAGGATAATATCTCCTGGCTTCATTTTGAATATATACGCCTGGAAGATTGTGTTCTGTGATTTCTTCAGCTTTCTCTGTAGAAATCTTTCTTTGTATATATACGAACCCTAAATCCTTGCTCTCCAGTTTTTCTTTTATACCTTCTGCATCCAGCTCCAGTATCTCTGCTAAAATTTTTGATTCATACTCAGAATCAACAACTAATTTTGGATTCGCATATACAGTCTTTTCGTTCAAACTTATTGCTAGTTCAACTCCATTCCTGTCCAGAATTTTACCCCTTTTTGAATTAAGAATAAACTCACCAGTCTGCTGAAACTCAGCATAACTCTTAAACTCCGAAGCATTTAAATACTGGACATAAATCAATCTGGAGATAATAAGCAAAAAAGTTATTAAAAATAAAATAAACAGGAAATATATTCTTCTCCTGTTTACTTTGATACTATTATTATTTCTAAGCATTTTTCAAACTTGCATAATAATTAAGGAATAAAAAATGTCAATACACTCTCCGATATCACCAGAACTATGTCCTGAATGTAATAAATCGCCCCCAGGAAACTATCATAATTTTTAACTATAGTATCAGCGTTTCCGGATATATAATTATATATCTTCTCATTACTCTCAAGGCCGCTATTTGAAATCTCTACTATTTTCAAATCGTCGGTCATATCCATGCCCAGATCATTCCTGGCAGTTTCAATAATTCTGGAAGGCGATTTTAACTCTGATATCTCCAGCAACAGACGGTCACTCCTTTCCTCCTCCAGAGAAATCATTTCATTAGTTTCGTATATACTTTTCTGATAATTTACACTCTGTACTTTAAGTCCGATATTTAAGAGAACTCCAAGGCAGGCAAAAATTATACCTATGACAAATATATAGAACAAGCCGCTATTGCTGTATACTATATTCTCTTTTTCCCTTCCGTTACCTGACTCCTTTACCAGATATAAGAGAGGGTAAGATTTTCTTCTATAAATTTCTTGTTTCTCTGCCAGTCTTAAGTTCATTTTAAAAATTATTAAATACTTTTTTTAATAAAATACTAATTTACAACTTCTCCAGAACTCTTAACCTTGCACTCTTTGAACGAGGATTCAGGCCAATCTCCCCAAGTCCTGGCTTGACCACCTTTCTGGTGATAATCTTAGCTCTTTCTACTCTACCGCACTTACACACCGGAAAGTTTGGAGGACAGGTACATATACCTTCATATTGTAAAAATTCGCTTTTCACCAATCTATCCTCCAGAGAATGGTAAGATATTATTACCATTCTCCCGCCGCTTTTTAACACTTCAAAACCATCTTCAATTGCCTTCTTTAAATTATCCAGTTCTCTATTTACTTCCATCCGGATCGCCTGAAATATCCTTTTTGCCGGGTGACCCTTTCTTTGATACTTAAATTTTCGGGGTATTGAATTCTTTACGATCTCCACGAGTTCACCTGTGGTTTTTATATCCCCTACCTTTCTATGACTGACGATATTTTTAGCAATTAACCCGGCCCACCTTTCCTCTCCATATTTCCGGAAAATCTCTATTAATTTTCCTTCAGGATATTCGTTCACTACATTAAATGCACTTATACTACTACTATCATCAAATCTCATATCTAATTTTTCATCTTTCAGATAGCTAAACCCTCTTTTTGACTTATCAATCAAAAAAGAGGATAGTCCAAGGTCAAGCAACATTCCGTCAATACTTTTTATATTTATTCTTTTTAAAATCTCTTTAATATTTGCAAAGTTATCATTTATCAGAACTAACTCTTTAGAGAATCTCTTTAATTTACTGGCGGCGGTGCTTAGAGTCTGGCTATGAAGATCGACTCCAATTACTTTGCCTGTGGGGGCAATGGCTTTAATTATTTCTACGGTATGACCGGCACCGCCAAGTGTTCCGTCAAAAATGATATCGCCTTGCTTTAAATTTAAATAATATAAAACCTCCTTTAAAAGAACCGGTATATGAATCTCATCTAAATCCATTCATAACACTCTTCTAAAGCTCCAATTTTTCAAATACATCCGTGTCTTTCTTATATTTAGATTCTGCAATACCGTAATATTCCTGCCAATTTTCTTTATTCCATATTTCAGCTCTATTTGAGACACCCACTATAACAATATCTTTTTCAAGCTCTGCATAATCTATTAAATTCTGGGGTATTCTAATTCTTCCCTGCTGATCCATAGTCTCTTTAACAGCAGAGCTAAAAAACCATCTTTTAAATCTCTGAACATCGCCTTCGGCCACTTTGTTTTCAATTATTTTTTCGTCTATTTTTTCCCACTTTTCCATTGAATATAAACAAAGGCACTTTAAACCGTATCCCTTTGATATCATCATGTCTTTTACTAATTCTTCTCTGAATATAGAAGGGATAAAAACTCTTCCTTTATTATCAATTGTTCGATGATAAGTTCCCGAAAACACCTTTACTCCACTCTCTTATTTAATTTATAGGGATTCATACCCCTTTTCCTCCACTATTCCCCACATTACGACAATAAAATACCACATTAATACCAATTTGTAAACTATTATGTTTAAAAAAATATAAAAATAATTATGATTATTTGGTTTAGTATTTATTTAATAGTAATATATAACTATATATAGCTAATTTTATATACTTTACTTGAGCAATACACTATATGTAGTTTAGAGGGAATATTTCAATTATGGGGTTGATTATGTAATTATATGATAATAAATAATTAAAAATTTGAATTTAAAAAAAGACTTTAATTCTCTTCTTCTAAATTCAGCTCTTTTGTAACAAGTTTTCCGTCCTCAGATCTGGTTAATTCCTCTATTTTACCTTCGGCCTCATTTAATTTCTTGAGACAATTAGAAGAAAGCTTAATACCCATTTCAAACTTCTCCATTGATTCTTCCAGAGATATGTTCTCATTTTCAAGTTCCTTAATAATTTCTTCTAACTTTTTAATAGATTCCTCAAAACTCATTTTTTCAATTTTCATCTTTAAAACCTAACTTTAACTTTTTATATATTCTATCAAATATTTTTGCATTAAGTATCCCATCCTTCAGCATTATCCTGACTCTTTGATTAACCTTAACTTCATTTATACTTCTGATATTTTTATCCTCTTTTTCTCTGTATATTATAGCAAAACCACGGTCCAGTATAGCAACAGGATTTTTCTCACGTAAGTTCTCCAATACAAACTTTAATTCACTTTTCTTAAGGTTAAGATATTTCCATACATTTGAAATCATTCTGCTATCTATGTTTCTAATTGCCATTTTATAGACATGGATTTTTCTAAATATGTTTCTCTTATCTATCAGCTGGCGGTAGCCGGATATCTTTATCCTCTTCATCCAGATAAGTCTTTTAACATTCTCTATCAACTTAATTCGGAATTCAGCAGCAACCTGGTTAAATTCATTCAATAGAGTCCCCGGTTTCACAAAGATCCTTTTTCTGATCAAAAAACTAATTTCTTTTCTAAGCATAGTTATCTTCAAGTTAATCAGACTTTTGATCTTTTTCCTGGCCTCCTTTAAGCTCTCCACTGCTTCCGTTTTATTCAGTATAACTAATTCTCCAGCAACCGAAGGTGTAGCGGCACGTTTGTCTGCTACAAAATCAGAAATAGTATAATCTGTTTCGTGTCCAACTGCTGAAATCAAGGGGACATTGCAGTTAAAGATTTTTTCAGCCAGTTTTTCAGTATTGAATGCCCACAGATCTTCCAGTGAACCTCCTCCTCTGGCTATTATTATTACATCCACTCCGTACTCGCACAGATCATCTATTGCTTCACAAATCTCGTCACTCGAGGTAACTCCCTGAACATTAACATCTCTTACTATAAGATGGAAATTTTCAAACCTATGCTTTAAAACTAAAATAATATCCCTTATTACTGCACCTCCAATAGAGGTTGCTACACCTATTTTCCTGGGAAGAATAGGAATATCTTTCTTATAAATACGGTCAAAATATCCCTTTTTTTCTAATTTTTCTTTCAACTGTTCAAATGCTAAAATCAGTGAGCCCTTACCTACCGGCCTGGCATCCAGAGCCACTATCTGATATTCTCCTCTTTTTTCATAAACAGAGACATAGCCATTTATTAGAATATGCAAACCATCTTCTATGTCAAAAAGCAAATTTTTATTATTAAGATAAAACATAACAACCTTAACTTTGGAATTCTCATCTTTTAAATCAAAGTACATATGTTTTCTATCATGGAAATAAAAATTACTTACCTCTCCTTCTACCCATATATCAGGGTAACTTGTTTCAAGATTTTTTCTTATCTCAAGATTGAGTTCGCTAACCGTGTAGATTTTTGATTTTAAGAGGTTACTACCTTCCATTTAGTCGTTCACTGCAAGATTCCAGTATATAATCATTATCTGGGTTCTGTTTTCCTCCAGGCCTTTAATCAAGACATTGACAACCTTATCTTTTTCATTGCTGGAATAGGTAAATTTAAAAGTGGGGATATTTTCATTTTCTGAATTCAGAAATTCTTCTTCGACTTCTTCCGAGCTTTCTTCGAATATTTCAGCTCTGCTCCAGATTGATTGAACTTTTTTATCTTTGTAATATTCCTCTACCTCTTTAGAGCCTTCTGTTGTTTCTAACAATATATAAACTAAATTTTCATCACCCTCTACTGCACTCGCCTCTTTAATCTCGGAGTCAGGGTAGTAAAAACTATTGAATACTTCCAAAAAACCTTCATTCCCCAAAAGATCATTGAGCTCTTCATCTGAAACATCTTTAGAATCACTGTTAACTTCCTCCGAGCTTTCAGCATCCTGGGCTGTTCTATCCTCTTCAATACTGCCAAAATTAAAACAAGAACTGACAGCTACTGGTACCAGTAAAAAACAAACAACCAAAAACGTTATATATATTTTCTTTATCCCCATATCTGCCTAACCTAACAAAATAAATTTAATAAAAATCTTAATCATTATATAGGCACAAAATACTATTTCCAGAGAAACCATAATAAAATTTAAAATACTATCAAAACCCTGATTTATTTCCCTTAAATACCTAAAAGGCTTACTGATAAATTTTTTAATTTTCGGTAAAAATTGTATCATAGAATAAATAGTATAACCAATAAGTATTGCACTTCCAAGAGTAATTATAAAATCATTGAAAAGATAATTGCTATAAATAAAATAACCTATCTCTACCAAATTTAAAATCACAATTATAGCTAAAGGCAACACCAGAGAAAAAGATTTAGATGGAGCATCTTTTTCTACTTCCGGCACATGATCTTCCAGTTCCCGGATTTTTTTCTGAACAGTATAGTTGTTACTGGTTTTAATCATAAACCTTAAGCTCGAAATATACAAAAATATTAACGTTATGGATAGAAATAACAATAGAATCATTAATTATTAATAATAGAAATTATAGATATCTTTGATTTTCATTATACCAATAAAAATTGAGATTTAGTTGCTTTTTTTTGATATGGTATCAGTTTCTTTCTTATCTGAAATTTTACCTTCAGATTTCTTGTCATCTTTATCTTTGCTCACTGGAGTACTACTACTTAAATTTCCTGAACTAGATTTATAATCTGTAGTATAAAACCCAGATCCTTTAAAAATCACTCCCACAGGTGAAAATAATCTACTGGCATTGGAATTACAATAAATACATTTTACACTACCTTTATATCCAGCCTTTTGAAACTCATCGAAGATTCTTCCGCATTTTTCACATTTATAACTATATATAGGCATATTTTTATTCCCTCCACAACAAAATTATCTAGAAAATATATATCAATTGAAGATTTTAGTCAAATATTTAAAGCAGCTTATAGTCAATACTAAAAATAACTCTTATAATATTCTGTAATCGTCAAATATCATATCTTTGCGATCAGATGAAAAAAAGAAATATAATTACCATAATTGTATGCACCATAATCCTGATAATAGTTTCAATAACAATCATACAAAAAAAGCCGGATATCGAGAATATTTACCTGAGTTCCAGCAAAGACTCCGGTCCTGAAGAATTAAAACAGGACACTGACTATTACTTTAACAGCCGGAATTCAGATATATATCTCATAATAGAAGTAAGATACCTTACCCCTGAAGATGAAATAAAAGTGGAATGGGGAAAAATTGAAGATAGCTCCCACAAAATAATTCAAAAAAATATTGTAAAACCAGAGAGAAAAGGCTCGGGAAAGATTATAATCACACTTGTAAAAAAAGATGGCATTTACTCTCCAGGGAACTACGATGTTAAAACCTATTTAAATGGGGACAATAAAATCAACGAAAAATTTTACATTTCAGATGAAGTCTAACTTATTTTGCTGTATTCAGATCCTACCTTACTAAATTCACTCTTTACCCTCTGAAATATCAATTCCAATATCTCATTTACCACATTATCGAGATTATAATTCTCAATGATTTTAACGTTTTTCTCTTTCGCCAATTTCTCTATATAATCCTGAATCATTATAATCTTATCCAGATGTTTTATATATCTGTCCATAGGTCTTGAACCCTGGGTCTCAACAGTTCTTTTGGTGAAGTGTTCCTTATGAATGTCTTTATCAGGTACTGATATAACTATCTGCTGAATTATAGCTTTGGACAAATATTCTCCAAGATCCAGGTACCCTGGAACTACGTGTGCACCCTCTATAACAATATCCGACTTCTCTTCAATATTCCTTTTTATTATTGCCTCTATACCCACATTAACTGCCAGTACCTGCTCCCTGAAACCCAGAATAACTGGCTCTACGCCGGAAGGAGGGAGAGTTAAATTTTTATATGCACTATAAGAAGAACCTCTAAGAGGCCTGATTAATTTTTCTGATACCGAAGCTCTCATTACTTCCCTTATGGCATCTGTAGAAGCTACTCTTGTTATATTCAATCTGTTGGCCAGTATAGTAGCTATGGTCGACTTTCCCACACCGGTTGATCCACCAACAAGTATTACAATTGGTTTTCCAAGTTTACCAACAGATTGCCACAGCAAATATCTTTCGGCATATTCCAAATTAACTCTGTCTTTTATAAACCTGAACGCCAGAGATCTTAATTCACCAAGAGACAGTGAATATATGTTATTCTTTAAAAAGTAATCCTGAATCTTGAGCGCAATCTCATGAGCAGTCAAAATATCCAAACCGGTCACCGAAATAGATGAAGCAAGTATCCCTTTGGAAAAGGGCAGACCGCCTTTTTGATCAGAAATTACTATCACCCTGGAGTTTGCTTCGCTCTCACTTCTCAAATCCATATCAATCTTTCTCCCTTGAGAATATTTTTTTTAATTCTTTTTCCAGCATATCCCTGCCATCCAATATAATGGGAATATTATTCATATACACTACCTCTTTTTTATGCTTAAAAGCATAATCCGTTAAAACATCTACTGAAGCTGCCTTTAATTCCGTTAGTATTGTGTCATAATCCTTAGCTTTTTTCAGATCCTTTCTGAGTCCTTCCCTGTTCCCCAGGTTAAAACTCATTTGCTCAACCCTGCAGTTAAAATTATCTTCTACATAGTCTTTAATCATAGGTTCAATGATTCTATCGGCAGTCATAGCTATAAAAACTTTTTTACCACTGATATCAGATAGAGGCTGTGGTCTGAAGACTGTTTTTATAATTCCGGCTTTTGAATTCATTTTTTTTATTTCTCTTTCCAAAAAGACTATTTTATCCAGGCTGGCCAACGGTTCCTCGCACATTGTAACTATTATTAAATCCGCAGACGATATTCTATAAATTCCCAGATAGCCAATTATACCTTCCCAATTCTGGTTTGCACCTATTACACATATACTGGCATCCGTTTCCACATCCGGTATAGAAGCGCCACTTCCTTCTACTATTACCAGATCTGGATTTAATTTTTCGGCAATATTTATACCTTCTTTCAAATTAGACATAAAAATTTTGCCCCCAAAACCTCCTCCGCATCTCCTGCAGCCAACAGCAGTAACCCTGCTGGTCAGGGCATCTTCTATATAATCTGAACTAGCATGCATCCCTTTATTACTTATATCAAGGAGATATTCAGGGGTAATGTTTATTTCATCACCTTTGATAATCCGTGGAACTTTAGGTCCTCCTCTGCCCATAGCAACCACACACACATTAACATTATCGCGGGCATATATCTTAGATATATAAGAACTTATTGCAGTTTTGCCAATTCTCTTTCCGGTTCCAATAATTGATAGAATAGGTTTATTGCAGCGTATATTTTCTTTCTCGTAAGAAAACAAAAAATCAGGACCCATGTAACTGCACTTATTTGCGAGACAGAAAGAAGCTATCTTCATTCTAATTATATAATTTACCACAGGCTCATCACTCAAATCATAAACAATATCAGGCTTGAAATACTTGAGTGCCGCTTCAAAATCCGAATCAATATCCTTAACTTCATAAACCCTTTCACCGAAAAAACCCTCTATATTGTCTACTACCAATTTTTCAGTCCCACCAAGGAAAACAATACCCTCAAAATTGCCCTTATAAATCTCTTTAAGCATTTTAACTGCATCATATGTTACCTGTGGATAATGCTCACCATCTACTAATGCAATTAGACTTTTGCTCTTATTATTTTTTCTCTTTAATAAATTTATCACTGAGTTTACTCTTTTTATCTTTTCTTGTTATGCCTGAAATTTTTTCAATCTTATCAAAAGGCGACCTTCTGTAGATATCAATTTCTTTCTCTCTTACATATATAATGTTATAACTTGGTTCAATCTTCCCTCTCAATCTAAGACAGGAAACCGTTCCAGCAGTAACTACCAGCATATCCTCTATTCTCCACAGATAAGGCACATGTTTATGTCCGCACAATACCATATCTACTCCGGCATCAACTACTGTTTCCAGAACATCACCGGCATCATTTACAATATTCCTTTCTCTCCCAGTATTTGGAACAGGCACCAGATGATGATGCATGGTAAAGATTTTAAAGTTATTATCACCGCATTTACTAAACTCGCTCTTAATCCAGTCATAGTGTTCCCTTCCAATCTGTCCATTGTCCAGATCCGGTTCACTTGAATCAGCTGCAACAATGGTTACTTTACTGCTATTAAACGAAATATATCTACTGCCAAAAACATCTTCAAAATGCAGATATCCTACATTTCTGGAATCATGGTTACCCAATTGAATAAGTATATTCTCACACTTTATGGGAGAGAGATAATTCTTTACAGTGTCATATTCCATTCTGAAGCCATTGGCAGTAAGATCCCCGGTTATAATTACTATATCAGGACTAAGCTCATTTATTTCATCAATACATCTGGTAAGAAGACTGGGCACAAAATGTTTCTCACCTACGTGGATATCGGAAATTTGAACTATTATAGTTTCTTTAGTATTCTCTGCCATCATTTTTCCTCTCAAAAATATATAAAATATAGTAATAAATATTATTTAACCTAAATTCTTTCTTTTTTGAAAATAAATTATACCTTAGAGACCTATAATTTTTAATTAAAATTAAACTCATAAAGAATTTACAACATTATATATCTTTATCATCCGACTTAATTCTATAAAAAGAAAAAGTAAAGCACAACATTTATGCTAAATCATGCTTTACTTTTCTACAAGAAGTACCAAAAAACTAAAAATAAATCATATGTTTAAAATATGATCATTCTTCCATACAATGGCTACATGCTACAAAATGATCATGTTCCACCTCTATCAACTGTGGCTTGTCTATGGCACAACTTTTATCTTTGCCTGGAACACAACATCTTTCGTAATAGACACAACCTATCGTGGTCTCTATTTGTCTTGCCTTAAGTTCCATCTCTACTTCCTCCCATTTTTTATCCAAACGCGGAACGGAAGCCATCAGCATTTCCGTATATGGATGAAGCGGATTAGAATATATTTTTTCCGTAGCACCCATTTCCACAATGCTTCCCCTGTAAAGAATTATTGCTCTTTCACTTATATAATAGCCAAGCGATAAATCATGAGTTATAAAAAGTATGGATAAACCCCGGGATTTTAACTCTGCCAACAAATTCAGAACATCCACACGGGTAGATGCATCAAGCATGCTTATAATCTCATCCGCTACCAGAAATTTAATGTCCAGCAGTAGCGCGCGAGCTATAAGAAAACGCTGCAGCTGTCCACCACTTAGTTGATGTGGAAACTTATTCAAGACCTGATCAGGATTTAAACCAACAGCTTTAAGTGAACTATCTACCTTTTCTTTCCATTCTTTATCCTTCACTTTTGGAAAAAATTCCTGCCTTATCATGGCAAAAATTCTGTCAGCTTTAAAAATCGGATTATATGAACTGAATGGATCCTGAAAGACACCCTGGACATCTCGATAATAATCTTTAAGTTTATCCTTTTTAAGAGTAGAAATATCAATTCCATTAAAGATAACCTTACCCGAAGTTATGGCAATTAAACGTAAAATCATCTTCCCTATTGTACTTTTACCACTTCCACTTTCACCAATCAGCGAAACAACTTCTCCATTCCCAATATTAAAACTCACATCGACCACTGCCGGGAGTAATTTCCCTCCGAACGTTCCGGTTCTATAAATCTTCGATACTCTTTCAAGTCTAAGCATTACTTCCATACTCCTTCCAGCAAGCAACAAAATGATCCTTCTCAATTTCAATAAATGGTGGTTCCTCCACACATTTCTCAAATGCAACAGGACATCGGTCTCTAAAACGGCATCCAATCGGAGGATTAAGCAGTAGTGGAGTATTGCCAGGAATACCTTTTAGTTTCTTCTCTGAATATTTTACTCCAACTTTGGGTAGCGAAGAAATTAACAGTCTGGTATACGGATGACGGGAGGAATGTACTATTATATCAGTAGAGGCTTTCTCTGCCAGTTTTCCCGCATACATTACCAGAATACTATCTGCTATCTGATAAAGTATTGAAATATCATGGGTAATAACTATCATACTTTTAACAAACTTTCGATTCCTGAATTCAACAAGCATCTCTGCTACAGCTTTCTGGGTTGAAACATCAAGTGCTGAAGTAATCTCATCAGCTATCAGTAATGAGGGATTCATTAAAGTAGACAGAACCAGTACCATCCTTTGCTTCATACCGCCTGAAAGTTCTATTGGGTACATATCCAGTACATCATGTGTCAATTCGACCAGATCAAGTCTTCTGTCCAATTCGGGTTTAGTTTTTTTATAGCTAACTTTCCTGGAATCAAGAAGTTCCGAGATCATCTTTCCTATTTTCCGTGTAGGATTCATGGCATTCATGGCATACTGCGGTATGACAGAAATATTAATAAATCTGAACGCATTCATCAATTCCATATCTAAGACCGGTAACTTCCTGTCATCAAGCTTTACGCTGCCCTCTATAAATCTCATAGGAGGCTTTAAGTAGACCAGGCTATTACCCAGAGTTGTTTTCCCGCAGCCCGATTCACCGGCCAGCCCCATGATCTCTCCATCTTTAATATCGAATGTTACGCCATCCAGTGCCTTGACATTCCCCCTCAGGGTTTGATAATAAACTCTAAGATTTTTTACTTCTAAACTCATATTCTCACATCTCCCTTAGTTTGGGATTGAAAACTTCATCCAGCCCAACATTCATGATATATAAAGACCCAACGATGGCCATGATTGCAAAACCTGGTGGTACAAACCACCACCACACTCCATATATAAGAGCACCAGAGACGACTGCATAGTTCATCATGAGGCCAAGCGAAATTGCATTTGTTGGACCAAGTCCTATAAAATCCAGTGTTGCAGCAATGAGTATTGCCCCTCCAAACTGGAGAATGAATGTCATCAATAGATATGACATCATATTAGGTGCAATTTCCTTGAAAATGATTTTCAGGGGTTTCATTCCACTCATCCTTGCCAGATCAACAAAATCTCTGGAACGTAATGAAAACGTCTGAGCTCTAACTGCTCTTGCCGCCCATGGCCAGGCTGTCAATCCAATCAAGATACTCTCTATAAAAATACCCCTGACTCTAAGATATGCTGCTATTATAAGAAGTATTGCAAACGTAGGGATAACAAGAATTATATTCGTTATTATATTTAAGCTTTCATCAACCATACCTCCACGATAACCACTGATAAAACCAACAAGAATTCCTATAAGAGTTCCAAGCCCCCCGCCGATAACTCCTACAAGGAATGATGCTCTGAGGCCGAGCACAAACTGTGTAAAAACATCCTGTCCGTATACTGTTGTCCCCAACCAATAAACTGATGATGGTGGGGCAGAAAATGGGCCTATGTAAGCATCCCATTCGTAATGCGTAAGTAACGGCCCTATAAACATAAGTAAAAGAAAGAAAAGAACAACACTTACTCCAATTCGTACCCTGTTGTTCCTAAAAGCAAAATAAAGAAACTCGTTTACCTTCTTCGGTTTTACAATAAGAATTTCATTTACTTTTCCCGATTTTTTTATATTCATTTTCTCTATCATGTTGACCCACCTTGCATTCCTATTCGCGTCCTTGGATCTACAATGACATAAATAATATCAATAGTGAAATTAGCGAGCAACACTCCAATTATGATAAAAAGGAAACACCCCTGCAGAAGGAAGTAATCCTGATTCTGAATCGCCTTTAGAATCCAGTATCCGATACCAGGATATGAAAAGACAACCTCTGTTACAATAGCCCCTGAAAAAATTACACCAAGTTGAAGTGCCAGTCCTGTTATCTGGGGCAGTATCGCATTTCTGAAAGCATATTTTCTTATCAATCCCCTTGGCGCTCCTAAGGCTCCCAGATAATGAGAATAATCAGCCTCAAGTTCATAGATGATCATATTTCTCATTCCAATCGCCCAACCACCAAAACCAACTAAGAAGAGAGAGAAAAAAGGTAGGAACCAGTGATGCAGAGCGTCTAATATAAAAGACAATGAGAATGAGGGCACCATTGAAAAGCCGTACGCACCCGCAAATGGAAAAATGCCTGCAACTATTCCTAAAGACCAGGCCAGTAAGATTCCAAGCCACATATAGGGAGTTGCTGTAAGGATATATCCCAACGGGAGTACGGTGTTGTCAAGCCATCTATTTCGTGCAGCAAAAGCACCGAATTTATTTCCCGCATAAAAACTCAGCAATATTGCTGGAATCAAAAGTAAAGCATCGTAAGGTACTGCTCCTTTTATTATGGTTGCTACTTTTTGTGGAAACAGAAGTACACTTGTTCCCAGATCACCATGAAAAAGAGCGTTCCAGAAATTGAGGTACTGTTTCCATATAGGTACATCTAATCCAAAAGCTTTTATGTAATAGCCGTACATTACCTGAGTAGACTCAGCACGCAGTGCAGTTCTTGAAAGCAGATTCACAATGGGATTACCAGGCATGAATCTAGGAATTGCCCAGTCCACAGTTACTGCTAAAAAAAAGGTGGAGATGTAAATAATTATTTTCCTCCCGAAATAGCGTCTCACATTTCCTCCTTATTGAAAAGATAGTTATAAAAAATACCGCCCCTTTTTAGGAGGGGCGGTATTTAGCAACTAATTACTGCCCAAGTAAGGTTTTATCGATATACTTATCCAGATTTGGAAGAAGACCGGTTGGATTAGCAGCCTGAACCAAGTTAGCATAAGCAACATTAACGATATCACCTGTATTGATTGAAAAAGCCAATGCTTTCCTAAACGCCGGGTCATCCAATGGCTCTTTTGCCAAATTCAAGAACAAGCAGGCCGTATTGGCAGAGAGCATATACGGAGCTTCGGGGTAAAAAGATTTGACATAACCCTTATTTATAAGCTCTGCAACACCCGGGAGGAAGTTATTAGAAAGATCGATTTCGCCTTTAAGAATCATACCGAGAGTGACGTTGTTGCTTGAAGTTCGAATATCGACTATCCTATTGGGAGCTACATTCAGCCCAAGCGCATCTATTGCCCACCAATCGGGGTTTTTAACCCAAACGTTTCTGTCTGGGCCCATACCCTTGGCATCCCATAAGTATGCACCTGAACCAATTGGGTTTTCATTAATTCCAGTACTTACTTCTTCCTCTGTCCTATTTTTCCAGAGATGCTCCGGAACTATAGGTAAATTAAACAGATTGTATGAGAACTCCTGGTAGATAGGATCAGTGAATTTTATTTGCAGTGTGTAATCATCAACCATTGTGATCTCATCCATGTAATTCCACATCGGGCTGAACCAAACTGAAGGGAAATTTTTACCAAGCTCATAGGTAAATTTAACATCCGCTGCCGTAAGTGATTGACCATCAGACCAAGTCATGCCCTGTCTTATTTTCATTTCATAAGTATTATCATCAGTCCATGATCCACTTTCAGCGAGCCAAGGTATCATTGCATCAGCTAAAGGATCATACATAAATGGTGTTTCATACAAGAGTCCAATTGTTCCTGTTGAATTTGCTTTAGTTCCAGGTATTAAAGGATTCGAATCTGAATATGCACCCCATGCTGCTCCACTGACATAAAGAGTTTCGTTTCGCGGATAAGTACCTGTTCCTGCTTCAACTCCTTCTACTGGCTCTAATTCAGTAAGTTGCATCAGACCACCCCTTTGCCAGTATTCATTCCAAGTACAAGGAATGTCATTAGGAGTATCTGCTGCTGACGTTGACCAGTTCGTCCAAACTGCATCACTAAACTGAGCCCAAACACCATTATACCAGAGTGGGATATAAGGTAAATCTGTTAGTTGAATTTCTTGAATTTGTGAACAAACAGCCTGTATTCCTGCAACATCATCGGTCGCAACCTTGCCAAGTTGATCCACAAGATCAAGCAATTCCTGATTATCATATCTGCCATAATTACCATTCTGCATTGTCTCCATAATCGGGTGATTGAACCATGCATTATATACCGTCCATGGCGTATTGGCCAAATTTCCAGGGTTGTATAGTGATGTATCAAATGTGCCACCAAAGAGTGCGGTGGTGAAAGCACCGTAATCCGGTGTTTCATTATTAAGATTGATACCTGCAGCCTGAGCACTCGTGGCTATAACCCTGATAGCTTCCTCCCAGTCACTCCATCCCACCGGGCAGGTAACAATCAGCTCTATCTTGGAACCATCAGGTGCTTCTACGAATCCATCACCATCAGTATCAACATATCCAGCATCAGCAAGAATCGCCTTAGCCATGTCTGGATCGTAACTATAAGCTAATGGAATTTCCAGTGCTGGAGCTTCTTCAGCTGTAGTTTCCTCTTCTACTGTAGTTTCTTCTTCAGCTACTGTTTCTTCTGCTGCTGCTGTTTCCTTACAACCTACTAGAGAGAAAACTGCAATCATCGATATTATAATTAGCCATAAAAATACTTTTTTCACTCTTCAACCTCCTTTTTAAGGTTTTTTGGTATTGAAAGTAATGGCTCAATGACTTATTTGTTAGATTCACCTCCCTTCTACATGACAAAGTATTGTCCCATTTTGGTTAAGAACAATCCTAAACTTGGATTTCGGTCATGTAAACACGCGTGCTAAACACGCGTGCAATTATTTTATAACAAAACTTTTAGAGTAGTCAAGCATTTTTGATTACTTTTTTTGTAAGATTTAATCAAAAAACCTAAAATATGACAAAACAAAAAAACTCCCCATTACTTATCAACATCATACAGGCTCCGTACCTTCAACTGGTTTTTTACTTCACTCAGATTTAATTTATCTGAAAGGCTGGATTTATCTACTACGACCTCTTTTACATACCCTGCAGAAAGATCAAAATAGTTGTCACTGAATTTACAATCCGCTTCTACTAAATCAAGTTCAACAGATTTTGCATAGGCTTGTGATCCAATCGAAATAATGAACTGATCCCTTACTTCATTTATAGCTATCTTTATTTCAGGATTTAAGAAATTAAAGTGTTTGGGTTTCACAAATAATAACGTCCCATCACTTACACATTGTCCATCAACATCAAAGAAGAATTCAAGATAGACATCTCTTATATTATCTTTTTTTATCATATCTTTTAAATCCAGCTCAATACATTCTTCAGCCTTCAGTGATGCTACCGTAACACCCTTTCTATCCTCATATACAATATCCGATCTATTATCTCTAAGCTTCCATCCAACTGTCCCTCTAACATCCTCAAGATTATCATTGGTGACATAAATATTTACTCTTGTCCCTTCCTCCTCTGCAGATATCAAAACAGGTGAGTAAAAGCGTTTTGCATAATAATGCAAGGCCTTCCATCGTCCGTAATAGTCGATACTTGACCAGGATATAACTGGCCAGCAGTCATTGAGTTGCCAGTACAGTGAGCCCATACAGCGGCCACGGTTCCTTCTCCAATGTTCCACACCATATTTTATGGCCTCAGCCTGTAAAAGCTGGGATGTGTAAAGTAGAGACTTAAAATCTTTAGGATGTCTGAATGTTTCGGAAAGATAGGTCAGTATCTTTCCATTTGCCGAGCCGTTCTTTTGATGCTTTTTCATCACATATGAAGATATATTTCTATCCTCTGGCATTGTAAAACTCTCTATTGTTTTTATTCCAGGAAAGGATTGAAAACCAAATTCTGTAGTAAAGCGAAAATAATGGTTGCGGTAATCGCTAAAAGGCTTCATGCCATGCCATACATCCCAGTAATGTACATCTCCCCTATTTTCGTCATTCGGTCTATCAAACTTGCCTCCTGATGACGGTGATGAAGGCCAGTAAAAGTGAGCAGGATCATATTTCTTTACTGCCTCAGGGATTACCTTCTCAAATAGGCGGGTATACATCTTCTTAACCTTTCTAATTGAAAGTAACGGCGTATCTCCAGGAATTTGTACCCCGGGGAAAGATTGCTTTTCTACCATATCCACTATCCACTCTACCTCATTATTCCCACACCATAGACCAAGACTGGGGTGATTTCTGATTCTTTTGATGTTAGAGACTAGTTCATGTTCTATATTACTTAGAAATTCCCTGTCTGCAGGATACACAGAACATGCAAACATAAAATCCTCCCACACGATAATACCGTATCTGTCGCACAGGTCAAAAAAATAATCATCCGGATATATACCTCCACCCCATACACGAATACAATTAAAATGAGCTTCAATGCAATCCTTTATCAATCTCCCGGTACGCTCACGCGAATATCTGGGCATCAGATTATCCTCTATTATATAGTTTGCTCCACGAGCAAAAATTGGCACACCATTTATTTCGAACTTAAAGGATTTGCCCCACCTATCATCTTCCTGTTTTACAGTCAAAGTCCTCAAACCTACTTTAATTTCCCTTGAGTCCAGTATCTTATCTTCCTCCTTCAGATTCACAGAAATTTCATAAAGTGGCTGCTTCCCATAACCGTTAGGCCACCAGAGTTTGGGATTATCAATCTCGACAGCGGCCATTGCACAATTATCATCCGGATAATCAATCGGCTGTATTTTGGATATTCTTTTATCGTCAGGAGAAGTCACCAGAATCTCCAGATTAAACTCTCCGTGATTCCAGATTTCAAGACTTACCTGAACATCCAATTTGACCTTACCGGTTTGATGATCCTGGGTTATATATACATCCTTTAAACGCGCATCATTAAAGAACTTTAGGCCAATATTTCTCCATATACCGGAATCAGGAATCTTGGGTCCCCAGTCCCACCCAAACATACTATGAGCTTTACGGAGGTAGTAAAATCCGTCTATTACCATATCGTTTGTTCTTTTCATCAATGGTAATTTCTTCTGCATCTGCTCAATATATCGGGTGGGAGAGAAAAAAAGGATATGGATATTATTGCTGCCCTCTTTTAAAGTATCTTTCACATCAAATTCATAGCTGCGGTGCATGTTATTAGTCTTAGCTACAAGCTTACCATTTATTTTAATTTCCGTAAGGGTATCCAGCCCCTCACAATATAGAAATATCCTATCATGCTTCAACAGGTCACTAGAGACATTAAACTCCCTGGCATACTCATAATCGTTATACGAAAGTGCAAGAGCCTTATCTTCGTTATCCCTGTAAAACGGATCTTCCATTAATCCATTGTGCAATAAGTCTGTAAAAACAGAGCCGGGCACATGAGCACTTTCCCAATGCTCATCATTTGTACTTCTCATCTCCCACTGCCCGTTCAAGCTGTATACTTTCATAATATCTCCCTTATTGCAGCAAAACATTTCATAATAGTCAACTCATTATTATTTCTCTTTTTGAAATTTAATATTTGTGTGTGCTATGTTACTTTCTTAATAACTATGTATAGATTCCCCATATCTAACACGTTTGAAGGCATATATTTTTAAAAGGAGATTACTTTATAATTCTGGCTCTTATTAAATCTTTATACCACACTGCACTGTCTTTTAATATCCTCTCTTGCGTTTCGTAATTTAAATAAATAATTCCAAATCTCTTTGAATAACCGTGTTGCCATTCGAAATTATCTATCAAAGACCACAAAAAATACCCCTTTATATTCGCTTTCTTTCTGTTCAGTTGAGCTACTTTTAATAAATGTTTCCTCAAATAATCTATGCGCTCATTATCACGTATTTTGCCCTTCCTGGATAACCTATCATTAAATGCAGCACCATTTTCTGTAATATATATAGGTATTCCTGTGTATTCATTTCTTACTCTTAATATAACATCATACAAGGATTCCGGAACTATTTCCCAGTCCGTCTCGGTTCTCCTAAAATTTCCATGAACCTTTTTGAATTTCAGATCTGAATCCCGCGAAAACTTTATCAGTTCACGTAAATAATAATTTACCCCTAAAAAATCATTTTTGCTGGATATTTTCTGTAAATCTCCATCCATTATAAAGTCAAAATAACCTATGAATTCTTTATAGATTTCTTTCATATCTTCAGGATATGACGCCTTAAAAATGGAGTCTAAAAACCACCTTATAAAATAGCCATCCGCTACGGAAGCTGCCTTGATATTCGCTTTAGAGTTAGTAGCAGGATATGATGGTATCAGATTAAGAGTAATCCCAATTTTGCTGCCCTTAAAATTAAATTTCCTGAATTCTTCTACCGCTGTCCCATGAGATAACAAAATATGATGCGCAGCTATCACAGCCTCTCTCAAACTCTTATGTCCAGGCGCATGTATACCTTCATAATAACTGAAAAACGATGAACAGAGCGGTTCGTTATGAGTTATCCATAATTTAACGGAATCATTTAACTCCTCAAATACTTTTACCACATATTCCTTAAACCAGTTGATTGAATTTCTATTCAACCACCCACCCATGTTATAAGCCCACATCGGCAAATCCCAGTGATAAAGAGTAACAACCGGTTTTATATTTCTCTTCTTTAATTCGCTAATTAAGCTTTTATAAAATTCCATACCATATGGATTATATTTTCCTTCCTCAGGAAAAATCCTTGACCATGAAATCGAGAACCTGTATGCATCAGTACCTATCTCTTTCATTAACTCCACATCTTCTTTATATCTATGATAATGATCACACGCAATATCACCGGTATGCCCTTCATACGTCTTTCCAGGAGTTTTAGAGAATACATCCCATATAGAAGGAGTTCTACCGCCTTCGTTAGTTGCTCCTTCTATTTGATAAGATGATGTCGCTGTCCCAAAAACAAAATCTTTGTCAAATTTCTTTACCATCTAAATCCTTTTTGTTAACTTAAATTCTTCAAGTTACAGCAGATTAGTTACCTAAAATTACACTGACTCTTACTTCTCCGTTTCCCTCTTTGAACGGAATCAAGTTTCCTTCTATAAGCTTGCCATCTACCATTAAGCCTTTGACCCCTTTACTGACTCCATCTGGATTCTTTACCGTAATACTATATTTTACTCCCCTAAAGAAACGGATTATACGATACTCTTTCCAATCTTTAGGAATGCAGGGATCTATTAAAAGCCCCCCGTAATCAGGTTTAATTCCCAGAATTGCCTGAGAAATGTTTACAAAACTCCAGGCCGCTGTACCAGTAAGCCATGAATTCTTAGCCTCACCATAAGTGGGGGCATCCCGGCCGGCAATCATCTGACTATAGCAATACGGCTCACAGCGATAGGTTTCTACAAGGTTTTCTTTAGTACTGGGGCAGATACTTAAATAATAATCAAAGGCTTTATCACCATTTCCAAGAATAGTCTCAGCCATAGATATCCATGGATTACTATTACAGAATATTCCAGCATTCTCTTTATATCCCGGCGGATAGGAAGAAATTTCTCCTAAATTCAGATAATAGTGTGAATATGCAGGTTGATTTAAAATTATTCCATTAGGAGTTGCCAGATATTTCTCTACACTATCCAGAGCTTTGCGTGCCATTCCATTTCTAAGGCCGATACCACCAATAATACACCAGCCCTGTGGTTCTATAAATATCTTTCCTTCCTCACACTCTTTTGATCCTATTTTGTTTCCATAATAATCATAAGCTCTCAGGAACCATTCTCCATCCCAACCATGTGTTTCTACAGCTCTACTTATGAGTTCGTATCTATTCTGAAGCTCATCAATTTTTTCTTTAACACCAATCTGGTGTAATAGCGCAGTCAGCTCACGGCAAGCATAAAGAAAAAGTCCTGCAATCATAACTGATTCCGCTACACCACCAGGTCTATCCCCGTAAGTCTGAAAACTTTCCCCGGGATTTTGTGAGAAACAATTCAGGTTCAGGCAATCATTCCAGTCAGCGTGTCCTATAAGAGGAAGGCTATGTGGACCCAGATTCTTAAGAGTATAGTCTATAGAGAGGAGAAGATGCTCAAGAAGAGTAGCTTTGCTGTCAGGAATATCTGAATAACTAACAACTTCATCAAGAATTGAGAAATCCCCTGTTTCTTTAATATATGCACAGGTAGAAATTATAAGCCATAATGGATCATCATTAAATCCTCCACCTACATCTTCATTTCCCTTTTTAGTCAGCGGCTGGTATTGATGGTAGCAGCTTCCATCGGAAAGCTGAACCCCGGCAATATCCAGAATTCTCTGCCTTGACCGCTCCGGAACCATGTGCACAAAACCAAGCAGATCCTGGTTAGAGTCGCGAAATCCTATCCCACGTCCGATGCCTGATTCATAGAATGATGCAGAACGGGACATATTAAAAGTTACCATACACTGATACTGATTCCAGATATTAACCATATGCTCGACATGTTTATTATTTATAGCCACACTGTATCTACCGAGTAATTCAGACCAGTACGTATTTAATTGCCCAAAAGTTTTATCTACTGCTTCAGAACTTTTATGAGTTTTAATCTTTGTCCACACTGATTTCTTATTTATAACATTAGGAGCTGAAAATTTCTCATCCTCTTTGTTTTCCATGTAACCCAGCATAAAATGGAATCGCTTATTCTGATTTGGTTCAAGAGTAATGTCAAGCTGATGAACACCAATTGGAACCCAACCATTTGTAATGGAATTTGTACACTTTCCAAGAGCTACGGCTTCAGGATTTCCGAACCCGTTGCTCATACCGATAAAAGCATCCCGGCTTGTATCAAAGCCATTTATTTCCTGGCTGCACGTAAAATAAGCGAAATGATTTCTCCGTTCCCTGTATCCAGTTTTATGAAAAATAGTATTACCCTCCACTTCTACTTCGCCAGTATTGAAATTTCTCTGAAAGTTGGTCATATCATCCATAGCATCCCATAAGCAGAACTCCACAAATGAGAAGAGAGTCAGCACTTTTTTCTGACCTGTATGATTGATTACTTTTACATCCCAGATTTCCATATCTTCGCCAATGGGTACGAAGAACTTTACTTCAACCTCCACACCATTTTTTTGCCCATTTATTACTGTATAACCAAGACCATGACGACAGGAATACCTGTCCAGTAACGTGCAGCTTGGCTTCCAGCCAGGATTCCAAATTACTCCATTATCTTTAATGTATAGATAGTGGCCACCTGTATCCGTGGGAACATTATTATAGCGGTAACGGGTTATGCGACGAAGTCTTGCATCCTTATAGAAACTGTAACCTCCAGCTGTATTGGAAATAATGCCAAAGTATTTTTCACAACCTAAATAGTTGATCCATGGCAGAGGAGTGTCAGGTCTCTTAATGACATATTCTTTATTTACAGCATCAAAATAACCGTATTTGTTCACTTTTTATATTATTTTCTTCTAGTTGATTCTCTTACAATTAATTCCGTAGGAATAGTATAAAACTCAGGAGAACTAATACCATTTTCAATAAAATCTACCAGCTTTTTCGTAGAAATCGATGCTATTTTCAGCATAGGGCTTCTAATAGTCGTAAGAGCAGGAGAAATATAGCTGGCGATTCTTATATCATCATAACCTACTATAGAAATATCATCAGGAATTCTAAGTCCCATTTTCTTTATAGCTTTCATAGCGCCAACAGCCATAGTATCATTTGATGAAAAAATAGCTGTTATATGATTTTTACCCTCACCATTTAAAAGTTGATTTGCACATTTAAACCCACCATCCTCGGTAAAATCACCACCATATGCCACATATCCCTTCTTAACTTCAAGTTTGGCCTCATTCATCGCCTTTTCATATCCCTCAAGCCGCTTAAAACCCGAATATTTATTCATATCTCCACAAATATGTGCTATCTCTCTATGACCATAATCTATTAAATGTTTTGTAGCTATATATCCTCCATTATAATTGTCAGAATTAACAATAATATAACTGTTTGTAGTCCTATCTTTATTTTGTTCCTGATCTATAATTGCTATTTTATATCCCGATTCTATAAGATTATAAATTTCCTGTGAGTCATTGTTTGCTCCTAAGAAAATTCCTCCAGATAATATCTTACTATTAAAAAGCTCCCTTATTTTTCTAAAATCCCTATCATCGTTAATTATTAAAACCAATACGTTATATCCCAACTTATCTGCATAATCTATTATTGCAGCTTCAAAAGGAGAAATATATACATTCCGGAAGACTCTGAATTCTTCATCGCCAAGCTTAATATTAGCTATAAAAATACCTATAATCTTACTATGTTTACCAGCAAGTGCTCTTGCTGGAGCATGGGGTACGTAACCATATTTTTTAATAATCTTATTTACTTTTTCTCTTGTTTCAGGTGTTACATTAGCATAATTGTTAACTACTCTTGACACAGTACTTCTTGAGACACCTGCTAACTTTGCTATTTCTTTACTATACATGCCAACCCCATCATCATTTTTCATATATACCTATCGTGTAAACACGCGTGCAAACATTTTATAATAAAACTTCTCCACTAGTCAAGCACTTTTAAGATTGCTTTTTTGATTGATAGACTAAATCTATGAAATATAAAAAACCTTGCTGAAATTCAAGGATACTATAGCATTAAATAAAATCAACCAATCATTATTAACTTGTTGTACCATCCAGACAATTTCTGTCTATCTATAAACCTTCTCTGTTTTCTTATCAAACATATGTATTTTATCGGTATCCACATGTAATGTTGCTTTATCACCACTTCTATACTTGGATCTGGGGTTAACTCTTGCCGTCATCAGAACTCCCTCGATATCGACATATACATATATTTCCGAACCCATCGGCTCCGTAACTTCAACATTTGCAGTAATCGTATTACTCTCTGAGGCATTCTGCACAAAACTACTGTCCTCTAAATCTTCCGGCCTAATTCCTAATACTACTTCCTTGCCCGCAAGTCCGTTATCTTTGATTATCTTTTTGATTCTGTCGGATGGAACAATTTCAAATACACTGCTCTTGAAATTCATCTGGTCGGTTACAGTAGCATCTAAAAAGTTCATTGCAGGACTTCCTATAAATCCAGCTACGAACATGTTATCCGGACAATCATACACTTCCTGAGGTTTACCGGTTTGTTGTACTATTCCATCTTTCATAATAATTATCTTATCTGCCATAGTCATTGCTTCGGTTTGATCATGAGTCACATAAATTATAGTGGCATTAAGCCTTTCGTGAAGTTTCGCAATCTCTGTTCTCATCTGAACTCTAAGTTTTGCATCAAGGTTGGATAACGGTTCATCCATTAAAAACACTTTAGGATCTCTCACGATTGCTCTACCCAAAGCCACTCTCTGTCTCTGTCCACCTGAAAGTTGCTTGGGTTTTCTTTTAAGTAGCTCCTCGATCTTTAGTATTTTTGCTGCCTCTCTTACTCTTTTTTCGATTTCCAGCTTGGGGGTCTTTCGTAGCTTCAGTGCAAATGCCATGTTATTGTAGACATCGAAATGAGGATAGAGAGCGTAATTCTGAAAAACCATGGCTATGTCCCTGTCCTTCGGGGCAACGCCATTCACTAGCCTGTCTCCGATGTAAATTTCACCTTCCGTTATCTCTTCTAATCCTGCGATCATACGCAGTGTGGTAGTTTTTCCACAACCCGAAGGTCCTACCAATACCACGAATTCTCTGTCTTCAATAACATTGTTCATCTCATTTACAGCTATCACTTCATCAAATTTCTTGGTTAGGTTTTTTAGAACAACCTTTGCCATTTTTTTCTCCTATCTTAATTAATGATTGACTAATTATAAAATAAAAAACAATTACTTTCTATAGTAAGATATATAGTTCATACCATATGGATCTCTGCCAGCCAGGAAATCTGCCGCTTTCATTGCTTCCAAAAGACCGCTTGTTAACGGATCGGTAATAGGAGCACATAAACCATTTATAATACCCATGGTTATAAAATGAATATTAAGCAGGTCCCTGTTTGGCATTCCAAAACTAATATTAGAGTAGCCACCAGTAATCGCTACCCCAAATTCTTTTGTGATTCTCCGTTGAGTTTCCAATGTAACTTTACCTGCATTAGAATTCGTAGCATTGGCCAAAACCAGACAATCGAATACCAGGTCTTCTCTTTTTATTCCTACAGATTCTGCTCTATTTATTATTTTTTTTGCGATTTCAAATCTTTTTTCAACATTATCCGGAATACCATTATCATCCATTGTGAGGCATATAACGGCACTTCCGCTATCTTTCACCATGGGTAAAATTTCTTCCAGTGATCTTTCTTCGCCATTTACCGAATTGATAATGGCTTTATATGGATAAACCTCCAGAGCCGCTTTCAGCGCTTTTGGATTTGCAGAATCCAGACAGAGAGGTTGATTAGTCACTTCCATGACTATCTTAACTGCCTTCGGCAGCATCTCAACTTCATCCACGCCAACCGCCCCTACATTGATATCAATTATGTGAGCACCTGCCTCAGTTTGCCTTATGGCATCTTCTCTGACAATATCAAATTTACCCAGTTTTAATTCCTCTGCCAGGGATTTTCTTCCGGTAGGATTAATTCTTTCAGCTATAATAACCGTGGGAAGATCCAATCCAAACCTGACTTCAGTTCCGTTACCAGTAACTACTGTTTCCATTTTTATACCTTTTCCTTTTCATATATATTGTTAAATATTTCTATAAAAGCTGTTAAGAACTTAACATTTGTCTCCGGCAGAGCTACAGTAACCCTGATATATCCGGGTATCCCCAGATTTTTTCCCGGCCTCACTATGAATCCACTTTTAAGCAGTTCCTCCACAATCACATCACTATTTTCACCAGTTTTAATCAAAATAAAATTTGCATACGACTTAATAAAGCTTATTTCATTTTTCATTAAAACATTATAAAAATTATTCTTTTCTTTTTCTATCCTGTCTCTAATTTCATTGACATAAAATTCATTTTCCAACGCAGTCACAGCAGCCTCTTGCGCAATAGAATTTACATTAAATGGAAGTCTTACCTTGTTTAATGCGGAAATAACTGACCTGTCAGACATCCCATACCCTATTCTTAATCCTGCCAGTCCGTAAACCTTTGAGAATGTCTTTAAAATTACAAGATTATTATACTTAGAGAGGTATTCTACGGTATCAATCCTTTCTTCATCCGGCATATACTCGCAGTAAGCTTCATCCAGAACCAGAATTATATCTTCTTTAATATTTTCTACAACGTAATCAAATTCTTCACGATTGATATTTGTACCGGTTGGATTGTGAGGATTGGTCAGGAATAATATTTTTGTTCTGTCATTTATAGAGTTTACTAACGTTTCTACATCCTGTCTGAATCCCTTTAAAGGAACTTTAATCACTGTCCCACTACATTTTAGAGTTGATTTCTCGTAAATTAAAAAAGTAGGATCAGTGATAATAATATTATCTCCTGGTTCGATAAAGCTATCACAGACCATCTCAATAATCTGGTCTGTACCATTCCCCATAATTATAGAATCAATGCTTATATCGTACTTCCCGGCAAGCTTTCGCCTTATTTCGATGCATTCACTATCAGGGTAGTATTTGATATTACTCAAGTCCTTACAAATCTTTTCCAAAACTTCAGGATTTGGTCCAAATAAATTCTCATTAGAGGCTAATTTATAAACTTTATCTAATCTATATTCTTTTTTGATTTCCTCTATAGTCTTACCTGGAATATATTCCGGCATTTTTGAAATCCATTCCTTGATTTTTATACTCATCCTTCCCTCACTATTTTCTAAATCTTACTTTCACAGAGTCCTGGTGGGCAAATAATTTTTCAAATTCTGATATTGTCTCAATAAATCCTTTTTCCCTCTTCAAGGCATTCTCACTGTAAAAAGTAACGCTGCTCCTTTTTAAAAAATCACAGACACCCAATGGTGAAGAAAATCTTGCATTGCCACCTGTAGGGATAACATGATTTGCACCCCCTATATAATCACCAACTGCCACCGGCGAATACTCTCCTATAAATACAGACCCTGCATTCTTGATTTTTTTCAAAACTTTCTTTGCATCCTTTACCATTATTTCCAGATGCTCCGGTGCTATAATATTACAAATTTCAATCAGCCACTTTTCCTCTTTACTGTAAATGATCCTGCAATTTTTCTTCAACGATTTTAGAATTACTCCGGTATTTACTCTATCTCCATATTCCTTTACAAGTGTATCAAGATGCCTGTAAATTTTTTCAATAATTCTCCCCGCCATATCAAAACTGGCAGTTAACAGTATACTCCTGGAATCTGGATCATGTTCGGCCTGCGAAATCAGATCAGCAGCAATAAAAAGAGGACTTGCAGAATCGTCCGCTAATACGGTTATATCGCTTGGGCCAGCCAGGTTATCGATCCCCACATCGCCAAATACCTTTTTTTTGGCTGCAGTGACATATATATTTCCAGGTCCTACAATCTTATCCACTTTTTTAATACTTTCCGAACCATAGGCAAGAGCTGCTATAGCCTGTGCCCCGCCAATTTTATAAACTTCTTTAATTTTTAGTTTCCCAAAGAGATATAATAAAACCTGGTTTAAACTGCCATCTGATCGAGGCGGGGTACATACGACAATTTCCTTCACTTTCGCTATCACTGCCGGAATTACAGTCATAAGTACAGAAGAGGGATATGCATATCTTCCTCCCGGTATATATACGCCCACTCTGTCCATGGGATGCAAAACCTGCCCAACTTCTTTACCCTTATCGGGTTTTATGAACCATGAAACTGTTTCCTTTTTAAATTGAACAGTGTGATATTTTTCAATATTTTTATAACTCACTTCCAATGCTTCTACCAGCTTTGGAAACTCTTTTCTGACATTTACTGAAGTAGATTTAATTTCTTTATCTGTCACTCTGATATCATTAATATTTTTAGCATCAAAAAGGTCAAATTGTCTGCAGAACTTTAAGATTGCCCTATCTCCATTTACCTCTATTTCCTTCAATATCTTTTCAACCACCCTTTCTACAGAATCAGGAATTTTCAGTCTACGGGTTATAAGGGTATCTATTTCCTCAAATTTCTTAAGTTTTTCTACTTTCAAAAAATTATAATTCATAAAAAAAGACCTTTGATACTTTTGAATGCTTTTATTAATATACTTAATGAAAATAAAATTACCAAAATAGAACTATATTATAAATAAAATGCCGAAATATTCAACTTTGAAACCCAGAATTCTGCTTCATGTTTGCTGTGGAATCTGTGCCTTTTACCCTTATTTTCTGTTAAAAAAAGATTTCGATGTAACCTTTTTCTGTTACAACCCTAATATACATCCAAAAAAAGAATATATTAAAAGACTTGAGAGCGTAGAAATCATTTCGAGAAAGTATTCCATTCCTCTTATAACCGGAAAATATGAGGCAAAAAAATGGCTTAAGTTAACCGCAGACTTGAAAGACGAGCCAGAAGGCGGTAGCAGATGCAGTCTATGTTTCAGAATACGCCTGGACAGAACAGCTCAAATGGCAGAGAGATGGGGCTTTGATTTATTTGGAACCACCTTAACCATAAGTCCTCATAAAGATCACAGAGTCATAAATTCGATAGGACTTGAACTTGCGTCTGCAAGAGGAATTAGTTTTTACCAGGCAGACTTAAAGAAAAAGGACGGTTTTAAAAAAACCATGGAGTTAAGTAAAAAACTAAACCTTTACCGGCAGAATTATTGCGGCTGTATGTACAGTAAGAAATAAATTGTGGGTTTTTCAAAAATACAATATATAATACTGCCAATATCCAGTCAATAAACCAATCCTATCAAAGAATGGAAAACATGGACTACTTGGACTACTGTATTATTCACCTATATTTTCTTCCAGTTGCTTCTTTTCCCTGAACTTTTTAATCACATGATTTGCAATAATAAACGCAGCTATAAGTACAATAAAGTCTATTACATATACTACCTTAACCGGACCCCAATATGAACTATCTATGCGGTAATATTCGATAAACGTCCTGTAAATAGAATATATTCCCAGATACATGGACAGTATCAATCCATAGGGAATTTTCCCAGGTCTCTTTTTATAATACCTGTGCATCAGCAGAAGCAGGGCAAATAATAAAAAGTTAGCTATTGATTCATATAAAAATGTAGGGTGAAAATATTCATAACTGGCATAATCATAAGGTCTGTTAGCAGGGTCTATATAGATGGCCCAGGGAAGGCTGGTTGGTTTTCCGAAGGCCTCCTGATTAAAGAAATTGCCCCATCTACCTATGGCCTGTCCCAGTATCAGACCCGGAACCAGCATATCTGCCCATAGCCAGAAATCAAGCTTTCTTATTTTGCAAAATACGATAAGAGTTAAAATTCCTCCCAGCATTACTCCCTGTATGGCAAGTCCACCTCTTCTAAAAGCGAAAATATAAAGCGGATGCCCGGCATAATAGGACCAGTTTACTACAACATGAAGCAATCTGGCGCCGATAATTGAAAATACTATTGCAAACGGTGCAAAATTTAAAACCTCCTCTTCCCTCTGACCCCTATATTTGGCTACAAAATAGACAACTGTAAAACCTATGACCAGTGCCAGCGCGGTTATTATTCCGTACCATCTTATTTCCAATCCAAATATACTGAAAGCAACCGGATCTGTATACAAAACGTCCTCCTGAAATTAAATTTGATATTATTGCATTGAAATCAAAATTATAAATATTTAAGATTTTAACATAAATCAAGGCAAAAATTTATTTAAAAATTAATTTTATTTAAGAATGGCAAATACCTGGACAAGAATTCCACCACTGTATTCATAGAATTCGTAACGAAAACAATACCCATAGCCACAAGAAAGATCCCCGAAACGATAGATACTATATTGAGGTGTTTATTTATTTTTTTCAGGAAATTAGAAAAAAAACTTATAAATATACCTGCAAGTATAAAAGGCAAACCCAGGCCTATTGAAAAAACTGCCAGGAGCAGTATTCCCTGAAACAGAGTTCCCATCTGACTGGCCAAAAGCAATATACCCGACAGTATCATACCTACACAGGGAATCCATCCAAAAGAAAATATTATTCCTACCACAAAAGAACCCAGATAGCCTGATTTCAACGAAGAAGGGATGCTAAACCTTTTTTCTATATTCAGAAAAGGAATCCTGAAAAGACCCATATACTGCAGTCCAAAGATTATAATTATAACGCCGCCAATTCTTGCAATAATACCTGAGTAGTTCCCCAATGCCCGGCCAATAATAGTAGCAGTCGAACCCATGATTATAAAAACTACGGAAAACCCTGCTACAAAGAATACGCTATTTAAAAATAAATAAAGTCTTTCGGAAATTCTAATAGAGCTGTCTTTATAAACTGCTTTACCAGACATCATACTTATATAAACCGGGATCAGGGGTAAAATACAGGGTGAAATAAATGCCAGCAGCCCAGCAACAAAAGCAGAAAATAGACCAATCTCTAACATTTACAATGCATCTTCTATAATGTTTTCCAATTGTTCTCCGGTCATCATACCAACATTCTTAAAAATAACCTGCCCATCTCTGTCAAACACAAAGGTAGTGGGAATTGCACGTATTCCCCACTTCTCCATGACATTTGCATCATCAACCAAAATAGGATAACTTATGTTGTAATCCTCAACAAAATTTCTTAAAGTGGAAATATCTTCATTAGAGATACCTATAAATTGAACATCTTTATTTTTATATTTATTACAAACCGCAACAAAATCAGGAATCTCCTCTCTACAAGGAGGGCACCACGTTGCCCAGAAATTTAATACCAAAATTTCCCCATAAAAATCCGATAATGATAATTCATTCCCTCCCAGATCCGTTAGTGTGAAATCGTTACTGGACGACTTACAACCTGCAAAAATAAGAAAGGTTGCAATTGCAAATACGATTAAAGTTATAGAAAAAATTTTTCTCATGGTTATCCCTGCCAATCTAAAAAGCTTCTTCTTTACCAAATTTATATAAAGTTTCCATTGCTTCCTTGTCTCTTAATATATCACCCGGACTATCCACATTATTAAATACAAAATCACATAAATAATCAACATATAATACATCAAAGAAAGAACGGATTACTTTTCTGGGACAATCAAAAATACTCCTGGATGCTGAACCGGCTGTACTTATAAAAACGCCTTTTCTGTCCTTTTTGATTATCTTTCTTTTGTGTTCGTATTTCAGCGACCAGAATCTCTGACACCTGTCAATTAAGGCTTTCAAGTATCCGGATACAGTAGTAAAAAAGACAGGAGACGCGACTGCCAAAAAATCAGCTTCAATTAATTCTTTATATGCTTGCTGCATATCATCGTTTACAATACACTTTCCTGTTTTTGAACAATTACCACATCCCCTGCAGGGAGAAATATTTAAATCTCTAACTACAATCTTGTTAATTTTTAAATCTTTCCCGGACAGACCATTAGCTTCAACTGCACCCTCTAGAAAATTATCAAGAAGTAAGCTCGTATTACCCTTTTTTCTGGGACTGCCATATATGGCAACTATTTTAAATTCTTTGTACACACTTCCGGGATTCTCATGCATAAATTTCTATACAATAAGGTAATAGTAATTTTCAATAATAATTATTTAACAGCCTGTTGATATCTATGTCCGTTATTATATGATCAACCAGTGGCTTTCTCTCTATTTGCTTTAGACCATCCTCATATACCGGTCTTCCGACCTGATAGAAAATTCCTACCGGTATTTTTTCTACTTCCATAGATCTTTTTATAGCCTCATTTAAGTCACCTCTGTTATAACCTTTAAGTTCATCTAACTTATATATCCTATCTCTATAAAAATCATATGTATTTTGCTTATTAAATGTCACACACGGCTGCAAAATATCTATAAAAGAAAATCCCCTATGCTTTATAGCTTTCTTCATTATTTCTGAAAGATGTTTGGTATCCCCTGAAAAGCCCCTTGCTACATAGGTAGCCCCACTTGCCAGAGCTAATAAAACAGGATTGACCGGTTTTTCCAGTACCCCGGATGGTGTTGATTTAGTTTTAAAACCTCTATCGCTGGTAGGGGAAGTTTGACCGGTGGTAAGTCCATAAACTCTATTATCATGCAGGAGATAAGTCATATTAATATTTCTCCTGCATGTATGTATAAAATGGTTTCCACCAATGCCGACACCATCTCCATCTCCACCCATGATTATTACATTCAGCTTGTGGTTTGCAAGTTTCGCTCCTGTGGCTACAGGGAGTACTCTCCCATGCAAAGCATGAAACGCATAAGTTTTTATAAAATTAGCACCATTACCCGAGCATCCAATACCATAGACTATCAGGATTTCGTAAGGCATAAGACTCAGTTTTACAAATGTCTTTTTGAGTGAATTCCAGATTCCATAATTTCCACAACCAAGACACCAGGTAGGTTTTCTCTCAGTATTAAAATCACCGGGTTTTAAATTGTAACCTTTTTTTAACGATTTACCTTTGGTTCTACCCATATCTTTCATCACCTATTTTCACTATATCCATGATTCAAACTGCTATTCTATTTTTTCGATCCCGCTAACAATTTCTTCAGGCAAAAACTGCCTTCCACTATACTTTAATATTTTATTTTTTATCCTGTGTCCTGTATTCATCATTATAATCTTCGCTAACTGTGATGTTTTATTATTCTCTACCACTACGTTTTTGTTACTTTCCTTGATAATCCCTTCAATAGACTCGCCATCAAACGGATACAGATAGGTAAAGTGAACCAAATTTATTTTCTTTTCTTTTTGATTCAATATATTCATGGCCTCTAAGATCGGCCCTTTACAGGAACCACAGCTCCAAATAGTAATTTCGGCATCTGTAGGACCATAAATCTTGGGAGAAGGAATTTCCTCAACTAATTTTTTTATTTTTCTAAACCTTTTATCTACCATATTCTTTCTGTTATAGGCACCTTCTTCAGAATATCCCCGTTCATCATGTTCATCACTATTAGCTATATGAATACCACCTTCTATTCCGGTTACTACCCTGGGAGAAATACCATCTTCGGTATTAAGATATCGTTTGTAACCTTCACCTATACTCTTACTACTGGTCAGTAATTTCCCTCTATCTACTGTTATATTTTTAAAATCAAATTTTTCATATGAAAAATGGCTTTCGGATAAATACTTATCCAGCATTATAATAACTGGAATCTGGTATTCATCAGCAAGATTAAATGCCTTTCCCGTAAGATAAAAACATTCTTCAGGATCACCGGGCGTCATTACTACTCTTAAAAATTCGCCATGTGATGAGTGAATTGCAAATAGCATATCGCCTTGCTCCGACCATGTGGGCAAACCGGTTGCAGGAGCAGGCCTCTGGCATAATACAATAACAATCGGAGTCTCGGTCATAGCTGCACTACTTATTCCTTCATTCATAAGTGAAAAACCACCTCCTGATGTTGCAACCATTGACCTTACACCTGCAAAAGAAGCACCTATTGCCATATTGATCACTGCTATCTCATCCTCTGCATGTTTAGTTACGATATTATAGTCGCTCTCAGCAGAAGCAAAAGAATGCAATATCGAGGAAGAAGGAGTCATAGGATAAGCTGCATAAAATTTACAGCCGGCTCTTACCGCTCCTAAAAAAACTGCATCATTACCTGTTACCAGCATTCTGCTTACAGGTTTTACTATTTCCATCTCATAAGCATTTACTTTTAATTTCTCTTTTACATATTTATATCCTAATTCAGATGATTTAATATTTAAGTCAACAATTTCAGATCCCTTCCTGTTAAAGATATCCTTTATCACATTTTTTAATATCTCCAGATCATAATTTAACAGGGCAACCGACGCCCCCAGTGAAATATTGTTAGTCATAACTTTAGGAGCTCCTAATTCTGAAATTATCTTGGAAAAGGGCACCATAATATAATTAATATCTTTCCTGGCTTTCTTCATATCCCTGATATCGCAATCATTTTCATCGCAAACAATATATCCCCCATATGTCACTTCTTCCTGATGAAGCCTTGCTGTCTCTTCATTCAACGCAATCAGCACGTTAACACCCTTATTAATGGAAGAAATCTCATTAGAACTCACTCTGACGGTGTAGGTGTTATGTCCACCCCTTATCAGGGAAGGGTACTCATTATTATCAACAACGAAATATCCTTTTTTGGCAAAGATTTTCGAAAAAATTGCTCCAGTGGACATTATTCCAAAACCAGCTTCCCCACCAATTTTCCAGGTTAGGTTTGAAACCTTCATTGGATCCCTTACTTTCTTAGACCAATCTTTAATATAATGATATTACCCCGGTAACTTATTTGCAACTAATCACATGGAGTCTTTTTAGAAGACTTCTGATGCTGTTCATATCAAATTTTTCTTACCCAGCTTAAGTATGAACCATTTAAAACTTTTACGTTCTTAAATCCCATGTTCTTAAGAATTCTAAACCCTTGATAAGCTCTACTGCCTACTCTGCAGTAAATTATTATTTCACTACCGGCATCCAGCTTGTCAATGCTTTCTCTAAGATCATCAACATGAATCAGCACAGCGTTATCTATATGACCCCGGTCATATTCCTCCCTGGTTCTCACATCCAGAATAGTTATGTTTTCTTTATTTTTAATTTTTTCTTTCAGCATATCGATACTTAAAAAATCTATTTCGCCTTCTCTTAAATTTCCTGCTACCATCCCCATCATATTTACCGGGTCCCTGGCAGAGCCATAAGCCGGGTGATAACCTAAATCCAGATTGATAAGTTCCCAGACCTTTAAATTACCTTTCACAGCAGTGGAAATAACATCTACCCTCTTATCTACTCCACTTCTTCCTATAGCTTGAAATCCAAGTATATCACCGGTTTTCTTATTAAAAATTATTATCATATGAATCATATCTGACCCCGGATAGTAACCGGCATGAGACCGGTTGTGGAGTTCTATAAAATCGTTATTGATATCTAACGCTGCTACTTCTTTAAAACTTAAGCCGACCTTTGCTATAGCCAGATCCAGCACTTTTATTATTGAATTAACCACGCTCCCCGAGAATTTCTCCCTTCCACCGATAACATTGCAACCGGCAATTCTTCCCTGCCTTCCGGCAATAGTAGCAAGATTATAAGAGTGCTTTGCACCGCTTACTAAGTTTACACATTCACAACAATCTCCTGCTGCATAAATATTTTCAAGATTGGTTCTCATAAATTCATCAACAGCTATAAGGCCGGATTCCCCTATTTTTATCCCGCAATCCCGGGCCAATTTTACATCAGGCTTTGTACCTATTCCTAAAAATACGATATCAGATTTTATTACCTTACCCTTGAGAGTCTCCACAGATACGACTCTTCCATCTTTCCCCTTAATTAAATTTATAACCTCATCTTCCTTGTATAAATTCACTCCCTTTCCTATTAAATAATTATCCAGGTAGTCGATAATTTCCTTATCAAACTTAGGGAGTATTTGAGAGGTCTTTTCGATAATGCTTACTTCATATCCTCTATTAAAGAATGCATCAAGAAGCTCAAGGCCGATAAATCCACCACCTATTATTACTGCACTCTTACCATTCCTATTTTCCTTATCAAGTTTATCCATATATTTCTTTAAAACTATGGCATCGTCAATAGTTTTTAAAGTAAAAGTATTTTCTGAAAGTTTCCCGTCAAATTTTAATTTTATATGAATTGAGCCTGTGGCAATAATAAGTCTGTCATACCAATCATTAAACTGCCGGCCGGTCTTTAAATCTCTGATATATATTTGATTCTTTTCCGGCTCTATCCTGATTACTTCATGAAGAACATTAACGTCAAGGTTAAATCTTTTTTCAAAACGTTCTTTAGTATTAATAATCAAATTTTCTATTCTCTTTATCTCTCCTGAAACAAAATAAGGAAGACCACATGTTCCATAGGATATGTACCTGTCCTTTTCATATATTACAATCTCTGCATCTTCACTTTGTCTTCTTATTTTAACTGCCGCTGAAGTCCCTGCTGCCACAGCACCAATTATTATAATTTTAATTCCCTTACCCACTGTAAATCCTTCTATTTACTTTAATGATAATCTTCTCAGCCTTAATGAATTGCTTACTACAGAAATGCTGCTAAAAGCCATAGCTGCTGCAGCGTATACCGGGCTTATGAGTATTCCAAAAAAGGGATAAAGTACTCCTGCTGCTACCGGGATCAATATCAAATTGTAAAAAAATGCCCAGAACAGATTCTGCCTTATTACTCTCACCGTATTTCTGGAAAGCACTATTGCCATAAGTACGCCCTTCAGGTTTCCCTTGACCAGGGTAATTTTACTTGATTCCAGAGCTATGTCAGTTCCGGTTCCAATAGCTATTCCTATATCTGATTGGGCCAGTGCAGGAGCATCATTTATACCATCTCCAACCATTGCCACAATTTTACCTTCTTTCTGAAATTTCTTAATCTCTTCTGCTTTTTGCTCCGGAAGAACTTCCGAAATCACCTTTTCAATACCTGCCTTCTCCCCTATAGCCTGAGCTGTGTTTCTATTATCACCGGTGATCATCACCACTTCCAGCCCCAGCTTTTTCAATCCTGATATAACCTCCGGGGCATTATTTTTCAAACTGTCTGCAATAGCTATAATTCCGGCAGGTTTATTATCAATAGAAATAAATACAGGAGTGAGCCCCCTTTTTGAGATATTACGTCCCGTCTCTTCCAGGTTAGCCAATGGGATCTTGTTTTCTATCATTAATTTCATATTCCCCTTAATGATCTCTTTTCCATTTACCTTTGCCCTTATACCTTTACCGGCTATAGATTTAAACTCCTGCGGTTCATTTAATCTCAAGCCGATACCCCTTGCTTCCTTTACCATTGCCTTCCCCAGAGGATGCTCAGAATAAAGTTCTGAACTAGCTGCGATACGCAGTAACTCCTTATCCGTCCCTGCAAAATTTTTCTTATCTACAATTATTTCTTTTACTTCTGGTTCACCCCTGGTAAGGGTTCCGGTCTTATCAAATATTATGGTATTCAACTTATGAGCAATCTCCAGGCTGGAAGCATCTTTTATTAATATCCCGTTTTCCGCACCCTTACCGGTACCAACAACTATAGCAGTTGGTGTGGCAAGCCCAAGGGCACAGGGACAGGCTATAATAAGTACTGAAACAAAATTGACCAGAGCAAAAGTTATAGAAGGCTTAGGTCCCCATATAAACCAAACAATAAAAGTGGTCACTGCTATCAGGATAACTACAGGTACGAAATAACTGGCAACCCTGTCCGCTAACCTCTGTATAGGAGCCTTGGAAGCCTGAGCCTCTTCTACCAGTTTTATCATCTGACTTAGAAATGTATCCTTACCTACCCTGGTTGCCCTGAATTTTAAAAAGCCGGTCAGATTTATAGTGGAACCGATCACCTCATTTCCAGGTTCCTTATCTACCGGTATCGATTCTCCGGTAACCATAGATTCATCTACAGCAGAACTACCTTCTGTTATCATCCCATCCACAGGTATCTTTTCCCCCGGCTTAACCAAAACTATATCGCCTATTACTAAATCATCTACATCGACTTCTTCTTCCCTCCCATTTTTAATTATAGTAGCTTTCAATGCTCTCAGTTTTAAAAGCTTTCTAATTGCACTGGAAGCACTGCCTTTAGATCTCGCTTCAAAAAATCTTCCCAGAAGTATCAGGACGATAATTATCGCCGCAGTGTCAAAGTATATATGCGGCTCAATCCCAATGCTTATGAAATAATCCAGAAAAAAGGTTACAGCAGCGCTGTAAATAAAAGCGGAAAGAGTTCCAACAGCAACAAGGGTGTTCATATCCGCCGTTTTATACCTGAAAACCGAAACCAGTCCACTGTAGAATTGGGAACCCACCCATATCTGAACCGGACATGCCAAAATAAAAATGATGATATATCTTATTTTAATCGAAAGTGAAGAAAACCCAGGTATTATATTCAGGGAAAACAACAATATAACCACAGCAAGAAAAGCTCCTATCGCCAGTTTCTGTAGAAGTTTCTTCTGAATGCGTTTTTCTATAAGTTCTTTTTTTTCTTCCAGACTAAGTTTATTTTTCTTCTCCATAACCAAATTATTTGCTCTATAGAAGAGTGAAGGAAGGTAAACTCAAGTAACCAGCTCGTAACCCAGGCTCTTTATTATTTTTTCTATCTTTTCCAGATTAATCTTATCATTATCATATTCAATGGTTACTTTCTCCGATGCAAAATTAACTGCGGCTTCGGTTATTCCCTCAGTCTTCCCGAGTACTGATTCTATTTTCCTCACACATGAGGCACAGGTCATACCCAGAACCGGATATGTCTCCTTGACTCTTGCCATTTTACTACCCTTTCCAAGTAATGATTATCCTATAGTAGTGGAAATTATAAATTTTATGATGGGACAAAGGACTTAAATATAATTAGCCACAGATAAAAGTTTTAATTATTTCGCTATATCTTTTTGTTCGGCTATTATTTTCTTTATAAACTCTATCTCTTTTTCAGTAAGGTCTTTCACTTTTTCATAACCCGATACAACACTATTTATTATTTCAATGTATTTATCTTTGGTTATATTTTTAATCTTGCTCGCTTTCTCTTCAACTTTGTTCGCTATGTCCTTTGCCATTTTTTTTATATCATCCCTTAATTCTTCACCGGTTTTAGTGGTCAAAAATAGTGCTGTAACTGCTCCTGCTACAAATCCCAGAGTAAATCCTATAAAAATACCTTTTATGGTTCCTGATTCGTTATTGCTCATAAAATCCTCCTGTATCTTGAAACAAAGACTTTTTAATGCTATTTCTATTATACATATTATAAAAATTATTTTTAATATATTTTAAATAAAAAAATCTTTTGTTAATATTTGCTAGTCACGTCGAAATAAAAAGTTAATACAAATTAAAAAACTATTTAAAACTGTGGCCATAATCAACCGGCCATAATAAATTATGGAATTATATCACTATAACCATAAAGAACTTAATTATAATTTAGAAGAAGTAGAGCAAAAAAATGCACGCATCAAAGAATACATACTGACCTACCATTCACCTTACACAACAGGAATAAAAGTGAACGATAGAGTAAATGTCCAGCTTTTTTTGAATAAAGATGAATGTAAAAAAAATACAGCCGACCCAGAAAACAACCGGATTCTAATACTCATTCATGGATTTTCAAGCAAAAATCGAAGCATGGATAACTATTATCGCTTCATTGATAAAATGAATAAAAATAACTTATCCTGTGCCTTCGTAAACCTGCCGTTCCACTTAAACAGAGCTCCAGAGGGTGAAAAAAGTGGTGAGAGATTGACATATTTTGATGATGTGGCAACTCTTCAATTTTTCCATCAAAGCGTGGTTGATATTAAAAAACTAATAAGCATCCTTTCAAAAATTCTTACTTTTAAAAAAATCTATATCTGTGGTGTAAGCCTGGGGAGTATGGTTTCGTTAATTACAATGGCCAATGATAAACGGATAAGCAAGGGTATTTTTGTAATTGGCGGTGGAAATTGGGAAGAAATCCACTGGAAAGGAATCTTAAGATTTGTCTTAAAGGGTAACTGTACTTACGGAGAAAAGAAATATAAAGATAAGACAACTAGAGAAGCATGTAGAGAGATCTATTCCGGCTTTCCTATCTTTTTAGAAAAAATTAAAGAAATAAAACACGAAAAAATAAGAATGGATCTTAAAAGCCTGCCCGACTTGAAAAAAGTGACAACAAAAATGTGCTTCTTATGCGATCCTCTGGCTTTTGCTCACAGAATCAAACCTGAAAGGGTACTGATGATTAATTCCAAATTTGATTTTTATTTTTCTAAAGAATCAACAAAGCAGTTATGGACAGAGCTGGGAAAACCAAAAATCTACTGGCTTAACAAATTGCATTCCAGTAAAATCCTGACCAATAAAAAGATTATAAAAGAAATTAATAATTTCTTAAAAGGTACCTGATATTTTTCTTTTCTTACTCAATTTACCCGACATTCCCAGTCTATTAGAAATCAAATTTCCCAGGAACGGATACTTAATACCAATAGCTCCTTCCATACACATCTCACTGCAGCAAAAACACCTAATACATGTCCTGTGATTAAATTTGATCTTGTTATTACTCGATGATATAGAGTTCTGGGGACAAATATTCTTACAGATCATACATAAGTTACACTTATCGTAGTCTACATACATATAAGGATTTAACGAATTTCTGACCAGTGGCAGAATATAGGTGCTTATAAAATTGTTTGAGATAAGTCTCTTCTGACCAATACTTCTAGGAAGCTTGAAATCATAGATTATAACATCGGACAGTTTTTCTCCTAATACTTCAATATTATTACCTTTGTACGATTCAATATTCCATTCTTTTAAAACCTTCAATAAAGGATTGAATCTCTGATCAATATTCATTATCTTGCTCATAATAATATCCATTGAAACAGAGTCATCACTGGCCAGTACCAACCCTATTTTCCTGGGAGTTCCTCTCCTGCCAGGCCCCTCTCCCTCTATTCCCCAAATTCCATCCATAATATTTAAAGTCGGTTTAATAAAAGATACTATATCCAGAAGCATGCCCGAAAATTTTTCAAAGTCGTCAAACCTCAGGTGATACCCCACCTTGGTAAGTCCAGGAACTACACCGAACATATTCTTTATTGCTCCGCTTATAACCGTTAGATTATGGGTTTTAAACTTGGGGAGATTGATTACTGCATCAGCTTCAATTACTGGTTTTATAACTTCTATTCTCTTCAGAATCCGGCCTTCCTTGTTGGACAAACATTCATATTCAGTAGAGTAATTCAATCTGCATCCTGTTCTTTTTGCAACATCCAGGATACCTGTAGTACTGTAAACTTTCTCCATTCCCGCTTTATTATATGGAGTTGCAGGACCAAAACTGTCAGCAATTAAAATATTCTTACTGCTGCCCGTAATGTCAATAATATTTTCAATTACAGCTTCCATAAACAAAGGATGTGTGGTTATTGCCTTCTCGGGTGCAGCCGGTAAAAGTAAATTGGGTTTTATTATGATTTTACTCCGGGGATTTAAAAATTTTTCAAAACCACCTATAAGGTCAACACATTTGTTAATAGCTTCTTTTAGATTCTCTTTATCGTAGTCACTGCATTTTACAATACCAACTCTGCCAGCCTTATTATTCATTCTTTTTTCTCTAAATATTTGCTTTTATAGAGAGTTTTTAATGCAAAATAAGTAATCCATTTGCTTGGCTTATTCTTTTTTTCTATATCTACAAGCATTCTACCATTAAGTGAATACTCCATCCTCCATGTCCCATCGGCTAACCTCTTGGATAAAATATAATCAAGTGCTCTCTTAACATTATGGCTGTTCTTGCTACACCCACCATCTATAACTGCAGAAACTAATTCCAGAATATCGCTGCGATAACTTCTTGGATAACCAAACATAAACCAGTGATTGCTTCTCTCTTTTTTCCGTGGATAACTGGCTTCAACAATATCGTATTTAACTAAAAAATCCAGAGCCTTCTTTTTGGTGGATTCTATTTTTTCATCAATATATCTGGCGGGTATTAAATTATATGCCTTAAGAATTTTTATGGCACCCCAGGGGCATCTTAGATTTTGCCTGTATTTACATCTGAAGGATTCGCGATATACCAGATTATTTATAAAATCAACGGCTTTTTTTGTAAAATCATAATCAACATACCCGAGACGAAGAAGCATTTCCAGAGAGATACCTTCCATACAACATAAATTTCCTGAATACCTGGAACCTGATGAAAAAGAACCATCATCTTTTTGAATATGGCTTACTACAAGATCGACTGCTCTATCAATTCCACCAATCCTTCTGGTGATCCCCATTACAGATAAAAAATAAAGCTGCCAGAAAGTATTCTTATATAAAGGATTGAATGAATATGCATCTGTACCCCACCAGCCTTCTTTGTTCTGCATACCAAGAATAGCAGACACTACTTCGTAATCGGCAATATGATCAATGATTTTAGGCGAGCTTTTCTTATTTACTTTTTTCCCTAAAATATTCTTATGGGTTAAATATTTTATATAAGGGTTATTATCTTCGGTTAACCAGGCAATTACAGATTCCATACCAAAAAATCAATAAAAATTATATCCTTTTAAAGCTAATTCTTTTAAGAGACTTTTGCCGCACTAACAATCAATTTTATCAATCTTACCATAGTCCCTATTCCTATTCCAATAATAATCAACACCAGAACTGCAATAATAACTGGGTTTAAGATTCCAGTTAAATCACGGGGAAATACTGTAAAATCAAATGGGAATATGACAAGCAGTGAAACTACTGCTGCCAGACCAAATAAATCAAGAGCAATACGAGTTATCTGGCGGAATAAATTACCATCATAGATAATCAGTAGAATATTTCCTATTACAGATGCAATAAGAGCTGCCGAGACGATAGGCAGCCACTGGCTAAAATTTCCTGTCAGAAGCGGGTATCTGTGCCATACACTGTCATAGTAATTATAATAAGCTATATACGACCAGTAAAAATTAAAAAGTACGAGGAATATAATGCTCCACATTATAGCAAAACTATAGCCAATTATCCTTCCACTCCTTGAATCCCTAAAGTAACTATCCGCTTTATCTCCCACTTTTTCCATCTTCCTGCCAAATTTCTCTCCTGCTTCTTTCGCCTTCTCCCCAAAATTTTTCATTTTCTCATCTAAACTTTTTTCCCATTCATATTCCTTTTGACTAATATCTTCAACTCTATCTCCACCTTTATCTTTATCCTTATCATCTTTAAAATAATCGGATACGCTACTTCCAAAATTCCGGGCAGCCTTACCAAAATCCTTAAATTTTTCTTTTACTCCTTCATCCTTAAACCTTCTTCCAAAAGCCTTTGCAGAATCTTCAGCACCCTTTGCAAATTCTTTTGCTTTTTTCTTCAGCTCGGGATCGCTGAAAATTTTACTTATAGCTTCCCCAAATTCTTTCACCATATCGCCAAAACTTTCCACCGGGCCTTTATTATCCTTATTTCCAGCCACTTTGAACCTCCATATATATTACTCAATATTCATACACACTACTCAGTGTTATTATAATCTTTAAGATCTATCAATACATCAGCAATACTACTTATATTATATGTTATAAACGGATAATTTTGAAAATAAAATTGCTTAAATCGTGCTGAATATTTTTCAAAAGACATAGAAACAGGATGCAATTTCCTGATTTATGAAATCGATGGAAAATAATCACCTTAGAGTCCTATCTCTAAAGGAGACTAAGTAGAATATTTCTAAAAAAACAATTTAATAACGATTAGAATTCAGCATGGATTATGAAATGAGCTGAACTGATAAGCAGCTAACAGCATATAAATACTTCGATCTTAACTTAAGAGAAGTATTTTTTTGATAGTCTCATAGAAATGTGTTCAATATTTGCTTCTAAAAAAATATTCCCGTATTCTTTAAAACCCAATTTTTTATAAAAGCCTGCAACCCGTAACTGTGAGTTTACAATAATGTCCTTTACGTTGACTTCCCTGGCTATATCTATTAATTTCAGGCAGATTCTTTTACCACAACCTTTTTTTCTATAACTTTTTTTAACAGCAACCCTGCCAATCTTTGCTGTCCCATTCTTTATTACCAGTCTGCCACAGCCAATACAATCTCCAGTCTCTTCGTTAATAGCAATGACATGGGTAGCTGTTTTATCATACTCGTCACTTTCAAGTTCCGGTGGAACGTTTTGCTCCTCTACAAATACTTCAAACCGCAGTTTATGTGCCTTTTGTATCATATCCTGAGTTTTTGCCTGAAGTATTTTAATCATCAATTTGTCTTCCCGTTTTAAGACAAAAGCGCCCTGTCACTTGCAAACTCTTCACCGCTAACATTTTCAAAGCGTACCAATAGATCTTCAATAGTAAGTTTTTGTTTTTCCTTAGCTTTAATATCCAGGACAATCCTTCCCTCATACATCATCATCAGCCTGTTACCGTGATTTATAGCATCGCGCATGTTATGCGTTACCATCAAGGTGGTTAGATTACCCTCTTTGACAATTCTATCGGTTAATCCCAGTACTTTTCTCGCAGTCCTCGGGTCAAGTGCCGCCGCATGCTCATCCAGAAGCAGGAGTCTTGGTCTTTTTAATGTGGCCATAAGAAGTGTTAATGCCTGTCTCTGCCCACCTGAGAGCAGACCCACTTTGATACCAAGACGATTTTCAAGTCCCAGACCCAACTTCTTTAACAGCTCTTTGTAATCCTCCCGCTCTTTACCTGTAATACCCCATGAAAGACCACGGCG